>WSZT01000199.1 GCA_013139985.1 Candidatus Methanophagales archaeon | reverse complement strand
CAAAATGTTTTTGGTTTTTTGATGTTCATTTTCTTTATTCCCATATTTTTCACCTTCTTTAACATAATTCTCATCGTATATTTAAAGTCACTATACCCCGTACTTAAGAGGCTGTCCCACAATTGACTTTAATTCGTACTATAGTTGGTATATACTTAAACCTTTGCTCAAAGAAAATGAAATTTGGGACCATACCCCTTTAATGCTTCTACACAAATTTTTGAGGGATGATTGATCAATACGTCCATTTTTGGTGGAATTCACTCCAATAGCTTTAGTTTGACTTTTTATCGTCCATATTCTCTTCAAATTATGTGCTATGCATGCCAGACTGAATTCAGCCCTCACGCCTTGCAAACCTCTGGTCAAAAACTCTCTTAACCCAATATTTTGCTTAACGTGCCCGAACAGCCGTTCTACCGTTTTTGCACTCACACGATAGACCTCCTGCCCTTCTGGCGATTCCATCTTCTCAGCCATCTCACGTAGATTAGCCTCATTGCCGTAGCATTTGATCCGCCTTGGTCCACGCTTGCTTTTTGTGCAGAGCTTTTTATCCGGACATTGAGCACAGCCAGTACCACGATAAACCCTCACCTGTTTTCCCTTCTGTTTATCAAAGTATTCTATAATTATTAAAGGTTGATGTGCAACCACATCTGTGAAGATTGGATCGTATAATTAGAACAACAATTCAGTTGATTCTTTTTGTAGATTATCCCACTCATTCTCGCCGAATAAACTCTCATCTATTAGCTTATGTATTTTCTCCTTCTTGTAATGCTTACTTAGATTGAGAAATTTTTTTATTGATATTCTTAAAAAATCGCCAATTTTTTCAATGTCTTCATCGGTGATCTTATTTTCTGCAGGGTCAAATGCTCCGTGCACGATTTTACTCCGCCAAGTGTATGCATTTTTAATATCTTTGTATCTATCTTTTCTTTTAGTAAATGTTTCATTTAGCATTAAAGAAGATCGATTTGCAAGTCTATAACTATATTCTCCCAAATCTTCGCCTAAATATAAAGCCTCCAACGCAATAACATAATCGATTATTTTATCTTCGATATTATCCCACTCCTTAGCAAAATTAAAGTGTCTCAATGCCACACCGATATACCTGTTATTTTTATTCCATTCGCCCGGGATAAGTTTAGTAAGATCTTTTTTGAATGTTAAAAAGTCATTGATTTCTGAATAATGGAAATAGTATTCCAAAGAAGGAAATGGCAGTCGAACTATACCCTTACTAAACTGAGCTCCCGGATACGAACTAGTTGTGAATATGAAGAAATAATTTCTTATATTCCCCGTTTTATAAAGCCTAAATGTCTTTATCAACTCATCAATCTTATATTTAGGGCTAGTAATCGCCCCACCACTATCGATGTACTCAAGACACATGATATAACTTTCTAATAGGCTAATTTCCTCATTTCGTGACATTTTTGTTATTTCAACAGATTTTAAAAGTTCTCTGAGTTCTTCATATCGAGGTGTTTCTTGGGTTATCCCCCCCAATCCTGGGGAGTCAATAACATCTTCACGAATTTTTCGTATGGTAAAATCCCCGAAATCCAAAAAATTCTTATCAGAAGTGAACCCAACAAGAGGGGCTATCACCTTTACAGTCCTTTTTTGTTCTTGGTTCTGATTAATCATGGACATCAATCTATAATTTTGCATGCAAAGATAAAAACATTTTGATCAAAAGTCACTATACCCCGTACTTAAGGTACAAGGCCTGTACTTAAGCACGACCGCCGATGACTTTAAACTACACTTTTAATGTAGGTACGTCACAGGAATATATACGCTTTTCGATTTTTTATTTTTGATGCGTCCCGCCAAAAAGTTTGTCATAAAGCGATGTGTACCATGTTTTGTGTGCTCTAAGTTTTTCCTTTTCTTCATCTATCACCGGTAGAGTATCTGTCTTCTCGTAACCCTTCTGTCTTGATATATACATCTCCACCACTTCCCAGCCATGTCCCACTGACCCATGGTAGCACGATGGTGCCCACAAGTGATCAGGGCACCACTCCTTAAGCTGTGGAAATTGATCCCTCAAGAGCTTACTGCTTCTCCCCTTTATCCGCTTCGCTATCCAGCTAACAGAATATTTTGGAGGATCTTTTATGAACAAATGTACATGATCCACATTCATCGCCATGTCTATAATCTCAATATCGAGCTCTTTGCAGGTTTCCCTGATAATTTCTTCCGCCACCTCTGCCACATCCCCGAGCAATACCTTCCCGCGATATTTCGGCGAAAAATTAACTATTTCCGCAAGTATAACATAACTGATTATTATGACTAGCGATTGGAGCGACAAGCAAAAAGCGCCGCTCAAAAACGAGCGTAAAAAGCTGGATGAGAAGATGGCCAAGCTTGAAAGGAATATGGAAGCGCTTGTGATAGAGGAAAATCAGTTGAAGGCCGATATGGAACGTGAAGGAGACGCCGAGGATGATGCTAAATTCCAGCGCTTGGAAGAACGCGCAATAGTGCGGCTAAGGAATAAACAGGCCGCAGTTAAAGAGCAGTTGAAGGCGCTCAAAAAGGAACAGCGTGCGTTGACGCAGCAGGAAAAGCAGTTGAAGGCTTTGATAGAAC
>WSZT01000234.1 GCA_013139985.1 Candidatus Methanophagales archaeon | reverse complement strand
CCTTAGACCATATAGCGGGCGACGGTCAATCCTTCCTATATACTGACTTTGGATGTTTCTCGCCCGTTCTACCGTATTTCAATCGCCCGCCGGACATTTGGAAACCCGAAGACTGCTGCTCGGTTTCTATCAGATCGCGCGTTCTGCCGGCGACCTGAGCTTCCGGATTATTCGCCTCTTCCGTCACTGCGTTCTTTGCTATATGCAAATCATCTATCTTTATCATTCCGATCGCAGCACCTGTAGCAGTGATAATAGCCTGCAATTTCACCTGCATTGGGTCTATTATCCCCTCATCCATCATATCCTTCACTTTCTTGTCCATGCCGGAAATCCCTAAATTGATGTTACCTGCATAGTGCTCAGCTCTTAGCTCTGCAAGTGTATCTATCTGGTCCATTCCACTATTTTTCGCTATAGCCTGCGGTATAGACTCCAAAGCATCCGCAAAAGCATCTACTACCATTTGCTCCTTGCTTGCTATACTCATTGCGAATTTCCTTAACTGTGTAGCACATTCGATCTCCACCGCACCGCCTCCTGGCACTACCCTATTATCGTCGAATAAGAGCGCAACCGCGTACAAAGCGCTTTTTATATCGCCTACCATACCCTCCAGAATCCGTAGAAATGCACCTCTTATAATTATCGTGGACGATTTTGTATACGGACACTGCTCGAAAAAGACGTATTTATCGCCTCCTACCGGCCGCTGTACCACCTTGCCGGCAGAGCCAAATTTGCTCGCATCCAAATCACTCACATCTTGCACTATCTTCCCGGCTGTGGATTTCTCCAACCGCTTCAAGTCCGTTAACTTCACCCGCTTTATTAGCATTACGCCCGCTCGACGGAACTTATCCAGCGCATCGTCATCCACACCCCACCGGCAGCAATATACATCTGCACCCGACTCGATTACCGAGTCTATAAGGTCATCGAAAAGCTTTGTTCTTGCCTCTCGGAACTCCTTGAAATGAGAGGGCTTTGATAGTTTAACATGAAAATCGAGTGCACCGACTGTGTCGCCCGCGCTGCTTCGCTCCCTTGCTGCAGTACCGGTTTTTAGCTCCTTCCTACCCTTTACTTTTGGCTCTTTATGTTCTATAGGGAAATCAAGTAAAGCTATCTTTGCATTCTCCTTCTCTGTTGGAAGCGCATCCAGAATATCCCGGTCTATAACAACGCCTTCGTAAAATCGCGTATCTACTACTCTTCCGCCTTTGTTTGTCTCTATTGCGACATCATCCACATCTATTTCGCCACTTTCGCTTAACCGTCTTATGCTTTTCACTATTGCATCAGCTAAATTATCCTCGCCACCGTAAGCACTTATCTTCAAGGCGGTCTTCGCCACTTGCTTCAAATAAGCATCGCTTTCGGTTATGTTCACCGTAGAAGCGAGATCGTTAAGCATCTCTTTTGTACGTTCCAATGCCATAGCATAGCCACTTATAACCACATTTTGATGTATGCCCAACTTTTTCAGTTCATAGCCACGCCAGACAAACTCACCTATTAGCGCCATAACAGTAGATACGCCATCGCCCACTCTCTCACCCTGGGTTAACCCAGCGTTAATCAATATATCGGCAGCCGGATGCTTATATTCTAATTCTTTTACTATGCTGTATGCATTACTGGTTACGAGGTCTGCGGCATCTATTTTTGTTGCTCCACTGGTGATCAGTTTCTTCGAGCCACGAGGGCCTAAGATTGATTTGAACATGTCAGAAAAAGTAAAGGAAACAATAGCATTCGCTTCCTGGATTTCCTCTGGCGGCACTTCTCCCGGCGGTAACTCTTCCTTTATTGTCATCTTTCCTTTTCCTTATATGTTTACACCTTTCATAAAGTTGGATACAATAAGGAGATGTACCTTCTGCAATATAAATGTTGCAGTCATGATGAAGGGCCACCTTTAATAAGCGACCACCTGCGGCAGTGCTCCCTTATTATATCGGCCCTGCTTATTATTCCTACTAGTTCTTTATTCTCTTCTTCACTTCGCCCCTTTACCACTGGCAATCTACCCATATGGTATATGTCCATTTTATGCAGTGCATCTTCCAGAAACTCGTCCGGATATGCTACGAGCACTTCCTTTGTGCACATTAGGCGTACTTTTCGATAAACCGACCCTTCTTCTCTTTGCTTTTCCAAGTCCATTAAGGTCGTTATTCCTACCAGCCTACCCTGTTTATCCACGACCGGATAGGCTATATGTCCGGTTCTATCAACGAAATAAAGTGCTTCTTTCACTGTCTTATCCGCTGAAATGGTCTGTACCGCTTCTACATACGCATCTTTTACCCTTATCCCCTCGAGTAAATCCACCATGAATTCACGACTATGTGCTGGCGATTCCTTTCTCGTTTTTACTTGTTTCTCGTATATCGTCCATCCACCGGAAAGCGCATAAGCCACTACCGAAGTGAGCATCAACGGCACCAGCAGACTGTAACTACCCGCCATCTCAGAGATCATTAATATTGCTGCAATAGGCACTTTCGCCGCACCGGCAAAAAAAGCAGCCATTCCTACAACCACAAAAGCGGACATCGTTGGCCCCGCTATTATTTCGGGGAAGAAAAAGTGTGATACCCCCGCAAACAACCCACCTAGCATCGCCCCTATAACTAATGAAGGTGCAAAAACACCGCCACTTCCGCCTGAACCTATAGTAAACGAAGTGGTAAATATCTTTGCAATGGCAACGATAAGCATTAGTTTCATCAATTCCGGAAGTGGCAATTCCATGTCTATTGCTGTCTGAACGGTGCCGTATCCCATGCCAAGTATCCCATCCAACGCCTGTGGCTCGAAGTAGCCAATTACTAATACGAATATACCGACCAAAGCACCACCAATAGCAGGTTTTAGATGATTTGGAATCGTTAATCTCTTGAAAAATGCTCTTGTCGCATAGAATACTTTAATATAGAAAATACCTAAGGCTGTGCAAGCAATACCCAATACAGCAAAGAAAATCAGCTCTTTTGGATGCGTGAAGGTATAAGGCGGAGTATCAAATATGGGGTGCCAACCAATACACGGAATAGAGCAGAATACAGCATATGCAACGACCGAAGAGACGATGGCAGGAATCATGGCGTCCATCTCAAAATCACGTTTATATAATACTTCTGTCCCAAACAAAGCACTTCCAAGCGGTGCTTTAAACATGGCTCCGATGCCCGCAGCAGCACCGCAAACCAACATCGTCCTGGTCTCTCTCTCGCCTAGCTTCAACTTAGTACCCAACCAAGAGCCGAAACCACCTCCTATCTGTGCAATTGGACCCTCTCTCCCTGCACTTCCACCTGAGCCTATGGTGATGGCAGAAGCGATTGCCTTGATCAGAGGCACTCTTTTTCTTATCACCCCTTTTTTGTTGTGAAATGCATCTATTATCGCATCTGTTCCATGCCCCTCCGCCTCCGGTGCAAAAGAGTAGATAAGCAAGCCGGCTATAAGTCCACCAAGTGCAGGCATCAGTGCAAGCACCCATAAACGGAAAGGTGCAGTAGATAGCGAAATGTATGGGATCTCCTGCTCACCAGCCGGAGGGGTGGGCTGAAATCCGGCGAGATAACCAAGGAAAAAATCAGTCATAATTTGTAGCAGCAGATAAAATGCAAATGCTCCAAATCCTGCCACTATCCCTATTAGTATACTCAAGAGCACCCATCTCTGTATGTATTTCCGCTCTTTTGTGCTATGCTCTACCATCTCCGCCATTCTTTATCTCTAATACTTTAAAAATCTTGATACTAAAGCATGTTATCTATGAAAGATAATTTTACTATGGTCAAAGACATCATACGCAGCTCGCTTCACATAATCGTTTACAATGAACCATGCCAACGCATAGCCCCAGACAAACAACGCCAGTTTCCAGCCAATTGGTGGCAGAAAGATTCCATACACAACAATCAATGTGGCAATTAACTGTGTTGAGATAATAGCTAATAATAGAACCTTAGCGGGTCGGATAGACCAGAAAGGTCCCCTTGTTCGTGCTACAAAGAGAGTCAAGTGCCCTGCCACTGAGAGCTTCAGGTAAATGAATGACTGAATGCACCCCGATGTCAGGTGTAACATTTCTTCACCTATGTAAAGGATACCAAACGAAGAGATGAGACCAGCAATGCCCAGAACGGTCGCTATCCCAAGCACTACTTGCATATTCCACTTCTCCGGCTTATCCGAATATTTAACATTGTCATATGCGATAGCTATAATTGGGAGATCGTTTAGCAGTGCCAGAAGGACAATCATAAGTGCTGTGATAGGATAGAAATTAAATATCAGTATGGATAGATAGCGTCATGAAAAATAATACCCGGATCGTCTCGGCAATGCGGTAGATGGCATAATTATTCATCCGCTGAAAGGTTTTACGGCTTTCCTTTATGGCATCGATGATAACGGATAACCCTGGCAGTGTCAGAACGATGTCGGCTGCGGAACGTGCAGCATCTGTGGCACTTTCCACCGCGATACCAACATCGGCCTTCTTCAAAGCTGGTGCATCGTTTACTCCGTCACCAGTCATCCCAACGATGTGCCCTTTTGCCTGGAGACATTCCACGATGCTATATTTGTGCTCCGGGAAAACCTGTGCAAAACCATCCGCATCCTCAATGAGTCTCTGCGATTCTGAGTCCTTCATATCTACAAGACTTTGGGATGACAGGATATTAGTACCAAGATTGATCAGCCGCGCAGTTTCTTTGGCAATGGCTGTATGGTCTCCAGTAACCATTTTCACCTGAACACCCATATCCTCTGCGGTTCTAATGGTCTCTGCGGAATCCACGCGAGGTGGGTCGTACAGGGGAATTATTCCCACAAATTCCCACTCACCCTCTTTGTTTGTCTTTGCCACACCCAAAGCTCGGTAGCCCTTTTCTGCAAGTTCAAGGACTCTTTGATTGACTGCATCTTCAATCTGCGGTGCATTCGCAGCAAGCGCTAGAATTACCTGTGGTGCTCCCTTGGACACTTTAAAGACATTTCCTTCGGTATCGCGGATGCTTGCTTCTGTCTTCTTATGGACTGGGTCAAAGGGCGTGAACGCAGTTACTATATATCTATCAATTTGTGTTTGTAGCGCCTTTGCATCACTCAGGATTGCGATGTCAATCGGGTCCTGGTCCCCTTCACGGGATGCGAGAGCACCCAAAAGAATGACCTCCTCTTTGGTATAATCGGGAAAGGGAACAGGTTCGGAAAGTGTCAACTTGTTCTGGGTTAGTGTCCCTGTTTTGTCCGAGCAGAGGACATCCATACCCGCCATCTCCTCAATAGCAGCCAGTTTGCTGACTATTGCCTTTCTTTTCGCCAGTGCCGCGGCGCCGACTGCCATCGTGACTGATAGTACCGCAGGCAGCGCAAAGGGAATGGCTGCCACAGTTAAGACTAACGCAAACTGCAGTGTTTCTATTAGACTCTCATGGCGGAACATGGCGACCATGAAGATGAGAACAACAAGGGAGGCTGCTAAAACAATCAGATAGTCCCCTATTTTGACTACGGCTTTCTGGAAATGGCTTTCCGTTCTCGCTACTTCCACCAATTTTGCCGTTTTGCCAAAGTAGGTGTTCATTGCGGTAGCATACACTACGGCGGTCATCTCTCCCAGTTGGATAATCGAGCCAGCATAAGCTACACCCTCTGCATGCTTCTCCACGGGTAGTGACTCGCCGGTCAGTGCCGATTCGTCCACCTGTACATAATCCCCGCTTACCAATTTTATATCGGCAGGTACAATATCTCCAAGGCGCACTCGGACGATGTCCCCTGGAACAAGTTCCCTCGAGGGAACAACCTGTCACGTTCCATCTCTAAGAACTTTTGCATTCAACGCTAGTCTCTTCTTGAGCAGTTCGATAGCATTCTCAGCCTTGTGCTCCTGCCAAAAACCTACAACTGCATTAACCAGCAGAAGAGCTGCGATAATCCAGAAATCTGCCCAGTGATGTATTACTGCTGATAGAATGGCTGCGATTTCTATCATCCAAGGGATAGGACCCCAGAAGTAGCCAAGGAATTTTACAATGGGGTTCACCTCCTTTTCGGTGATTTCGTTGTATCCATACTCTTCAAGCCGCTTTTCTACTTCTTCTCGTGTCAGACCGTCAGCACTAGCAGATAATTTGTCTAATGTATCAGGAACAGAAAGGACCTTCACTTCGTCAAAGGCTTCTTTTTGTGTCATTCTCCTCAGCGCGCCTCATTTATCTATTCTTTGCAAGAACATATGTTAGCCCGCTCAACCCTCCTTTGTTTTTCTCCTTCACGGTCTTTGATATTAGCTTCAGCCTTGCAATATCAAGAAGTTTCTTCTTAAGAAGCGGCATAAGCAGGGTTAACATCAGGAATACCCAGAAAATGTTCCACATATAGTCTACCACACCGCCATTTGCCATATTGATCAGCACCCTAACTGGTCAGTCTAAATATTAGTTCATTCAAGTTTATGTTTACGGCTATTATTATTTATAATAACACAACATTATGTACACCCTATATATAGTCAAGGCTTTAAATAATAGGACAATAATATGATTTTATGGCGTTGCAAGATGTCAATTTAGAAGAGCTAGAGAAAAGATATAAAAGAGAGAGGGACGGAAAAATAAAAGAGCGTCTGCATTACCTTCTCTTATTGAAAGAAGGCTACACGGATAGAGATATAGAAAAGATATGCCACACTTCCAAGAGTAGCGTCTCTTTCTGGCATTGTAGATTCAAAGAAAAAGGCTTTGAAGGGCTTCGTGATAAGAAAGGAAGGGGAAAGAAGGCTAAGTTGAGTGAAGAAAACTTAAAAGAGCTAGATTCAATCCTAGATAAGCCTTACACGATGGAAAATGGATATACAAGGGGCTGGCAAACAAAAGATGTGCAGGTATTGATCAAGTCGAAATTTGGGGTTTCATATGGATCGAGGCATATTCGCAGGATTATTTCAAATTTGGGTTTTGTTCGTTTGGTTCCAAGACCAAGGCACAAACGCAGAAATCAGAAGGATGTTGACGAGTTCAAAGAGCAGTTAAAAAAAAACGCGAAAGTTTTGGTAAAGACGTAGTGATTATCTACATGGATGAGGCTCATTTTACAATTGTTGCGGACAGACGTAAATGTTGGGCCCGTAAAGGGACAACACCGATTGTCTACATGAATGGTTCGAAAGAGGCAATAAATGTGGGAGGCGCTATAACAGGGCATGGAAAGTTCCACTACCAAGAAATGAGTCATCAGATTAAAGAGGGAGTGTTAAAATTTGTAAAAAGGATGCACAAGCGTTATAAGAAAGTGTTGTTCATTTTTGACAGAGCAACGTGGCACAAAAATAATCTTGTTGTGGGCTATTTCAAAGAGAACAAGGATACAATTGATTACATGTTCTTGCCAACAGGTGCTGCCGATATTGACCCCGTTGAAGAGTGCTGGCGTCAGACACGTGAAAATAAAACGGCTAATACTACCCATAATACTATAAAAGAACTACGAACTTCACTAAAA
>WSZT01000098.1 GCA_013139985.1 Candidatus Methanophagales archaeon | reverse complement strand
GCTTTCTTTCATATCTGCATCTTTTACGCTTCTTCTGCTTTTTTAGATTAGGTCTCGCCAGTTCCACCTCAAGCAGATGCTGATGAATCTTGTTATGCGGTATATTCCGTTTGTAATGCTTCTGGATGGCACAATCGAAAAAGTCAGTGATTTTTTAATTTTTCATCCATCGTACCCAACATTTTCATCGTGTTTGCAAATTAAACTACCATAAAGTGATCCCACATGGACTTCCTGTCAAAAATCCACAATACACTTATCCAAAACTGTACCAAAAGATCAAAAACGGCCATTATACGAGTAAAAAGGCGATAGCTACCGCTAACCACTTCTCTTCATTCACGCCAATTTGAATAGTAAAAGTCTTACCCGTGATCCAAAAACGGTACGAACATCAAAAACGCTTCCAGTAGTGTCTTTTTACATCTACCTAGCAGCCCAGCCCTCTTCATCGCGGATAGTTTCATCTGGTTCTCGATTCCCTTATCAGTCCTGAGCTGCTTCTTCCTATGCGTTTTCAAGCTTGTTGAGTAGTAGTTCTCGACCCCATTGTTCGTAGCCGGCGCATCTTTCACGAAATAGAACGCTGTAAAATGCACCCAGTTCTTCTCAATCTTTCTCAGACGCTTCTGAACGGGCTTTTCAAAAGAATCTATTTTCTCCATCAACTCATCAAATACTCTCAAAGCCCCAATATAAGGGCGCTGCTCCAAATTCCTCTTCTTTCGTCTCCGCTCTAGCTCCCGCTCATGTACAAATGTCCTAAAACTCGCCATCTGCTTCCTGAGCCACGCCCTGTACGCCTTTTTATCCCCCGCCCTCCTCACTTGCTCTTCTTCCACCAGGCCCCGCAAGAACTCGAGTTTCGCATCCCTGTTGTAGAAGATGTTCAACATCCGGTATTTCACCAATTCCTGCTCGATAGTCGTATTATTAGGGAAATCGGCGACAATTAGCTTGTCCAAGTGCATGAGACAATACTGATGAATCAAGTTCTCGCCAAAGAATTCCTCAAATATCCCTGGATAGCTCGGATAAAGGTCCGTAACAACAAATGTGCGCTTGTTTGGGTCCAGATACTTCACTAGAAAGGCCATGATGGTCGCGGGGTCTTTGCTGTTGTACAGTTCCTCGGCAATCGGCTGGCCGGTAACGCCGTCCAGCAGGGTCAAGCGGAATTTCTGTGTCCTGCCCTTCTTCGGATGCTGCTCGTCATAGAGAACAATCCTGATGTCTTCTGCGGGGGGGGGATAATTGTTTCCTCGACTGAATCGGCGAACGCATTGAAGATGGTATCCCGTCCCTGGGGGTAAATGAGCGCCATTATATCTGAGATACCCTGATATGAGACATGATGAAGCCTCAAAAGCTTGTCAATCATGCATGTGATGCCAAAGAAGTCCTCTTTCAACTTTTTCCAGAAGCTACGCTCTTCTTCACAGTTATTATTACATGAAGGACAGGTATATCGCCCAATCTTGACGCTGCCCAAGCCTCTTTTCTCGTACGTGTTATAACCGTTGTAGTTCATTTGCATGCAGCATTTTGGACACACCGGTGGCTTTGTTCTACGAAAAATTCCCGTTGCCGTGTACACGAAATCGGTTGAATAGCTCCCAAAGATCGCGTGGAGTATCTCGCAATACGAAAAATTGTTCAGATTTGTATCCAAAGACACCATTTCTTTCTATCCGCCTCTCATTAACACAACACCAAATGTTTTTCCTAATAATGCCTGCTTGCACGCTACTCCACATCTTGCCGCTGCCCTATTCATTTTAATCATTATAAAACAGTTGTATGTGCAGGGATATAAAGCTTTCGGCTCCACATCCGGTGGAATCGAGTTTCAGACACTTTTATTAAACGCTTTTATAATTTGAGAAGAGTACGTGCGCAAATATGCAAAAGATTAAATCATAATTGTGGATCAGTGGTTGTGCTAGGGTATGGGCTATTTGGTTCTCCTAAAATTCCCTTTCAAAAAATTTTGGGATATGGGAAGAGGGCTATACTTATATCACTAGAAAATTCGATTGTGCCATGCCACCTAATTTATGCCTTTCCCGTGTGTTTTGCGTGTCCATCTCTCAACCTTCTATAACCTTAACCACCTCAGGACCCATTATCCTCTCTATTTCGCTCATATTTGTATCAGCGCTTTTTATCATCCTAATATTGCTTTACCTACTTCGCGCTCCCTTCAACAATCGCAATTTCCTCAGGCGTTAAATCGTAGAGTTCGTAAACCTGATTATCCAGTTGTTGGTCTGTTTTGTCGATCTGTTTTTGAAGCATAGTTTTCTCTGATTCTTCAGTAGCTTTGGACAGTTGTTCGTGTAGCTCAAGCATGTGCTTCACCAACATAACTACCTTATCGTGGTGGGATTTATCGTCTGGATCAGAGAAGTCTATCATGTGGATGGGAATTCTTCCAAAATACTTGAAAATAAGTTGATAACCACTTTGTATTTGAGTACAATAGCTAGAAATCAAGAACCAACCAAGCTTTGAATTGAGTATTCCCAACAATAGTAAATCTTTATTTGGAATTACAAAAATTGCGTTATTACAATAAATGCCCCCATTATCAAAGGTAAATGCTGGTCTTACTTGGAATACTAGATACACTATCTTCGTTTTTTCAAATTCTTCGTAATAATCACAAGCCCGTAGTTCCCACCAATAATCGCCTTTATCATAACGCTTTTGAGCTTTATCAGAAAATGGTTTCAGGTGAGCCGCGATGCTCGGATACTCACGCTCTAACCATGCCAAAGCGTCTTCCGTTCCTTCAGAATTCGACCTCGTCCATCCTTTGGGCATCAAAATCAAATAGCGACCACTTTGAAGCGGCTGATAGCGTCTTATATCCTTACCCATCGCAAAGGGTTTAATCAACTCCTCGCTTTTTGGATCTTCCGCAATTAGCTTGTCTCGTGTCTCGGCATCAATCATAAATGCTTCATTGAGTCCGGTCAAAATGCCACGATAAATCTTTCCGTTGACATATTCTCTTAAAGGGACACCTACGTGACATATTTTATCCAAAAGTGCCTGCGTCTTTTCGTCCACTAACGACCAACCTGAATCATCCAATACTTCTTGGTTAACAACATAGTTGTTGTTCTTTACATAATCACTGAGGTTGGTAAAACTGAGTGTTTCAACTTCTGTCACATCAAAAGTCGATTTTGAGGGATTCTTTGAAATTCTTATGATGCACGGATAGGTTGTTGCCTGAAATACCGGCAAATCACCAAAATCCACAATTTCTTCAATGCATTGCCGTTTCAGCCATTGTCGCAGTGGTTTGCCGTAGTTCGCACGCATCCATTTGTTTGCTACAATATAGGAAAAGAATCCGTCATCATTCAACAATGAAATGCCTTGTTCTATGAAATAAACATAGAGATCCGCAGTACCAGAGTAAACCGTGTACTGATCTCGAATATAAGTTTTCAGCTCACCCAGTGCTTCCTGTCTCACATACGGCGGATTCCCAATCACAACATCAAATCCCCTTTCCCCTTTCGGCTTCTCCAGATCGAATACTTCGTAGAACTCAAAGCCCCAATGGAATGGATTCAATTTCAAAAACTCCGCCCTGCTTATTTCTATTTTCTTCTCGCCGAACTCTCGGTAAAGATCAGCATTCAGCAAATCACTTATTTTCACATCGAGCTCCTGCACTGAACTTTTCAATTCCTTTGCCTCTTCACCCCAGGTTATCTTATACTCATGGATTAAGTCATTCCTCTCTTTGAGAAGTTTATCCAGAGTTGGTTTTTCTTCATCCCGTAGAAAATCGGAGAGCGTGAGTTTCGTGCTCCGAAACTCGCCTAAGTCTACGTATCCAATTAAACTATTCCCGACCCGGAGGTTGTAGTCAATATTAGGCAATGGTTTTATGTACCCTGGCTCGTAAGAGTCGGCAAGCCAGAGCCAAAGCCGCAATTTCGCTATCTCTATGCCGTTTGGATTGAGGTCAACGCCGTAAAGATTATTGACTAATATTATTATCTTCAATGTCGTGTCCGGATTATCAGCGCCTATTTTGTCATTTATCTTCTTGTTCAACCAAAACAGTATATTTGCCGCTGCAAGCAAGAAAGCACCGGAACCACATGCGTTGTCCAGAACACGTAATTTCAGTATTATCTTCTCCCAAATCGCTTTCAATGTCGTGGCTGGCAGTATAAACAACTCGTCAATCTCTTTAATAAGCTCAGTATCATTGTAGCCCTTTTCTGTCTTAAGTATTTCATTTGTCTTTTCTATTATGCAGGGATAGATCGTATTTTCCGAAATGTATTTCGTTATTGACTTTGGCGTATAATACGCTCCTGTTCCCTTTCTATCTCTGGCGGTCATCGCACGTTCAAAGATATAACCTAAGATCTCAGGGTCCACTGAATCTCCGTTCCCTAACTGCTCTTTATGCACGAACTTGAAACTATCCAGAAACTGTAGTACATT
>WSZT01000156.1 GCA_013139985.1 Candidatus Methanophagales archaeon | reverse complement strand
CATTCCGGGATCACCATATCCATTCCCATTACATAATCCGCCACGCAGAACTATTGGGATTCAATCAGACAGAGATAATCATCATGGCAAACGTCGCTCGTTTTCACAGAAAGCGAGTCCCAAGAAGGAAAGAGACGACGATGGCAGAACTCGATGAGCAATCTCAGATGATTGTGACCATCCTCTCCACGCTGCTAAAATTCGCTGAAAAGCTTGATAGAAGTCACTCAGGCCGCATAAAAACTGCTAAGTTCACGAGTAAAGACGATAAAAAAGTTGTGCTCTCTCTCCACTCAGAAGGAGAATGTGATCTTGAGCGATGGGGGATAGAGTCAGTTGTAAGAGATTTTGAGAAAGTATTTGAAAGAGAGGTGAAACTGTACGTAAAGAGAGAAGAAAATCACAGAGTATGAGGCGGTCTTTCAACCTCCGTCCCATCATAATGATACGGGAAGCGATGTTACTTAAGAAAAAAAGCGGTAATTATTATATATATGGCATAAGATAATCTAAAACAAGAAGGAGGCTATGAAATGGAAAAAGCAAAAGAAGGAAAAGCAAAAGAAGGAAAAATAAAAGAACCAGAAAAAAAAATAGAAGAAATCGAAAATAAGGCAGTGAAGTCGAAGGAGCATATTTGCTACATGGACTGCATCGATGCTTATGGGATTGATCAAGCCCATAAAGAAGAGTGCTTTGAGAAGTGCTACGGCAAGTTCATCAAACAAAAAAAGAAAGGGAAATAGAAATCAGTTGAATACTAAAGGATTCCCTTGATGGTCCCGGCGCGGACAAAAAAAAATCTGACGATCTATAGCCCACCTAAATCCTACCAGATTTTTAAATGCTAGATTTATATAGATTATAGCATTTTTTTTATAATTGGTGTAAATCAATTGCAAGTTCTGCAATGTTCCCTGCATAGTCCCCTATTCTGCTGATACTATCTGTTATAATGCCTATCGGTAGCGCGTTTGATGTGTCCGTCTTCAATTGGTTGATCACAGATATACTCTTCCTTATCTTCGCATTCTCTCGCAATACACTACCCGCAAGCGCAACATCCGCTCTTCGAAGTGAGATGATGCTTTTTTCAACACTATCCAGCGAATTCCGCCCAACACCTGCGATCTTATCTGTTATATCCCTGGGTAAAAGATCATCGGAGTCAATAGAAGCGAACGTATTTGCAATCTTTACCGTATGGTCACCGATTCTTTCGAGATTGTCAGCAGCGAGACGATAATGGAAAGCTTCAACGAGATTTAGCTGGTCTTCTTTCGAGACACACCCCGCTTTTAATCTCATGACGAATTGCTTCGAGATTAGTAAGAAAACCCTATCCACCTCCTCCTCTCTTGAGATAATCTCACTCAAAACCTCCTTCTTCCCTCTTGCATTAGCATTAAAGACTTCTATCAGGTCTTTAAGCATTCCATATACTAGTGCATACATCCGTTTAAGTCCCTTATCAATCGTAAATTCACCAGGATCCAGGATGTCGTAGATTACAATCTTCTCCTTTGTCTCTTCTACTATTTCACTACCAATGAGACCTTTGCATATGCCCTGTATCTCTTTTCTTATTTCCTGTGGTATCGTACGTGCGTTGAGCTCTATGAATTGGTGCCCCATCACATAAGCACCTATAATATCCCTTCTGAGCCCGTTCTTCTCACCATCGAGTTTTAATGTTTTATGGCTGGTTACAGTTTTAGTCGTAGACGGTGTAAGCAGTAATGTCCCCTCATCCTGATATGAGAGGGATACCAGTGAGCCAGGCTGCAGCCCGACATCAAGTGCCCATTTCTTCGGCAACGTAATCATATACGTTGATTTTCCGGTTATCTGAACTTTTCTCGCTTCTTCCATCTTACGCAATCACTCCAACTTTCTCCTCTTTCCTGTAACCATATATATGATACGAGAAGCGATATTGCATGCGTGGTCACCGATTCGCTCTAAATGCAACGCTACGAAGTTCAGATGGCTCGCACTTTCAATGAATCGTGGCTTTTCTATCGTAATCGTTATCAATTCACGTCTGATCTGGTCAAATAGTGCATCTATCTCATCGTCTCGGTCCGAGAAATTTTCCAGCATTTTTATCTCGCCGGTCGAAAACGCCTCAAGGCAGTCAGAAAGCATGCCTTGCGAAATCTCCGACATCCTCGGTATATCTATCAGCGGTTTCACATGTGGTTCATCAGCTATCTGCAATACAATCTCGGCAATGTCGCCTGCAAGGTCGCTTATCCTGTCAAAATCTGTGATTATTTTCATACACGTTCCTATTGTCCTGAGGTCTACCGCCATCGGCTGTTGTAACGCTATCAGCTTCATACATCTGTTCTCAATGTCAAATTCCAAATCGTCTATCGTGACGTTCTCTTTGATTATACGCGATGCCAAAACGCTATCTCGCTGAACAAGAGCGGTTATAGCATTTCTTGCTGAGTCCTTTGCCAGCTCGCCCATCTTCTGCACGTCTACCTTCAGCTTTTCCAAATTCGCTGTGTATTCTTTTCTTAGTGGCATTTTAGCCGAATCTCCCAGTAACATAATCCTCAGTCCTCTTATCCTTGGGTTTCTCGAATATTTGCGTTGTCTTACCACATTCTATCAACTCGCCGAGAAGGAAAAAAGCGGTGAAATCGGATACGCGGGCAGCTTGCTGCATGTTATGAGTGACGATAACAATAGTGTAATCCTTTTTCAATGCCCTTAACAAATCTTCTACCTTCGAAGTGGATATAGGGTCCAAAGCCGAGCATGGCTCGTCAAAGAGGATGATTTCAGGATTCACAGCCAGCGCACGTGCAATGCATAACCTCTGCTGCTGACCGCCGGAGAACTTCAATGCGTTTTTCTCCAACCGATCGTGCACTTCGTCCCACAATGC
The DNA here is from genome assembly GCA_013139985.1 of Candidatus Methanophagales archaeon. Taxonomy (GTDB): domain Archaea; phylum Halobacteriota; class Syntropharchaeia; order Alkanophagales; family Methanospirareceae; genus Methanophaga. The sequence continues at coordinate 4,539 of WSZT01000156.1, read as the reverse complement.
CGCTTTCTTCAGACTCTCTTCTACTATCATATCCAGCTTCTTGTTCCGCATTCCATGAATCCTCGGGCCGTAGGCGACATTATCATATATGCTCATAGGGAACGGATTTGGCTGCTGAAATACCATCCCTACTTTCTTCCTCAACTGTATGACATCCACACCCCCATTGTATATGTCCTTTCCATCTATAATAACCTTCCCTTTCGTCATTACGTCATTGACTTCATTCATTCTGTTCAGAGCCCGGAGAAAAGTCGTCTTTCCGCAGCCAGAAGGACCTATCAACGCGGTTATTTTATTCGATTCTATCTCTATATTCACCTCTTTTAATGCATGCACTGTCCCTTTCTCGTAATAGACATTCAAACCACAAACTTCTATTTTGCTCATTTTTTCCTTGTCTCTTACCTCCTACCCATACGCCGAATGTATCTATTCCGAAGTAACAAAGCGAATATGCTTATCACAAAAAACATCATGATGAGCACGAGGGAAGCGCCAAAAGTGCGAGAATAAGCCGCAGATGTATGACCCTGCGTTGCCATCATATAGATATAAACCGGTAATGAAGCAACAGGGTCGAATATGGACTTTGGTAAAAAGGATTCCAGACCAGAACCTGCGGTTAAAAGAACAACGGCAGTCTCCCCTATCGCTTTTCCCATGCCTAACAATATCCCTGTTATTATACCTGGATAGGCGCTTTTCAAAACCACGCTACGAATGGTTCGCCACTTAGAAACTCCTAATGCAAGGGAAGCCTCGCGATAAGCCTGCGGGACTGTTTTTATCGCTTCTTCAGAGGCACGAACGGTCCAGGGTAGAATCATGAATCCAAGCGCTAAACCGCCAGATAGCAGGCAAATACCAAAATCAAGATAATAGACAAGAAATATAAGTCCGAACAACCCTATCACTATTGATGGTATCCCAGCTAAGCATTCCACAAAAAATCGGACCGTTCTTGTTATTACATTATCTGATGCATATTCCGCAAGATATATCGCAGATGCAACACCCATGGGAACGGCAAAAATCAGACAGACCGCAACCAAGCATATTGACCCGATAATCTGTGGGAATATCCCGCCATATTCAAACCGATAAGGGGATTCGAGCAAGAAATCAAGACTTATTACCCCTATCCCATTAATAAATACGTAACCAACCACGATTAATAACACAGCCACAGATAAAAGAGCAGCAGCACACAAACCAACCTTTACTATCTCTTCCTTTGCTTTCATCATTTGATTAGCTCCTTTTTCTCGTGGTTTTTATCATTTCATCGCATCGCTCCTTTTCTTACCACGGCGGTGGTAATCAGATTGAGAATCGCAACGACAATAAACAATACCACTCCGAGGGCAAATAGTGCCTGCTGATGCAATGAACCCCAAACAGCATAAGGGATTTCGATAACGATCGTGGATGTAAGCACACGGACCGGATCTAAAATAGAGGAAGGAATGAATGGTATCTCTGGATTACCGATGACCATTAAAACAGCCATTGTTTCTCCTATTGCGTTTCCCATACCCAAAACCATAGCTGCTAATATCCCGGAGCGAGCATTAGGTAATATTACTTTCTTTATAGTCTGTAACTGTGTAGCGCCAAGAGCAAGCGAACCTTCTTTATATTCTTTTGGAACCGCACGAATAGAATCTTCAGATATGCTGATGACATGAGGTAAAGTCATTATTGCAAGGATTATCCAACCCGCTAATATGCATTCCCCGTATCCACCAAAAGAGTCTCTTATATACGACACAATCACAATCAAGCCAAAAAAGCCAAGCACAATCGAAGGAATCCCAACTAACATCTCCACACAAGGTTTGATAATGTTCCTCAGCCATGCGGGAGAATATTCAGCCAAATAAATCGCCGCTGGTATGCCTATGACAGCCGCTAATACCAATGCGCCTATTCCCACAATGAAAGTGCATACTACTAGCGGAAAAATACCATATTGATTATGCGAAGGACGCCAGATCATCCCAAAGAAGAAATCCCAGCCCAGCGCCAACGCCGGTATGCCCTCCTTAAACATAAATGCAATGATAAAAAATACGATAAGGGTGGACGAGAGCGCGGCAATAAACAATAGCTTTTCTACGATTTTTTCCGCAGTTCCAAAATCCATCCTTTTGAACCTACAGGTGCGCACACGCTCTAAAAGATTCATTCCGCTGCTCGATCTCTCCTTTTCTCCAATACCAGCTCCTGTCCGCCACTTGAATACATCCGGTATATCTTTATTGTTCCCTTTTCCTCTTCGTCTATTTCGATTAAGTTGAACGATTGAGGTATATTCCATTTTACTCGGCTCGTGCATGCAGTTCCCGCATTCGCTATTATCATTCCATTCAAGTTCCATATCCACGGCACGTGTTTATGGCCGCAAAGCACTAGGTCCACACCACATCTAACAAGCAGTTCGAGCACGTCTCCCGCATCCATAGGTATTTGTCTTTCTCGCCCTGTCTTAGGGATTGAAATTAAGTGGTGGTGAAGAGCCACCACCTTAAAATCGTTGGTATTTAGGTTCTCCTCAATCCACCCATATCTCTCTCTGCCCACATGTCCATCATCTAAATCAGGCTGTGTAGAATCTATGCCGACAATTGTTATCCCTCCACATTTCTCTATTATTGACCTGTGTCCGAAAATCTCCTCGAAACCGAGATAGCCAACGTTCCTCGCATCATGATTCCCAGGTATCACCACTTTCTTATCACATTCTATCTTCTCGATATAGCTCTTTGCACGTTTAAACTCGGATTGATGACCGTTTTCTGTTAAATCACCAGTAACAACCACGATTTCTGGTTCTATCTTGTTTATCTCCCTTATTACTCGTTCCAATAATTCAGGCAGGAAATGCTGCTCCGCCACATGGATGTCCGAGATGTGCACAACCCTCATTTTTTCCTCTTCTCTACCTCTTCCTTAGCAGTGCCTGTGCTATCGCTAACAAACCGGCAATAGCGAATACCGCTTCAAAGCCTGGTGGTGTTGGTGTTGCAGTGGGCGCAGGCGTTGCTGCTGCTTCTGCGGGTGCCTTTGTGTGCGCCACTTTCGGTGTTGGCTTTGGCGTTGGAGCCAGTGTCTCACCCACTTTTATGTAACCCATCTCTTCCACCATCGTCTGCCCCTCATCGCTCAACACGGAATCTATGAATGCTTTCTCAAGTTCGCTTGGCGCCCCTTTCGTTATGATATACAAACTCCTCGAAATTGGATAATCGCCAGAAAGCACATTCTCTTCTGTCGCTTCCACACCGTCTATTTTGATCGCTTTGAGTGATTCGTCTACGTATCCAAGGGAGAGATAACCAATGCTCATCTCATCTCTGCTGACTGTTGCTCTTATATCACCATTCGATGGTTTAACCGATGCTTTTCCTGCTATCTCTCGATCAAATGGCTTCATCACCGAAGTCTCGAAGCAATCCCTCGTTCCGGAGCCACCTTCTCGCGTTATTACACGAATCTCGCCATCAGTGCCGCCGACATCTTTCCAGTTAGTTATCTCGCCACTGAATATCTTCGATGCATCTTCCATCGTCAGGTCGCTTACAGGATTGCTCGGATGCAGAACGATAGCCACGCTATCCTTTCCTACTGCCACCGGCTTCAGATCCGGATACATCTCCATCTCTTTCGATTTTACGTCCCTGGACGCCGCACCTATATCTATCGCACCTTCGCCTACCGCCTTTACGCCGTGACCGGAACCGCCACCAGAGACGGATATTCTTAGCTCGGGGTTCTCAACCATAAGAACTCGTGCGCATTCTTGATTTATCGGAAGCACTGTTGTAGAGCCTGCGATTGTCAGTTCGCCGGAAAGCTCTGCTGCTTGCACGGGCATTGGGACCGCCGCTGTACCAATAGTCGCTATCATCGCTACTACTATAGCCGCCATCACGGCCGTCTTTATTTTTTCCATTTTTTCTTATTTTACCTCTGGAATATATATTATATCTACGAATTATATAAAAAACTATCAGTACTGTATATAGATAACCTTTATATACTACGACACCAAACTACATAGCTTAAGCTGAATATATAGTTTGCACAAGCATCCTTCAGTAGCATCCACAAAGAGCTACTTCAGCTCACAAACAAACACAACTGAACCACCCAAAACGCCATTCCACCTACTAACGCCGCTATCGGAATGGTTATTATCCAGGCAGTGACCATTTTTCCCACTTCTGACCATCTTATTCTGCGAAGGCTTTGAAAGAACGTCCCTCCTATCACTGCGGAAGCTAATACGTGCGTGGTGCTTACCGGCATACCCGCTATACTCACACCTACTATTGCGAGACCCGCACCCGTTTCGGCAGAGAACCCATGTTTCGGCTCTAACTTCGCCAATCGCCACCCCACAGTCTTTATCACGCGCCAGCCCAGTAAAAATGTGCCCAAAGCCATCGTAGACCCGCACATTAACATCACCCACCAGGGTACGTAAAAATAGGTGATATAGCTACCAATCCACAAAGCTGCTGTTATTACGCC
>WSZT01000078.1 GCA_013139985.1 Candidatus Methanophagales archaeon | reverse complement strand
TGTATATAGATAAACCCATGAAAGGTCATACGCTTATGCAGGCTATTGCACGGGTGAACAGGGTCTATAAAGATAAGCCCGGTGGCTTAATTGTTGATTATCTCGGTATTGCGTCCGATCTGAAAGAAGCGTTATCATTCTATTCTGACAGCGGCGGAAAAGGCGATCCCGCAGTTCTTCAGGAACAGGCGGTTCAACTGATGCACGAGAAACGTGAAATTGTATCACAGATGTTTCATGGATTTTCATATGAACAATATTTTGCTGCTGATACATCAACAAAGCTATCAATAATACTCGCTGCAGAGGAGCATATACTTGGCCTTGAAAACGGTAAGAAACGGTATATTGATGAAGTGACCGCATTATCACGAGCGTTCTCTATAGCCATTCCGCATGAGCAGGCAATGGCTATAAAGGACGAAGTCTCGTTCTATCAGGCGATAAAAGCCAGACTGGTAAAGTTTGACAGCACTGGAACAGGCAAAACCAACGATGAAATAGAAACCGCAATCAGGCAAGTTATAGATCAAGCCCTCGTAGCGGAACCGGTGATTGACGTTTTCGATGCCGCAGGTATTAAGAAACCGGATATTTCCATTCTATCAGAAGAATTTCTCTTTGAAGTACAAAACATGGAACATAAAAACATAGCTCTGGAAGTTCTTAAAAAGTTGCTTAACGATGAAATAAAAGCCAGGGTGAAAAAGAACCTGGTTCAAAGCAGATCGTTAATGGCAATGCTGGAAAATTCCATCATGAAATATCACAACAAGGTTATTACAGCAGCAGAAGTTATTGAAGAATTGATTGAGCTCAGTAAAGAGATAAAGAGGATAGACAAAGAGTCACAGGAAATGGAGTTGTCAGAATTTGAATACGCTTTTTATACGGCAATTGCCGATAATGAAAGTGCAAGAGAATTAATGCAAAAAGAGAAACTACGAGAATTGGCTGTTGTTTTATTTGAGAAGGTGAAACAAAACGCATCTATAGACTGGACGATAAAAGAAAGCGTCCGGGCGAAATTAAAAGTAATTGTAAAACGGACTTTAAGACAATATGGTTATCCGCCGGATATGCAAGCACTTGCAACAGAAACGGTGCTTAAACAGGCGGAATTGATTGCCGATGAATTAACTCGGATGGGATGAGGGAAAAAGAAAAAGTTCAATCAGAGCCTCTGGAACCGCCAACAAAATCGTTCTAATTTGCCGTTATTCCTGCAATTTCTTCGCATTCGCTCCTTCTATCCGCTATTCTTTCCAGAAAAGAGGGTTCGTTTACTGATATATACTCAGGTCGGAAACACTTCCCCTTTTCCGTTTTGACCAACTCACAATTGCCAAAATCCATTGCCTGTATGTATGTATGTATAGATGCCCTTTCTAATGGAGTATTCATTGTTCGCTGCACTGTCCATTCCCCGGTCAACAGAGATTGTTTTTGGATAAAAGCCATAAACCTCGTAAAATTCGTCAATTGCAAGCCGATATAACGGATTTTCATTTGAACTGCCTTTATTTTGAGGATGGTTCTCTCGTTCCCATGCATCTAATCTTTCATCAAACGGAGTACAAAACGGTGTTAAATAACTATAACAAAAATTATCTGAAAAAGGGGTAAAAATAGTAAATTGATTTATTAATGGAGATGGTATAGGTCTGCTTCCAGAGGCGCATTATATTATCGGCCGAAAAATGATATGATATGATGTAAAAACGGGTCCCAATTCTTGCTATATATTAAAAAAGTATTGGTTTTATATGCTACATTTTGCCTTCTTCATAATTGAAGGCATCTTTGAACGGATGGCTAATAAAAGAGGGGGATGTGGGGACGGATGTTGAGTCCGGTTGAACATTTACCAGTGCTTATCGTTGTAATATCTATGCTCTCCGCATTCACTATTCTGATCGTCGGGTGGCGGAACAAGAATGCGTGCCCATTCATTTCCATTGTAACTATCATCATTCAACTAGTAATGGCTATTTTTGTCCTGAACTATGTCCTTACGAACGGAACAATATATTACTGGCTCGGCGGATGGAGTCCGCCCTGGGGCATAGAATATGTCGTGGATGCGTTGAATGCTTATATATTGGTTATTATCCTATTTTTAGGATTGCTTTGTGCAATACATTCAAAGAGCAGTGTAGAGCACGAACTACCTGGCAGAAAAGTCTCTTTCTTTACTCTTTATCAACTCTTTATTACTGGTTTATGCGGCATCGCCGTCACCGGCGACATATTTAATATGTATGTCTTCATCGAGATACTGTCCTTATCTGCGTATGCATTAGTAGGATCGAAGGGTGGAACATCATTGAGGGCTGGTTTTACCTATCTCGTTATGGGCTCTATCGGTGCTTGCTTCTTTTTGATCGGCATAGGCTTTTTATATTCGGTGACCGGTTCGCTGAACATACATGACCTCTCGCTTTTATTGCCTCCGTTATATAGTAGTAAAACAGTCCAAGCAGCTTTTATCTTCATCACCGTGGGACTGGGCATAAAAATGGCTATCTATCCGCTTCACACCTGGTTGCCTGATGCACATCCTGCTGCACCCAGTCCGATCTCAGCTATGCTGAGTGGAATAATGATAATGGTCGGCTTTTACGCCTTAATTAGGGTCTTGTTCACGCTCTTCCCCTTCTACTATAATTACGGGCTTATCTTGCTTATCCTGGGGCTTCTATCAATGACCGTGGCAAACCTCTTTGCATACTTCCAGATGGACATAAAAAGACTGTTTGCATACTCAAGCATAGTCAATATAGGTATTATAACCACAGGAGCAGGAATTGCCGCTTATATCCTATCTATCGAACCCGCAGGGGCTATTCCGGAAGCGGCATCTTTAGCTATGGCTGGTGCTTTACTTCATATATTGAGTCATGGCATAGGCAAAGCGCTGGTGTTCCTGGGTTCTGGCAACATTCATGCTACTATCCACACCAGGGACCTTGCGAAAATGGGTGGCATTGCAAAGGATATGCCCTATACAAGTTACTCTATGTCAGTAGGCTTGCTCTCTTTATTGGGCATGCCACCTTTAATTGGCTTTTGGAGTAAATTCCTGATATTAATGGCTGTGGCGATGGCAATTCAATCTATTGGTGGTGTGGTGATGGTTATGACTTTTGTCATAATTTTATTTAATGTTATATACGCCGCTACATATTATCTCAAAGTAGTAAAGGTTTTAATGGTAGAAAAAGGGGCTGTTAGGACCCACGAGGCACCTTTTTCAATGGTATTCTCAGTTGTTGCTTTTGCGCTCGCTTGTTTAATTGGTGGTTTATTATTGCCCATACCACTCATTAGAGTAGCCACGAGGGCATCACAAATAATTTTAGGAGGCGGTTGAGGTGGCAGTAATAGAATCAATAAGTCCGTTGTTAGCAATTTCATGCCCTTTCATCTGCGTCTTTCTTATAATGCTCTTCAGTAAGCGGCCGAACATAAGAGAGGGCTGCACGATCTTCGCCAGCATATTGCAGTTTTTGATCGTCTTTTCTATGGCCCCGATTATTGTAGCGGGGAATGTAATCGAATGCCAACTATTTACGATATTTACAGGGCTTGATTTTGTATTCAGAGTGGATGCTTTTGGTCTTATTTTCGCTATTACTTCTTCTTTCCTCTGGATTCTGGTATCGTCCTACTCTATAGGATATATGCGGACACTGCGCGAACACGCGCAAACGAGATACTACGCCTGTTTCGCTTTAGCCATTTTCGGTGCGGTGGGCATAGCACTGTCCAAGAACCTGATCACCATGTACTTCTTTTATGAGGCACTAACAATATCAACATATCCGTTAGTTGCTCACAATGGCTTACCCGAATGGGGACACAAGGCAGAGGCGTCCGAGGAGGCAGAGGAAGCGAGATTTGCGGGTCGTAAATACTTAGCGTATTTGCTCTTTTCCGGGTGGTTCTTCTTTGTTGCGATAGTGTTAACATTTTACCTTGCCGGGACGACGGACTTTGAGAACGGCGGGATATTAACGCTTGCTTCTGCATCTCGCTTGACATTGATGATGCTATTCGCGTTATTCATGCTGGGGTCATTGAAAGCGGCATGGATGCCTCTCCACAGTTGGTTGCCAACGGCAATGGCTGCGCCGACACCTGTGAGTGCGCTTTTACATGCCGTAGCCGTGGTGAAGGCAGGGGTGTTTGTAGTAGTCAGAGTTGTGTGTTACATATATGGTATCGAGTTGATGAGTGCGCTCGGACTGGGGGTAATACTCGTTTCCATAGCAGCGTTCACAATGATTGTCGCTTCTCTTATGGCGATCGCACAAGACAACTTAAAAAAGAGACTCGCTTATTCTACGATAAGCCAGTTATCTTATATCCTCTTTGGCGTGGCGTTGTTAAACACTATGGGCGTACAGGGAGCAATGCTTCATATCCCCTTTCATGGCTTTATGAAGATAACGCTGTTCATGTGCGCGGGTGCCATAATAGCAGTTACGGGCAAGAAGAACATAAGCGAGATGGCGGGTATAGGGAGAGCAATGCCGGTAACAATGGCTGCATTTACCGTAGGTGCACTTGGTATGAGTGGAATTCCACCAGTGTGTGGCTTTATAAGTAAATGGTATCTTGGCTTAGGAACGCTGGAAGCGCATTCTCTGGGTCTACTAGCTGTTCTTATGATAAGTTCTCTCTTGGACATCGTTTATTTTTTCCCGATTATATATACCGCTTTCTTTGGTAGGCCCGAAGGTTGGACGGAAGGAGGCGAAGAGCCTAAAAAGGCAGTGATAAAAGAGGCTTCTATATTCATGCTCATTCCACTCACTTTAACGGCAATTTTCTCTATTATATTCTGCTTGTTCCCGAACACATTTTATATATTAGAGCTTGCTCAAACCGCAGTTGCGGGTTTAGGAGGTGCATGAACTAGAGATGAAGATAACGATGCGGGTTTTGTTTCTGTTGCTGTATATAAGCATTTTCGCAACTATTCTGGCGGGGATACTTGCTATGTTGTTTTTACATCTACATCCGCACTTCTGGTGGGAGAATATACCGGTCTTTAGCGCAGTGTACGGTTTCGTTGGCTGTGTGTTCATCATCGTTGCGTCAAAAGCACTTGGGCATCACTGGCTTCAGAAGGAGGAGGATTATTATGAGAAACGCTGAAAAATGCAAAATGCAAAATCAATTCGGATTTGGCATTTGGTATTTACAGGAAGAGGGGGGTGATAGGTAGTGATTGAGTGGTTTCATCCGGGATTCGTATACCTCTTTGGAGCTTTTTTAGTGCCGCTATTAAAGGGTAAAGTGAAACAGGTATATGTACTCTTACTCCCGGCGATAGCATTTGTAATTCTCCTTCTTATATCCAAAGGGGTATTCGGGGAAGGACCGTTCTGGCAGTTCTCATTCATGGGCTATGAGCTTACCCTCGGCAGAATAGACCCGCTGAGCATGGTATTTGCATACATATTCGTAATCGCTTCTTTTTGCATGTTCCTATATGCAATACATATAAAAGAGGATTGGCAGCACGTGGCTGCATTATTATACGTTGGAAGCACGCTTGGTGTAGTTTTCGCAGGTGATCTCATTACTTTGTTCTTATTCTGGGAGATAATGGCATGGGCATCGCTGTTTATAGTCTGGTATGGCAAGACGAAAGCGGCATCCGGTGCGGGATTCCGCTATATCATGGTGCATTCTTTTGGCGGTGTATGTCTATTAGCCGGTATTCTGATACATTTACACAATGGTGGTTCTATTGCATTTGATTCTTTTAGCTGGGGCATAGGTAGCGAGTATCTGGGCACGTATCTAATATTCCTCGCGTTTATCATAAACGCTGCGGTTCCTCCTTTGGGCGCGTGGCTGGCGGATGCGTATCCGGAAGCAAGTGTTACAGGCGCGGTGTTCTTAACTGCGTTTACCACAAAGAGCGCGATATACGTGCTGCTACGTGGTTTCCCCGGTGTTGAAATTCTGATATGGTTAGGCGCAATAATGGCACTGTATGGTGTTGTCTTTGCGGTGCTTGAGAATGATATAAGGCGACTGCTTGCGTATCATATCATCTCCCAGGTGGGCTACATGGTGGCGGGAGTGGGAATGGGCGTTTTCGGGACGGCAGCAGGCAATATGGCGATAAACGGTGCTACTGCTCATGCTTTTTGTCATATCCTTTATAAGGCGGTGCTTTTCATGGGTATGGGTGCAGTAATCGAGGTAACGGGGCGAAGAAAACTGACTGAATTGGGTGGTATCTACAAATACATGCCCATTACTTTTTGGCTGTACA
>WSZT01000062.1 GCA_013139985.1 Candidatus Methanophagales archaeon | reverse complement strand
AGGAACATGAAATTCGACCCCAAACAGATAAGAGAAGAAACGAGCAATGATTTTGAAGCCGCATGGCTAGCGGGAACAAAATATGCAGATGAGAAGCGAGTGAACGAAAGACATCCGAGGTCTTTGCTACGTTTACGCTATGGTAAGCCACATCCAGTATTTGAAACGATCCAAAAGCTAAGAGAGGCGTATCTGCGGCTCGGATTCGAGGAAGTCATGAATCCTGTGACGATAGAAGAAGCGGAAGTGAAGAAGCAATTTGGTAAAGAGGCACTTGCGGTCTTAGATCGCTGTTATTATCTCGCGGGCTTGCCTCGCCCGGACATTGGCATTTCTGATGAACGAGTGAATCAAATGAATTCGTACTTCGGTAAACCATTCTCAAATGATGAAATAGACACACTCAAGAATACACTGCACAGCTATAAAAAGGGCGAAATAGACGGCGATGACCTTGTATATGAAGTGGCGAATAGTCTGGATGTGGCAGATATGGAAGTAACGAAAGTGCTTGAGGCGGTTTTTCCGGAGCTAAAAGACCTCGCGCCTGTACCTTCCAGAAGCACATTGCGGAGCCACATGACCTCCGGCTGGTTCTTGACTCTTGCTGAAGTCTGGAATAAAAAGCCATTACCGATAAAATTCTTCTCTGTGGACAGGTGCTTCAGAAGGGAGCAGCGAGAGGACGAAATACGGCTACGTAATTACCATTCTGCATCCTGTGTCTTCTGCAGCGAGGATGTAAGCATAGACGATGGTAAGGACCTAGCCACCGAGCTGCTTCTACAATTCGGATTTGTAAAAATGCGATTCCAAAAGGACGAGAAACGGTCGAAATATTACATGCCTGAGACGCAGACGGAAGTTTTCTGTTACCATCCACGAATAGGGTGGGTGGAAGTCGCCACTTTTGGGATTTATTCGCCCACTGCACTGGCGCAGTACGAGATCCCCTACCCCGTAGTAAATCTTGGATTGGGCGTAGAGCGATTAGCGATGATATTGCACGATGCACAGGATATGAGGGCATTAGCATACCCACAATTTTATGCTCCCTGGGAATTGAGCGACATGGAAATAGCGGCGATGATCCGTCTGGCAGAGACACCAAGCACGGCGGAAGGAGCGGAAATCGCAAAAAGTATCGTTCGGGTATGTGAAGAGAGAGGAAAAGAGAGCTCACCCTGTGAGTTCCTTGCATATCAGGGGCCTCTATTCGGACGGGCTATTGAAGTATTAGTGAGCGAGCCCGAGGAAAACACGCTTTTATGTGGCCCCGCGTATCTAAATGAAATCATTGTGCACGAAGGGTCTATATACGGGATACCGAGGAAGAAGGAATGGGAAACCGTATTTGAAGAGGGAGTATCAACGAACATAAGGTTTTTAGATGCTTTTGCCGCTTTCGCCGCTCGCCGGATGGAGGAAGCGGAAGATATAGACAAAAAAGAGGTAAAAGTAAAGATAGTGCGGAGCGGCGCGGATATAAATATAAAGGTGGAAGACGTAGCGATGCGATCCATCACATCGAAGAAGAAGAAGGTAGATATAAGAGGGCCTGTTTTTATTACCGTTCTGGGCAAAGGATGAATAATTGTTTAGCAAACCACAAGCTCTCATGCATCCTGTACCAGATCACCAGCAATAGCCACGGATGTCCCCGCAGGTCTCCCTATATTAATTACTTCTTTTATCTCTTCCACTATCTCCTCCGCCTCTGCATCATCATCTATTTTCAGCCTTACCAGCGTCATAGAATAGTCTTTGCTAATATAATCGTATATCAGTTCCCTTTTCGTTTCATCTTTCTCCTCTAAGAGCGACTGAACACTTCTCAACGTTTTCGGTATTCGACCTCCATTTGCCTCTTTTATAATCTCCGCCGCGCTATCCGCATCCACGATACCATCAACAAGCTTTGCTCGCTTGGAGAGCAAATCAACATATTTCAATACCTCTGGGTCTCGGACATCCCTTATCTCTTCGGATCGTGCAAATCTTGGCTCGGTCTCTACTACAATGTTTAACTTGCGTAAGCTACCCGGGAATTGATCCGCTATCAGTTCTGATGTCTGCGGATCGACACTCGATAGTCTATATTTCACACCTGCGGGTTTTGTAATAGAATCTATATCCACCTGTATTATTCCTGCTACTTCTTCCATCTTCGCTTTACTTAATCCCGCTATTGGACTAACTTTTATCAGCGTGATGCTGAAGTCGTCATTAACAAAACCTTCTACTTCTGACGGCGTAAAAAATGCAGATAAAACTTTTTCTACCTCTGCTAAATCGCCTGGAACACCATCTGTAAACGCAGTGGCAACTGACTGAACTCGTTCGATCTCGGCTTCAGTCTCAAGCCGTTCGTGTAACTCAATTACCGATTGTATCACCGCGGGAGCTCTTATATCACGGGGAATGTTCTTTGCGCTTGTTTCCCCGTCCAAACGAACCGCTATAAATATCGTTTCTTCACCGCCGAATTTACTCGCTACTCGCTCTTGCAAGACGGAAGCAGGCGTTTCTAGGTTATCATGAGAAAGCAGCACTATCGCAGCGTAGCCGGAAATTGCGAATGCTACTATTATTAGAACTGTTATGATTATCCATTTACCCTGCGGACCTTGGGGTGGAGCAGAACTCTTTGACCCCTTTGCTATACCCTTCTTTCCTTGTAGTGCCATTTTGTCCTATCTATCTATCTTTGATTATAGAGGAGAGAAGAGTGAGGGGTGATGAGAGAGCATGTGGGATTTTACACTCGCTTTCTTCGCAATATAAAGGTAAGACTAAGGGCGATTAAGATGAATAGACACTCAAACCCAGGGATAGAAGAACTGCTTGATGTCACTTCCACTTGGATCTGCTTATCGAAGGTATATACCTTATCATCGCCTAAGTCGCGGTCCCCAACGCACCGTATCTCCAAACCCAGAGGATATATCTTCTTCGCAGCGTCTTTATCCACATCGAATTCCAATATTGCATCTCCTGTCTCATTTACCTTTAAATTACCTCCGTGATCGCTCTTCACAGCGAAATCAAAGGGCACATCCGCTTCCCCCGTTACCCGAACGCTAACAGATTCCGCTTCCTCGGAACCCACATTCTGGACTCTTACATGCAGTATAACGTGATCGCCAGCGCTTACGTTCGCGGGCTCGGTATAAGAAGAGACAATTTCTAACTCGGGCTTTCGCTCCACTAATACATCTATACTCGTTTTTATTCCGT
>WSZT01000118.1 GCA_013139985.1 Candidatus Methanophagales archaeon | reverse complement strand
CATAGAATGTTTTCGTTCATAAGCATGAACTGGAAAGGAAGACCATTAACGTCTTATGAAACAGTTATTAATTTAATCAGAGGAACAACAACTACAAAAGGTCTTAGCATAGATGCTCAATTGGATGATGGTATTTATGAAAAAGGCAAAACCTTTTCAGAAAAAGAGATGCTAAAATTATATTTGGAACGACACAAAAAACATCCGAATTGGAACTACACAATCAAACCACAAAAAGCATAAAATCGGAATTTATTTTACGGTGGCCCCTTAGTGTATGAACTTGTGTTGCTTAATACAAATAATTTGATTTCACAACTCTTAAATTATATTTTGGTACTTTTGCACCTAAACTAAACTAAACATTAGTTTAAAGTGGGGATAAGATAATTAAGATATTTGATGTAGCGGAGGAGAAAAGATGGGGGAAGAAGGTACAATAACAAAAATCGCAGGTCCGTTGGTTGTTGCAGATAATATGCGCGGATGCGAGATGTATGAAGTGGTAAAGATAGGGGACGAGGGATTGATGGGCGAAACGATAAGACTGGATGGAGCCCAAGCATATGTTCAGGTATATGAAGATACCACGGGTTTGAAGCCGGGTGAACCAGTGATAAGGACAAAAGCGCCCTTAACTGTTGAGTTGGGACCCGGGATTTTGAAGAATTTCTATGACGGCGTACAGAGACCTTTAAAAGCGATAGGCAAGAAAGTGGGGGATTACATAAAACGGGGTGTCTATGTGGATGCTCTGGATCGGACAACGAAATGGGAGTTCACACCTACCGCGGAGGAAGGCAAACAGGTAGTGGGTGGGGATTTTTTAGGCACTGTTCAAGAAACGAAAGTAATAACGCATAAAATCCTTGTCCCGCCCGGGCTAAGCGGTAAAATCTTAGAGCTAAAAGCGGGTAAATTCTCTGTTGATGACTGTATAGCAAGGCTACAAACAGATGGTGAAGATCAGGAATTGACGATGATGCAGAAATGGCCGGTGAGAAAGGGAAGACCATATAAAGATAAATTAGACCTCGAAGTGCCTTTGCTTACGGGGCAGCGCATTAATGACACCTTCTTCCCGCTTGCGAAAGGCGGAACTGCTACTATCCCCGGTGGGTTCGGGACGGGAAAGACAGTGATGCAGCACCAGGTGGCGAGATGGGCAGATGCACAGGTTATTGTGTATATCGGTTGTGGCGAGCGAGGGAACGAGATGACCGAGGTTTTGGAGGATTTCCCTAAACTTATTGACCCTTACAGCGGTGAAAATTTGATGGAGCGATCTACGCTTATTGCAAACACATCTAATATGCCAGTTGCAGCACGAGAAGCGTCTATTTATACCGGTATCACACTCGCTGAGTATTACCGTGATATGGGTTATGACACGGCGATACAGGCGGATTCAACATCAAGATGGGCGGAAGCACTGCGAGAGATTTCAGGCCGGTTGGAGGAGATGCCGGGCGAGGAAGGTTATCCGGCGTATTTAGCCACGAGATTATCCGATTTCTATGAACGTGCAGGTAGAGTAAAAGCGTTATGCTCAGATTCGGAAGAAAGAATAGGCTCTGTCTCCGTAGTGGGAGCTGTATCACCCCCGGGTGGCGATTTCTCAGAGCCCGTAACTCAGAATACATTACGAGTAGCCGGTGTTTTCTGGGCTCTCGATTCCACTTTAGCAGATAGAAGGCATTTTCCGGCTATAAGCTGGCTCCGTAGCTATTCTCTTTACTTAGGTCATCTCACAGAATGGTTTAACAAACCTGCTACTCCTGACTTCATGGAACAGAGGGACGAGATGATGTCAATATTGCAGAAGGAGGCGGAGCTGCAAGAGATAGTCCAGCTTGTTGGCGCAGATGCACTTCCAGCACGTGAACGAGGTACCTTAGAAGTAGCTCGTATGATACGTGAGGATTTCTTGCAACAGAACGCTTACCATGACGTGGACTCCTACTGCTCTTTGGAGAAGCAGTATCTGATGGCAAAAATCATTCTGCAATGGTATGACCTTGCAGGTGAAGTGATAGATTATGGTGTAAGTATAGGTAAAATCGAGGTTATGGGGATAAAAGGTGCCATGGCGAGGATGAAGTATGTGCCAAGTGAAGAGTTTGAGAAGCAATATGATAAGATGGTGAAAGAGATGAAAGATGAATTCGAGGCATTAAAGAGGAAGGAGACAGAATCAGCATAATAAAAGGGGTGAAAAGAAATGGCGGCAGATATATCGGCACGTGAATATACAACAATAAGGGAGGCAGCCGGTCCTTTAATTGTGGTAGAAGGCGTAGAGGGTGTTGCGTATGGCGAGGTTGTAAAGATAGTTACACCGAGTGGCGAAGAGAAGATGGGGCAGGTCTTAGAAGCGAGAAAAGGACTCGCTGTGATTCAGGTCTTCGAGGGCACTTCGGGAATAGATACGGCAAAGACAAGGGTGAGGTTCACCGGCGATATAATGCGGGTAAGTGTTGCGCAAGATATGGTGGGTCGCTTTTTTGATGGTCTGGGCAGACCCATTGATGGTGGTCCTGAGGTAATACCAGAAGATAGGCTTTCTATTACTGGCGAGGCGATAAACCCCACAGCGCGGGATTATCCTCGTGAATTCATTCAAACTGGCATTTCCACTATTGACGGGATGAACACGCTGGTAAGAGGGCAGAAGTTACCGATATTCTCCGGTGCTGGAATGCCGCACAATGCTCTTGCTGCACAAATAGCGAGACAGGCAAAGGTATTGGCCTCCGGGGAGCCGTTCTCCGTTGTGTTTGCCGCAATGGGCATCACCCATGAGGAAGCTTCATTCTTCATGCACGATTTCGAACGCACAGGCGCAATCGAGCGTATAGTAGCCTTCCTCAATCTGGCTGATGATCCTGCGATCGAGCGAGTGATAACGCCGAGAATGGCATTGACAACTGCTGAGTTCCTCGCATACGAATATGATATGCACATCCTCGTTATTCTCACGGATATGACAAACTACTGTGAGGCGCTACGAGAAATAGCAGCGGCACGAGAAGAAGTCCCTGGAAGAAGAGGTTATCCCGGATACATGTACACTGACCTCTCAATGAATTACGAGCGTGCAGGCAGAATAAAAGGGCGAAATGGTACGATCACACAAATACCTATACTGAGTATGCCGGATGATGACATAACGCATCCTATACCGGACCTTACGGGATATATTACGGAGGGACAGTTCGTGCTTTCTCGAGATCTACATAGGAGGGGTATATTCCCACCGGTGGACGTTTTACCTTCGCTCTCGAGATTAATGAACGAAGGTATAGGACCAGAAAGGACGAGGGAGGACCATTCGGGTGTATCCAATCAGCTTTATGCGGGTTATGCAGAAGGGCGGGACATGCGTGATTTGGTTGCGGTAGTAGGCGAGGAAGCGCTGACGAGTAGGGATAGGAAATATCTGGAATTTGCCGATGAATTTGAAAAGCGGTTTGTTACACAGGGCAAAAACGAGGATAGAAGTATAGAAGAGACGTTAGACCTTGGTTGGGATTTGATGGCAACGCTGCCTGAAGGAGAACTCAAAAGGATTGACGAGCAGATAATAAAGAAGTATCATCCAAGCCATAAGGGCTAAAAAGATTATGATGGCAACGGGAAAAATATTGATAACGCTTACGCCCTCAGAGTCAAAGCGATTGATTGCAAAGGGCGTAACGAATATGGAAGAAGTGCAACGAGCTTTGAAGCATGGGAGTATCATAATAACGCTGGGAACCACAAACGCTTATGTGGCCGAGGAGATTTTGAATGCATTGTCTAGCTCGGAAAGGGGAATAGATAGACAGAGATACGCAGCAGGTGTCATAACTTCTGAAGGTGCTTGTATAGTACCAAAAGCGGATAGAGAAAAAGAGGTGCTTATAACTGACGGGAAAATAAGTGATGAAGACATAGAGCAGGCTATTGAGGAGTTATCACCGGAAGATGTGTTTATAAAGGGTGCAAATGCATTGGATGCTACTAAGACCGCAGGGATATTCATGGCACATGCCGCCGGTGGCACGATAGGGGCCGCGGTTGGTATTGTTATGGCAAGAGGTGTGAATTTTATCATTCCTGTTGGTATCGAAAAAACAATACCATATTCTATTACCGAAGCTGCGAAACGAGTGGGGCAGGGTAGATTTTACAAATCGGTGGGTAAGCCAGTGGGCTTGATGCCCGTGCATGGTACGGTAATCACAGAGGTTGAAGCGCTGAAGGTATTAGGTGCGGATACGGCATTTCCGATAGGTGCAGGCGGTGTGGATGGCGGTGAAGGCAGTGTCGTTATCTGCGCTGAAGGTAGTACAGCGAAGATGGATGAACTGATGGCGCTTATAACGCAAATAAAAGTGGAAGCTAGTGCAAAAGTGGTAGATAGGGATTGTGTGGCTTGAAGCGTATTTTTGGCAGTAAACAGAAGAGATCCGGGGGTTATATTTGGTAAGGTGAAGATGGCGCATGTTTACATCTTACTGACAATAAGCTCTTTAATCCTGTTTATTCCTGTTATATTTATCATTGACAGAGTGGAAGCTCTGCTGCTCCTGTTACCTACTTACTTCCTGCTCAAGAGTTTAATCCCAATGATTAAGGGAGAATGGATGGACAAGGGAGGCGTGGGCGCTATATGCAAGAATGGATTTATAGGGATGCTCTTTATATTCGTTGCACTCACGGGTATTTTCATTATAAAAGGTTTAGTACAGATTTTTTAATTATGCACCGATTTTTCTTGCCCCTTATTGAACATGTTCCCTGCTCGGAACGCCACGCGATATGTTATATTCACCATCGAATATGTACATAAAAGAATATGATTATATGCTCGAATAAAAGACCATAAGTATACTATCAAATATTAGTGCAACACAGAAATGGTGGAATGGACGCCGAAAAATATTGAAGAACTTTTTGAACGGGACCTCCATGAGCTTGGAGAAGTTGCAGATTCTATCAATCGGCGGAATGGAAACACTGTAACGTTCGTTGTTAATAGACATATAAACTATACGAATATATGCGTTTCTCGATGTCCGCTCTGCGCTTTCTACCGCGATGTTGGAGATAATGATGCGTATTTCATGCGCGTTGAAGAGGTGCTTGAGAAGGTTGCAGAAGCGGTAAAAATGGGGGCTACTGAGCTTCATATTGTCGGTGCACTCAATCCGGAAATGAGCATAGAATACTTTGAGGCAATTTTCGGGCTGATAAAGAGTAAGTTTCCACACGTTATCATCAAAGCATTGACCGCAACAGAAATACACTTCCTTTCACAGGTCGGGAGAATGAGGGTAGAGGAAGTGCTCTCAAGGTTGCAGGACGCCGGACTGCAAGCAATGCCAGGCGGTGGCGCGGAGATCCTCGATGATGCGATACGCGCAGTTATCTGTCCGAAGAAGCTCAAAGCGGACGAATGGCTTCGGATAATGGAGATAGCCCATAGCAAAGGAATAAAAAGCAATGCCACAATGCTCTTTGGACATATAGAAACGGCGAAACACAGGGCTATTCATCTCTACAAACTATGGCTGTTGCAGGAGAAAACAGGTGGGTTCGTTTCCTTCATACCACTTCTTTTCTATCCGGAAAACACCGAACTCGCAGCGGCCGGATTAGTCAAAGAGAAAACAAACCCTATTGATATTCTCAAAACGATCGCGGTTTCAAGAATAGTACTACGTAATTTCAGGAGTATAAGAGCTTACTGGGTTGCACTTGGCGAGAAGCTTGCGCAAGTCGCTTTAAATTATGGTGCGAACGATTTGGATGGAACGCTTATGGAGGAGCGGGTTACACATGCGGCTGGTGCTAAAACGCCACTTATGCTTCATAGGGATACGATTATAGGATTTGTGAAGGGCGTGCATAAAGTACCCGCGGAAAGAGACACTTTTTACAATATCTTGAGGGTGTATCAATGAGTGTAAAAATAGGCAAATTCGGGTTCGTGAATAACTACTTACCCTATTACCAGCTTGAGCAGAATGGGATGCAGGTAATAGAAGCATTGCCAAAGCAGCTTGCCGAGATGTTTGAAAAAGGGGGAATAGATTTCGCACCCGTTCCTTCGTTCTATTATATAAAGAATATGGCTAAATTGAAGAGCTATGATTTCTGTGTCGCCTCGAAGAATAGCGTTTTGAGTGTCATTCTCGTTTCGAATGGGAAAATGCTTAATGGCGATAATGAGTCTATTGCAGTAACAAATCAAACAGTGACATCGCTCAACCTACTTAAAATCATTTTGCACGAGAAGGGGCTGAAAAACAGGATTGTCCCGCTGAATGAGGGTAAAGCAAGCGAATTACTTAAGCGTTGCAATCATGCACTTGTTATTGGTGATGACGCTATCAAGGCGAGGATGACACATGAAGTGGTTATGGATTTGGGCGAGGAATGGCATGAATTAACTGGCTATCCAATGGTATTTGGGATTTCCGTTTCGCGTAAAGAGGAGGATATGAGTGAAATAAACAGGAAAGTGATGGAATCGGTCGTGTGGGGGAAGAAGAATGTTGATCTGATTGTATCGGCAGCAGAGAAGAAATTTGGAATACCCGTAGAATTTCTCGCACGGTATTTCAGATCGCTTACATTCCAGATGGGCGCGAAAGAAAAGAGAGGGCTTGAACTGTTTGAGGAGAAGTGTCATGAATACAGATTACTCTGAATGGAAGGAGTATGTGGAAAAGAATCTGGAAGGAGTAGATTTGAGTTTTGAAGAGGCACAACACCTGTTCGGCATGCCTTTGCCTGTTATTGGCAGAATCGCAGATGAAGTAAGGAGAAGGAGATGTGGCGAGCTTGTGACATTCGTTATTGATAGAAACATAAGCTATACAAACCGATGCGTATCACGCTGCAAATTCTGCGCGTTTTATGCGAAAAATAGCGAAGAGAGCTATGTCCTGAGTAAGGAAGAGATACTAAAGAAAGTTGAAGAAACAGTTGATGTTGGTGGGACGCAAATACTCATCCAAGGTGGACATAACCCTGAGATCAGCATTGAATGGTATGAAGACTTGATTTCGACGATAAAGCGAGAATTCCCGGAGGTACAACTGCACAGCCTCTCGCCTTCGGAGATATATTTCATTGCGCGGAACGAAGGTATAGGCATAAGAGAAACACTTGAACGGTTACGAGAGGCTGGACTTGATTCATTGCCTGGCGGAGGTGCTGAGATCCTATCTGATAGGGTTCGGAAGGTCATCAGCCCGAATAAGGTCGGTGCGGATGACTGGATTGAAGTGATGGAGATTGCACACAGCATAGGTATGAAGACAACGGCAACTATGATGTTTGGGCATATTGAAACGAACGAAGAGATCGTGGAGCATCTTTTCCGGATACGCGATTTGCAGAATAAAACGAAAGGGTTTACTGCTTTTATACCATGGACGTTTCAGCCGAAGAAGACTGAACTGTATGAGATTATAAAGGTGCCCGTATCGGTAACGCGATATTTGCAGGTGTTAGCGATTTCACGTATTGTTTTGCATTCTATAAGGAATGTGCAGGCGTCATGGCTCACGCAGGATTTTGATGTGGGCAAGCTAGCACTGTTTTTTGGCGCGAACGACTTCGGGGGGACGATACTGGAGGAGAATGTTGTAACCGCAGCGGGGAAGGAGCATAAACCGGCGAAGGTTGAGGAGATAATAAAAGCGGTAGAATCGGTTGGCAGGCCCGTGGCACAAAGGAATACGAGGTATGAGATTTTGTGATGATGCTACAAGATTTTGAGCAATCGCATAACCTTTTTATACTTCTCACCGCAAAATACTAATGAACCATGATCATAGCACATACACCAGATGCAGATGACGCATTCATGTTTTACGGATTGTTAAGCGGTAAAGTCCGTGTCAATTTTGAAATAGAGCAGGTAGTAGAGGACATAGAAACGCTAAACAGAAGAGCGTTCAATGCCGAAATAGATGTCACCGCGCTATCAGCCCACGCTTATGCCTTTCTTCATGACAAATATCGTATCTTATCTACCGGTGCAAGCGTAGGCGATGGATATGGTCCGGTAGTGGTTGGAAGCAGAGATATGTCCGTAGAAGGCAAGAAAATTGCAGTGCCTGGAAGATATACCACAGCGAACCTGCTGCTGAAGCTAGCTGTTGATCATTTCCAGCCGGTCGAAATGAGATTTGATGAGGTCATACCAGCAGTGAAGAGCGGAGAAGTTGATGCTGGTCTGCTAATCCATGAAGGTCAGATAACATATCCGCAGCACGAACTCAAAAAAATCCTTGATTTGTGGCATTGGTGGTATGAGAAGACACAGTTGCCTTTGCCCTTGGGCATTAATGCGATAAAGAGAGATGTGCCTGAAGAGCAACAGCGTGTATTCCTCGCGGCCATGCGAGAAAGCGTGCAATATGCACTGGAGAACGTAGATGAAGCCATGCAATATGCAATGAGATATTCACGGGGTGCGGATAAAGAGCTAGTGAAGAAATTCGCATTGATGTACGTGAATAAATACACATATGAAATGCCCGAGGTGGTAGTGAAAGCTCATGATGAGCTTTACCGAATGGCAGAAAGGAAAGGGTTTTTTGCGAGACCACCCGTAGACATACTTTTTCTTTAAATATATTCGCATTCTGATTTCTCTACCACAGGTTATATCCACAATAGGGTATGAACGCAAAAGAACATGTTTATATTGGTATATGTCTAATTGAAATGAGTAACATGGCAGCAGAAGAATTGAAGTCCTGGATAGGAGAACATAAAGACGCGCTATTTGCGAACGATGCGGTAGGAACGGGCTGTTTTAGCTATCTGCCCGGTGAGGTCGTCTGGGCAGTCACAAAGCGGTGTAACCTGCACTGCAAACACTGTTCGATTAGCGAAGAAGACCAGGAAGAGCTAACAACAGAAGAGGGATTTACCCTCATCGAAGATGCCGCCAAATTAGGGCATGTTAAGTTCGCATTCACCGGGGGCGAGCCTATGCTGCGCGATGACATCTATGACCTCATTGAATACGCATCGTCCTTTGACATGCAGGTGGTGCTGGCAACAAATGGGACGTTAGTATCCAATACGGTTGCAAAAAGGCTAAAGAAAGCGGGTTTGGAGCGTGCTGCGATGAGCATTGATGCTATTGGTAACGCGCATGACGATTTTAGAGGTGTTGATGGCGCTTTTGAGGGTGTTATACGAGGTGTAAAGGCATGTAAAAATGCAGGGCTTGCAGTACAACTCTTCGCGATTGTCACGAGGGATAATTACAATGAACTCACAAAGCTAATCAAGCTTGCCGACGATCTAAACCTGTGGCGGATATACCTTATTTATTTGATCGCTGTGGGACGCGGTAAGAACATTTCGGAGGCTTGTTTATCCACGGATGAGAACATGGAGTTCTTTGACTTTGTAGCGAAAAGACAGATAAGTGCAAAGGTTTGGCTCAAACCGATATGCAATCCACAGTACTGGGCTTATCTGACGGATAAAGGTCTTGTGGAAGGCGAGAATGGGTTTACAGGATGCACAGCGGGCATCACTCGCTTCCACATATTCCCTAATGGCGATGTAACGCCATGTGCATATTTGCCGGTAAAGGCAGGGAATATAAGAGAACAGCGGTTTTTGGATATTGTAAGGGATTCAGAGATGTTTAAGGCTTTAAGGGCAAGAGCAGTGAAAGGACACTGTGCTACTTGCACGCATAATGCTATTTGTGGTGGATGCCGGTCAAGGGCGTATGCTACTTCTGGTGATTATTTGGCTGAGGATCCGGTGTGTTCTTTGTGGGATAGTAGAGAGCAATAAAATGTCTAAATATAACATCAACTGGAACATCACGAGGGAATGCAATCTGAGCTGCAAACACTGCTACTACGATGCAGGTGCGAAGTTAGAAGATGAACTCAGCACAGCGGAATCCTTTGCGCTCATTGACGACATAGTTAACACGTTTGGCGATAACGTACGCGTGACCTTTGGTGGCGGCGAACCGTTGATGAGAAAGGACCTATATGATATTATATCATATGGTAAAGGGCGCGGTTTGCAGCTCGGACTCGCATCAAATGGTGTTTTACTCACTGAAGAAGTCGCCGCTAGGTTAAAGAACTCAGGTATAGAAGAGGTTATAATCCCTATTGATGGCACGCGAAAGACACATGACTACATAAGGGGAGAAGGAGTCTTTGAAAAGGCGGTAAAGGGTGCGAGAGCGTGTAAAGAAGCAGGGTTGGGTCTGGTGATTGATCCCTGTATCATGACGCAAAACGAAGGCGAGACCGCAAAGATTATTGACATAGCTGCGGATTTGGGTGCAAGACAGTGCAGGTTTTTCCATTATATCGCTCTGGGCAGGGGTAAGGGTATGCTGCCGGATAGTGAGCTTGAGTGTGATCAGTATACAGAAAACCTGATGCAGCTTTATGAAGAGCAGAACAAGCGACGGGGGCTTGAAATATGCACAACGCAGGCATCGCAGTACTGGGTGATATTGAAGAGGAAGGAAGCAGAAGGCCATTTCGTCCCGGACTTCTTTTATACTGAGGTCCCAGGCTGCCGAGCGGCCATTGGTATGCTTTCTATCAAACCGAACGGCGATGTCGTGCCGTGTCCACTGTTAGATGTGAAAGCAGGGAATGTGAGAGAGAGGAGTTTACGTGAGATACAGAACTCGAAAGTCTTTGTTGATCTGAAAAATCGTGCGGTGAAGGGCAAATGCGCAACGTGCAAATATAAGGACCTCTGTGGCGGATGTCGTGTGAGGGCATATATCAGTTATGGCGATTATCTCGCAGAAGACCCTTTATGTACTGAGTTCTTCTTTGAAGAAGCGGAGAAGTAGAACATAAATCATTAGAGGTCGTACGGAAAAACTTATTTTATCCAGAAAGTTTTATATAGCCCATTGTTCTATATATTAACATAAAGGAGGTGTAGAGAATGGTGAAAAAAGAAGCGGGCGCAATAATAGTAGCACTTTTGTTAGTTGCTACTCTGGGTGCGGGTGCAGCGAATGCTGTCGTACTCGGCGGTGGACATAACGTCTCAGTAGTGGTCATAGGTAATTCCACCTTTGATGATTTCTTCTCAAATGATCTTTGGGATGATGTCGTAGGAGAAGAAAAAGAAGAAGAAGATGCGAAAGGGGTGGATGTGGGAAACGCTTCTCTCGATTGGTTAGGAGGCAATGGAACGGATTGGCCACTTGGATATTGGGATACTACATCCGAAGCGTGGAAAAAAACTTTCCCGTGGTACGATGTACCCGGATATTGGGATACTACCCCCGAAGCTTGGAAAAAAACTTTCCCGTCGTATTATATACCCGGTTATTGGGATGTTGATTGGGGTTTCGACTGGCCATAAGGGATTTAGAATCTCATATTTCAAATCCCGAAAGTTTTATATACCTCATTGTTCTATGTTAATAATAGGGGGGATATAAAGAATGCTAAAAAAAGAAGTGGGCGCAATAATTGTAGCGCTTTTGTTAATTGCCACTCTGGGTGCGGGTGTAGCAAGTGCGAAAGGGGTGGCAATCGGCGGGGGATATAACGACTCAAGCGTGGACATAAGCCGCTCTATCTTTAGTGATTTCTTCACAACTGATCTTTGGAACGGTAGTTTTTGGGACTATCTTGCAGAAGAAGAGGTGGAAGCGGTGAAAAAGGCGAGAGAGGCTAGAGATGTGAATAAGTCGGCGGAAGCGGTGGAAAAGGCGAGAGGGGCTAGAGCGGCGAATGAGACGGCGGAAGAATCTCCTTCTTTTTGGCTACCTGGGGATAAAACGCATTGGCCGGCTGGATACTGGGATGTTGACCCCAATTACGGGGCTGTTAATTGGACTAATTCGTGGCCATAAGGGATTGAGAATAAGAAGAGATAACGTAACTCGCTGTGGGATTCGGCTTTTGCAGACGAAGCAGCCATTTTTGGTGCCCCGGTAACGGGGTGTCACTTATTTCGACATGGAATGAAAGGACTGTACCGGTGCATGAATATTTACTAATTATGCTTATAAAAGATATACAAAACGGTGAATATTTTAAAGCGATAGATAATACAATCCTCTGCGAACTTTTGCATCCCGCAAAGGAGGACGAAGTTTTGAATATTCGCTATAGTATTGCCCATGCAATTGTAAAGCCAGGAGAAACCACGCTGCCACATAAGTTGAAAACATCTACTGAGGTATATTATGTCCTGGATGGCGAGGGCATAATGTATATTGATGAAGAATCCGCGGAAGTTCATTCGGGTCAAGCTATTTATATCCCGCCAAATACAAAACAGTATATTCAAAACAGAGGCAATTCTGATTTGAAAATCTTGTGTATTGTTTATCCCATGTGGCGAATAGAAGACGAAAAAGTGTTGTAAACTTTGAATGTCAAATTTGACTTTTGCATTTTGCATTATCTGCTCAAAAATTCATATGCTTTTGTGCAGATACGAAATCCCCAAAGGGGATTTCTACCTGCAAGATATTATATTGTGCGAATACGTTCTTCCAACTCCGCCTACCTACCTACCGGCAAGAGCAACAGGAACAACTACCGCCAGAAGCGTCGACACTGCATGTCATGCGGTTCTTGTCGTATAAATTTGCCCAGCAGTCCTGACAAACCATAATACGTCCAAGTTCCTTGTGATTTGCTTCCATTCTACTTCCTTCTTTACTGCATAGTTCGCATTTACCCATTTTCTTCACCTCCTCTGTTATATTCTTATCCTTTTCACGAGCATATAATCTTTGACACTTTCGCTGCTACATTCTTAGTACCGCACTTGAGGTCTTACAACCCCTTTAAAAATCTTCAAATACCATACCTTCTACAAATAGCTCTATCGCCTCCATGGCTTCTAATATATCATTCAAGTAGTGCGTGGAGGCCATCATAAATAAATTGCCCACTTCGAGATACTGTCCTTGATTTCTTCCCTGATAGCATCGAGAGGTACAAGATCAACAGATAGAAAAAGCTTTTCTTCAAGAAATCATCTCGCGTTCACCATCTCTTGTATCTTATGGTGTATGTTAGAGTGCTTTCTCCATTAGCTTTTACCGGTACCTGCCACTCGATTTCATTGTTAGACCTCTTTGTATGATTATAGTTTTCATCTGTTATCTCCCAATCGCCGCTGGTCCGCTCAAGTACCGTGACCACAATGTCCTCGTCCTTATGGTTCCTGAGATTCACCGCCCACACATATTCATACCAGTTTGCGAGTTCATTGAAGTCCATCTGCGTCCGTTCACCGACTATGTCAAATGCATGTCCAATGAATAGGCTTATTGTCTCGTCTTTCGGCGTATGGTCTATTGAGTCCTCACCTATAAACTGCAGCTTGCCCTCTTTGTCGTTCGTGAACACGCGAACAGTCCCCTTCGGAAGGGGGATACCAAGATTGTTTTTCGCACTATTGTTAAAGTTAAGCATCACATCAACCTTCTTCTCACCTGTGTCCGACCAGTCGTCCCCATACCACCACCAGTTGCGTATGTCGTCATACACGTATTCCTTTTCGACATCAACGCCCGTCACCTCCAGCAGCGAAATCTGTTTCTGTTCGTTGTTCTTTAACGTTGTCCTTCTCTGCAAGTCATACATGTGGTACTCAAACAACGCCTCCTCCTCAAACTGACCTGCTCTGGGTGTCGGAGTCGCCATATAGTAAGGAGTTGCATACAAAATCTCATCTCGTACCCGGTGCACATCCCCAGCAACAAGCTTAAGGGAAGTGTTCTTGAATGCGGTGCCTGCATTGTTTGTAACAGTAACCCAGCCATTCAAATCAAGTCTTTGACAACGCCGAGATCTACGTTGTAGATAGTAACTTCCAAATTCTCGGCCTCTGTGTCTATAACGATAGGGCTATTACTCTGGTCTACACCGGCAGCCAACCCTACAGATTTACGCAGATAAGCAACCCTATTACCACAGCGAGTATTTTCTTATCTATTTTCATCATCGGGCCCTTTTGTATACCTATAAATTTTCATTATATATCTTTATTCTACATATTTAATTGTTTCCAATCCAAAGATGCTTGGATAGCCCCCCGCATTAAGTGCTTGTCCCACCACTAGCTAGTTTGCGACTTTTTCGGTGCATTTTCGTTATAAAGACCCATCGGGCGTTATTTTCATTGTTTGGGGGGTTTGAATCGTGGGACAGCATCTAAATGCGGGGCATCCTTGGTGATTTGTTGGCGTTTATTCCAGTACAACGTACGTACCAGCTATTTTATCGTGCCACCCCTGTTTATCTTTGTCTATTAATATCCATAGAAAACCGATATATATTACCAGAGCCGATATAAGCATACCTATCCATCTGAGAACTCCCTTGCCATATCCTATCGGATATGTGCCATCGGTCCCGCATAGTTTTATCTTCATTACTTTCATACCTGGTGTCTGTCCGTTTCCAAAGAAATAGGTAAAATATCCAAGTGAAATTAGTATCCCTATAATTGATGCAGCTCCGTACCCAGCACCGAAAGCCCTAAAAATGAAAACCAAGATAGCGCCAATTATCCATAGAATAATCGCATCAATGATATACGACCCAAGCCTTATTCCAGCACCTGCTTTGTCCATAATATCACCTCCTTTTATTTTTATCTGTTGCTTCTTAGCTTTTCGCCATTATTAGCAAAAAGCGATAACCATACCACCCTGCTTTGAAAAATGGGCCATCCACAGTTTCATGTTCCTACCGCACCCCCTCTTGTAATCGCCCTTCTGCTAGGTGTTGGATTTACTAAGGGTCCACAGCTTAAATAACTATAAGTGGCCTCAACACATGTTACAAACGCATTGAAATGACGGGGTTTGGGACACCAATTGCTGCGAGAGGTGTTCCGTACCGTTCGCATCCGCAAGAGAAACAAAAGTAATATATCAAAATAACGTCTTTCAGTAAATCAGGCATAGATAAATTTTTAACCATGAATGAAACGGAAATTTTATAGTGCACATAAATAAAAGAAGAAATAGATGCGGGGGTTGCTGAGCTAGGAAAAGGCACAGGGCTTAGGACCCTGTCTCGTAGGAGTCCGCGTGTTCAAATCACGCCCCCCGCATAGATTTACCTGTGATTTTTATGCTTTAAAGTATAATAGCAGCATCAAGAAATTTAGACTCAGAGATTAATTTTATATAAGAATGGATGGCGACAAATGTCTAGCAACACCGTAGCTGTGGAACTCATCAAAGTATCAAAGCGATATGGCTACTTACAAGCTTTGAAATCAGTGTCCCTGAATATATCGAAAGGTGAATTCGTTGCTTTTTCCGGGCATAACGGCGCGGGAAAGACAACGTTACTGAAAATAATCGCCACGCATATCTCGCCTTCTTCGGGCACGGTGAAGATATTTGGCGATGATGCGTTCAAAAGCGGTAGTGAGATAAGAAGAAGGATTGGGTTAGTAACCCATGTGAGCTTCCTTTATGACGAGCTAACAGTCAGGGAGAACCTACTCTTTTATGCTAGACTATTCTCCGTAGAAGGCGAAGCCTTCTTAGATATGATAGAAGCCCTGGGTATGAAACGCTGGTATAATGTTCCGGTGAAGCAATTGTCGCACGGCTTACGGAAAAGGGCAGACATCGCCCGGGCGTTAATCCATGACCCTGATTTGATATTACTCGATGAACCCTTCACGGGACTGGACATGAAGACCTGCGATGTGCTTGTAGAGTACTTAAAAACACAGAAAGGGAAGGTAATATTAATATCTTCGCATTCTATAGAGTGGACGAAGAAGATTTGCGATAAAACCATTTTGCTCGATAGAGGAGAAATAGTCAATGGGATACCTTTTTAGGTCAGGACGATGAAAGAGGATAAGAGGCAAAAGGACATAGGGCCGTCCACAATACCACAATTTTGGCAAGCGGCATTGAGGATAGCGGAGAAAGACCTGCGGACTGAGTTCAGACGGTCTTATGAAGTGCTCTCAATACTTTCTTTCGCTGTTGGTTCCATCCTAATCTGCAGTTTCGCATGGAGTAGTGGTGGTGGAACGGCAGAACCAGAAGTGACAGCCGCTACACTATGGATAATACTCTTCTTTGCAAGTATCCTCACCTTTACCACTTCGTTTACCCGTGAAGCGGACCGAGGCACGCTTGGTGGTTTGAAAACACTGCCCTGCTCGCCCATAGCGATCCTTATAGGGAAGATAGTTTATGGTATCGTACTGCTTTTCCTCGTCGAATGCGTCTTGATCCCATTTTCCATTATCTTTTTAAACCTCGATTTAGGTGCAGGGTTGCCTTTGCTATTGCTTGTTTGCTTCCTGGGTGCAAC
>WSZT01000090.1 GCA_013139985.1 Candidatus Methanophagales archaeon | reverse complement strand
ATACCAGTGACGTACCTGACCCGGCGCCAGACTCGAAAGGAACAGATCAAAGTAGTATCTGGGTTAATTGCACTGAGGAAGAGAAACAGGCGGATGTGTGTACGGCAGATTACAACCCGGTCTGCGGTGATAATGGCAAGACATATGCTAACAAATGCACGGCATGCAGTAGTGGCGAAGTGAACGCATGGACAGTCGGCGAGTGCCCCTCTCCAGTCTGGGTTAATTGTACCGAGGAACAGAAACAAGCCGATGCGTGTATGCAAGTATACGACCCGGTCTGCGGTGATAATGGTATAACATACAGTAACGAATGCTGGGCATGTATGAGTGGAAATGTGAGCGCATGGACTGCCGGTGAGTGCCCGATTAATGACAGTAGTGAGAAAATAGCCAGAGAATTTATTGAGAACGCCGAGTGGTATACTGCAGGTCCAACGCCTTCTAACCTTACGTTTGTGGGTTTGGAGCCAGGACCATGTACTTCATGCTGGACATTTACTTATGAATACCAGGTAGTAGTTCCAGTTATATTCGTGAATGGAACACCTTATTTGGGCGACACAGAATCACCTGCCAGCAATCAGTCGTAAGGAGCGGTTCAGTAAAATCCCAGGTAGCGAAAGCAAAAAAAAAAATGTTTGGGAGGGGCGTTTATTTTTTGCTTACCCCTCCCTTTATCCGTTTTTGATCACCGTTATCCCATGCTTTATGCTGCGATTTGTCCCTGCGCGCTCTTCGCTACGAAAGCAAGCGAAATAAGCGTTATGCCGCCAAAAATCCCGTAAAACCCGATTAGAATGGTAATCGCCGCCGTTAAAAACGGGAGAGCAAGTAGCAGCACTCCGATGATTAGCGCTAAATACCAAAAATCTTTTTATATATACACAAATAATATTTGACATAGCGCCGAAAGGGGCGCCATATATAACACAAAGGAGGAATATGATATGAAGACAATAGGACCGTTGCAATTGACGGTCATTGGATTTGATAGCAGTAGCGTAACGAGCGAGATAGTAGAGAAGTTGCGAGCGGTGAGAGAGAATGGCAGCATCCGGGTGATAGATCTTCTCTTTGTCGCCAAAGATGAAGGAGGGAGAATCACAACGATGGAAACGACAGACCTCACCAAAGTATTTAAAGAGGCGAAACACAACAATAAACATGCTGAAGGTTATAGATGTGGTATATGAAAAAGGCATCTTCAAACCGCTTGAGAAGGTCGACCTGATGAAAGGGG
The DNA here is from genome assembly GCA_013139985.1 of Candidatus Methanophagales archaeon. Taxonomy (GTDB): domain Archaea; phylum Halobacteriota; class Syntropharchaeia; order Alkanophagales; family Methanospirareceae; genus Methanophaga. Next base: position 2,547 of record WSZT01000090.1, on the reverse strand, counting down.
GAAGAGTAAAGATAAAGATCGAAAAATCGTTGTTGTTCGAGATTGTAAAGAACTATAGGGATTATTTTGAGGATATTGAAGACGACTTAACTGGCCAACTTATCAGTGAAAGACGATGATAGTCCTAGACGCTTCTGTTATCATAGACAGCCTGCTCCCAAAGATGCGTGATAGTAATGGCGAAAAACGCTAATAAGTGCGGAGTTGAAGCATACTATCTTATTGAAGAGTTTGATGATGTCTTGAAGAGAGTTACGGAGATATCAGTGCTTAGCTAGCTCTTAATGTAAATTGAGTTTTGATCGGCAGTTTCCCCTGGTGTATGAAAAACAGTAATTTCAATTCCGCCATAATTTTTGGCTTCTTCTGATAACTCTTTTGTCAGTAATGTATCAATTAATACAAATCCTTCGTTTACTTCTTCTAACAAAATTTTCGGGTACATATTTGTGCTTCTTTTTTCATAAAAATAAAAGTATAAGAGCTATATTAATAATTGCAGCTATTAAGAATATGGTGTGAAAGATGAAAAGAAAAACAATAGCAGGTTTAATAGCTATAGCAGCAGTTGTAGCAATCGTGATGTCTGTGGGCTGTATTGAAGAAAAATCAACATCAGCTTTCGAAATTGAATATCCTGTAACAGCATGCTTTGAGACGGAATTAGGGTCAGTTCAAATAACATTATATGTGGATGGCTCAGCATTTGCAATAATTCCAGGAGAGGGGGATTTTCATGGAGAATGGGAGATAAAGAGAAAGACGAACTCAAAAATTGAATACCGGTTTGGATTTGAATCTGCGAGTCATAGTAATGCACTGCACTTTGTACTTTTCTCTAACAATGATGCAATACTTGAACCCGGTTTTCTGGCTGATAATATTCCTGGCTATTGGTTCTATAGGTTATAATCCGAGAGCAAGAGAAGGAAAGAAGCTGAGTATGGCCAGAATCGTGAAAGAGATAGAAAGAATCTCGGCCTCCTTGAACTGCTCTATACATTTAGAATCCAGCATTTCCTTATCGTGCTCATGGTATCTTTATTACTTCAACGTCTGTACCTTTGAACTTTCCCTCATAGATAGGAACTTCCCTTCCTTCCAGGCATACGCTGCCGAAAGTGCATTTTTCTTTCCCTCTATGTAGATCTTACCCGGACCAATGACCCTTACTGCGTGGGGAATAGAGGAGGTATCAACAAACGTTATTTTTTTATTTATTCCTGCCTCCCTCATCATTTTTTAAAACTATGTTAATATTATTCTTTTTCTAGTGGAAATCTGTGTAATCTTGTGGTCTGTTGAAAATTAGCTAAATAAATACAAAACATTGACTAAAATGTTTTTAAAGAAATTTCTAAGTGTCACGTGAAATCTCGTGATTTTTTCCCCTGCCATACTATACAAATCACTTTTTCTTACTCCTTCTTGTATCTAATCGCTTTTCATGTCGTTCAACACGTCGTTCCATCACTTTATTAAGAAAAGCCAGAAAAATGCCTACTCCTGAGATTACAAATATCACCGCAACTATTTTGCCTACTGGCGTTGTTGGTGTTAGATCACCATAGCCTACCGTTGCTAATGTGATGACAGTGAAATATAATGAATCTATCCAACTCCATTTTTCTAGTAGATGGAATACGACTGTACCAAGAATAACTACCGTAATTGCAAGAGAGAGTAATATATAATAGTCAAAATCTTTAGTACCTGGTAATTTCGTTTTTATACCATTCATTGACCATATCCTCCTGCTACCTGAACTATTGATTGCATCCCGATCTGCATTCCGCACACCATTTCCCTATATCCTCTTCTTTAATTACACTGTAATATATATATTATGACCACAAATAGTTTGTTTTATTTCTTTTTTCTTTGTATAGGTTCTAGGTTTCAGGTCTAAGGTTTCAGGTGTTTGGCTCGGGATACTGACAACTCACACCTCATACCTTCATCATAGCTAAACAAATCCCGCAATTACCGTCCTATTCATAATCTTTACGTTATCTACAAAAAACCGGGTATTTCAATAAAGGTAAAGAATTTAGTGATTAATTTTTCGATTTCGCTTCGTTTTTGTTTCTCGTTCAGTAATTCCTGAACCATGACCGGGTAATCATTTATGATGTTATCTACACCCAAATCTACCGACTGGCTGACATCAGCTTTAGGGTTAAGAGTCCAGATATGTACTTCTTTGTTGTCATCATGCGCATCGCGCATAAATTTCTTCGTTAGTACTAAGTTTGGCTCAACACTATAGAAATCAACATCTAATTTCGAATAATCGCCTATAACAGCACCAATAATCATACCTATTCTTAAATCGGGATTTAGCGCTCTTACTTCTTTCAGTGCATTGTAATCCAGTGATGTGATCACAGATTCATCTTCTATTCCTTTTTCTTCAACAATCTGGACGGTGTTTTCTACCAGGTTCTTCTCATGACCATTAGTTTTTATCTCGATGTTGAGCTTTACTTTACCTTTTGTCACATCAATCGCTTCTTCAAGTGTGGGCACTTTTTCTCCTGCAAACTC
>WSZT01000215.1 GCA_013139985.1 Candidatus Methanophagales archaeon | reverse complement strand
TACAAAAAGAAAATTTAGCCTGTGCTAAAAGAAAAACACAAATGTTCTTTTGGTAAAGCTTTTCTTTTTAAGAAAAGGTTTGTGTAAATCTGCGTCCTAAATTGAATTTATATGTAGAAGTTATACGATATACAGAACAAGAATCAAAACATAAAACCCCTGATCTCTTCTTTTAGCTCTTCATCTGTAGAATATGCCCTACACACAACACCCGCTTTACCACGTATATAGGCAGAAATCTGGTCTTCATAATCGCTTTTATATACACATAACACCGGAATACCCAGGTTAACCGCATCTGCTATTTCTGCACCGACGCCGAGGCTCGGGTTCGTTATCTCTGCTATTACCAGGTCTGCATCATTAAGCCATCCATAATCACGATCGTGAATCGCCTTATCTGTCAATTGGAACTCACTTTCCATAAATCGTTCGCTCGTTTGATGTCTGCTTATCACCATCATCCCCAGCTCTTCTATTATATCCGGTATCCTCCTCAGCTCTTCCTGTGCGACTCGTCCAAATCCGCCACGCATCGAGCACGAGAAGAAGACCTTCTTAAATATTTTCATTTTATTTATGTATGTAGTATGACCGCCGTTTGTTTTTCTTTTGCTAACGTTTTTCTTTTCTTTATAAGAACTGGTTTTTCATTCATGATAGAATATGATATGTTAGATAACTTATATGTTATATCATAGCAAAATGAAAAAAGTAGAAGTTCTGTCTCCAGTAGGAGGTCCTAAATCGCTCAAGCCGGCAGTAGAAAACGGAGCAGATGCAGTCTATTTCGGCGTGGGTAGCTTCAACGCGAGACAGCGTGCAGAGAGTTTCAGTGTAGAACAGCTCCGTGATGCCGTGGCATATGCACATGATAATGGTGTACGCGCATACGGCGCATTTAATATCCTGATAAAAAACAGTGAACTGCGTGAGTTCTTCCATACAATATCCGATGCATATGCCAGTGGTATAGACGGAATAATAATACAGCACATCTCTTTTGCACGCATACTTAAAGATGCATTCCCCGATTTGAGAATCCATATGTCAACGCAGGCAGGGATAACAAACACTTACTTCTCTACGTTACTTTCCGGTGCCGATAGGGTCACGATTCCAAGGGAGTTTTCACTTGCAGAGCTAAAATATTTTGTCGACAAGATAGGGCTAGAGACAGATGTATTTGTCCATGGTGCTTTATGCTTCAGTTACAGTGGCCAGTGTCTCTTCTCAAGTTTATTAGGTGGCAGAAGTGGGAACCGCGGTGTATGCGCACAGCCGTGCCGAAAGAGATACAACAACAGCTACCTGTTGAGCACAAAGGAGTTATGCCTCGCCGGCAGGATACCGGAGATAATATCGGCTGGAGTGACCTCATTAAAGATCGAGGGTCGGCTCAGAAGTCCGCAGTATACTGCACTTGCAACGCGTGTCTACCGCCTTTCGGTAGATTCGTATTATGCTGGGAATTTCAGGCTGCCGGAACAGGAATTGAAAGAGTTGGCACTTGTTTTCAATCGCGAATTTACCGAGGGCTACATGTTCGGTGCACGGGAGCTCATAGTCCATGACAGCCCGAAGAATCGTGGTGTCTTTCTGGGTCTGATTGAAGAGGGCACTATGATTACACTGCATGAAGACCTTGCGGTTAGTGACGGGATAAGCATCTGGACCAAAAACGGGATTGATGGCGCGGTCATAAAGCGCCTGGAAAAAGACGGCGGTTCGGTCGATTCAACATGTGCCGGCGAAAGAATAAAACTGTTCATTCGTGCAGATACGGGTGATAGAATCTACAAGACCTCGTCACGGAAGAAGACACAATATGCACCTGTAAAGCCAAAACCCAAAATAGACACGCCGATAAGATCAAAGCAGCGGCTACAAATACCTTATATGGACAAGACTGAATCAGACGGTCTTGAGATATTAGCAAAGGTATATTCTAAAGAGGACGCAATGGGCGCATCAAGAGCAGGTGCTGACTATGTCTTTTACTCGGTCTTCGCACACGATTTTCACGATGCCGGTGCGTTACCATATATCCCTCGGATCCTCTCGGACTCCAATGCAAAGTACGCTATAAGTATGGTGAAGGATTCAGAGGCGGTACTGCTCGGAAACTGCGGGCTTTTATCTGCGCTATCCAAACCAAGAATTTATCTCGATTATTCCGCTAATGTCTTTAACGATATAGATATGGCTTTTGTTAGGGGTGCCGTTCCGATAATCTCATTGGAGCTCAATTGCGATGAGCTCCAGGAATTTAAGAACAAGAATTTCGCGGTTCTGGTCCAGGGCAGGCCCGTTCTTATGACCACCAAATATCCTCTTAAAGTGCGAGCACTGAAGGACGAACGTGGTTTTGCTTTTCCCGTACGAAAGGAATTCAATTACACTCAGATACTTAACAGCTTGCCCATTGGTATCTTCAACGACATAACCATGCTCCGGGATTCGGGAATAATGAAATTCTTCCTTGACCTTACAGACGGGAAAGCAGAGAAGCTAATTTGTATGTACCGGTATATCCTAGCTGGGAAACCGGTTAAAAAGTCCGTACTGCGGAAGCACACTCGGGGGCATTTCAACAGGGGTGTATAGGCTAGTCTAGTCTACTCCGCACGGCACAAAAACACGATGGTTTTTTTGCTGATAATGCAAAATGACAAAAAGCAAACAAAAATTTGAGGTTGGTTGTCAATCAAATCGTCACGGTGAGAGAATCGGTAATTGGGAGTGGTGGATCGGGAGGGAATAGGGATGATAATTGCCGAAAGGCGAGAATGAGCTCCAATTATTTGGTTAACTTCGTTCCCGTATAGCTGAATGATTTTCTCTTTAATTTAATCCATTTCCCTTCGTCCAACCCTATTAAGTTACCACATTTACACTTAATTCTCTTCCCTTCTTTAATGGAATAGTCTCGGACAATCCTGCTTTTCCAGCAATGCCATAACCTCCCTTTTCCTATTTTTTGGTATCTAAATACCTTTTCTCCGCAGGTAGCACATTTAATGGTTATCATCTTCTCTATTATAGTAATTGGTTATATGTGTCGCTGGGCTATATCACTTATTAAATTGGTGGTCCTGCACTGAAAGTCATTTTAACCTCTCGGATATTCGATTATTCCGCCCTGCTTGAAGATTCAAAAGAGATTACTACTGTTGGAATTATACCCTCACAACTTGTTCAGAGACTTGAAGAATATAAGCAGAGCAGATGGCTTCCAGTTGCGTGCGTGCCTGTACACCCACGCCGAAGATAGCTGCAACATGGCTATCGGAACGTGCTAACAGGTCTGTAGCCTCGCCCGATGCCGCTCCTGTACGGATAGCGGTCAATACGCCACCCTCCAACAACGCCTTTGGGCGACCAGTGTTAGCCTCCAGCAGCAATACTGCAACATGGATGATGGGTAGCCCCTGCTGCTTATTACAGGAAAACACTGACACTACTTTCACTCCAAGTGCTTCATTTTCCATGTCGTCTACATAAGCAGGCATGAGCATGCTCTCGCCATCATAACGGGGCACTTCTAATCGTTGACGGAAATTGCAGCTATCGAGCGTGTGAGTTACAGCACTTTGAGGAACGAACTGCGTGGATCATGCATTAAACAGGAAACGCAGCTAACTGAGGATTGAAATCGCAAATCCCTGGTTTTTTTGCGCTCTTTTCGATCCCATTCACATTCGCGTTTTGAGCGACTCTTTCGTTGTGTCGCGATGTTTTACTATTACTCTTGCTGTTTTATTCGTTTATAGCGCAAATAGGAACTTTGTTTTTGGGCTGGTTCAAGAGCATTTTTTTGGTGGCATTTTTATTCTCAAACTGGAAACTTTAGTGCATCGAGAAAATAAATTATTGACGGCATGGGCGTGCACATATAGCCGAAAGAGTAACTTTATATACCCCCTTGCTTATTAACACAACAAAGGAGGTGAAAAATGAAAGAGAAAAGAGAAGTTTCTTCAGCGAGGATTTTAAAGAACTGTTTTTTTGCAGCGGCATTGGTGATAGTGATGTTGCTGTTCGTGGTTTCGCTAGCGCCAGTCAGCGCGGCAGAGCATCAAGTCTACGAAGGAATGACTAGCAACAGTGATAGCAATATTACATCAACCATTCCCGAGAGCATAGGCAGTGGCATGTGTTTTAAAAGACCAGTAGGCATTGCTGTGGAGGCAGATGGGCAGTTAGTAGTAACAGATCTCGTCCTCGATGCAGTCATACGCGTGGACCCGGTTAGCGGTAACCGCACTGTCGTTTCGGATAACAGCACCGGCAGTGGCACCTGCTTTAAAAGACCAGTAGGCATTGCTGTGGAGGCAGATGGCACTCTGGTGGTAGTAGATAAAGACCTTAAGGCGGTGGTGCGTGTAGACCCAGTCAGCGGTAACCGTAGTATCCTTTCGGATAACAGCACCGGCAGTGGCATTTGCTTTAACGATCTTCGAGGCATCGCTGTGGAAGCCGATGGCAATTTGGTGGTGGTAGATAAAGACCTGGAGGCTGTGGTTCGTATAGACCCAGTCAGTGGTAACCGTAGTATCGTTTCGGATAACAGCACCGGCAGTGGCACTTGCTTTAAAGAGCCACGAGGAATAGCAGTGGAAGCCGATAGGAGTCTGATAGTGGTAGCTGAAGACCTCGCGGCGGTGGTTCGTATAGACCCAGTCAGTGGTAACCGTAGTATCGTTTCGGATGCCAGCACTGGCAGTGGTCCTGGCTTTAAAACGCCTAGAGACATAGCAGTGGAAGCAGATGGCAGTCTGGTGGTGACAGATCGTCGTCTCGACGAGGCGGTGGTGCGTGTAGACTCAGTCAATGGTAACCGCACTATCGTTTCAGAAGCCAGCACAGACAAAGGTCCTGTCTTTAAAGAACCACGAGGTATCGCTGTGGAGTCCAATGGCAGTCTAGTGGTGGCAGATCGTGGTCTCAGGGCAGTGGTGCGTGTGGACCCAGTTAGTGGTAATCGAACTATCGTTTCGGATGGTGGCACCGGACCGTGGACAGAGCTTTAACATAGCGACATCGTTGTGGAGGCGAATAGCCAGTTGGAAGTGACAATGCGGGCTTAGGGACAGTGGTGCGTGTGCGTAGATGGGGGTCTTTCGACTTCCATCTCCCACCGCACCCTAGGATTCCTCGTATTTGCCCAATAAAGTGTGGAAAAATCCCAAGCACCAGATGATAAACAAATTCAAATATCCAAATTTATGCCCGAAAAAATAGTGGTTTCATAGGAGTGTGCGTTGATTGTAGTAGACATGCAGAAGGACTTCTGCAGCGAAGATGGCGCTTTGTTTATCGGCAATACCGTAAACGCGATAATAGCAAGAATAAGCGGGTTAATAGAGCGAGCAATACGAAAAGAGGTGCATCTGATATTCGCACAAGATTGGCATTCGCATGACGACGACGAGTTTGAGATATGGAGACAGCATTGTGTTCGCGAGACCTCGGGGGCAGAGGTAATAGATGAGTTCTTGCCTCTTGTAAAAGAAGCTTATGTAATAAATGATGTCTTAAAGGGCACTATTACAAATTCAGATGCGCTTTCCTTCTCTATTTAATCGTCTCTTATCATTTTTTTAAAAAAAACTCCGTTCAATAAGGAAACTTTACCAAAGAAATATCATAGTTCATTTATGTACAAAGGATTATGATTAGCCATGACCAAGTTTGAAATACTGCACAAGGACTTAATGGGAAGAATAGGCAAGCTCCGCACGGCGCACGGAGACATCGAGACACCGACGATTATGCCTGTAATAAACCCGAATATCATATCAATCGAGGCATCGGAAATGAAGAAGTACGGCGCTGAGATACTTATCACAAATGCGTATATAATTTATAGGAACAGAGACTTGCGAGACAAAGCGCAAAGAAACGGCATTCATTCGCTTTTGGGTACGGAAATACCGATAATGACCGATTCCGGGTCTTATCAACTCTACGAGTATAAAGACGTAGAAGTAAGCAACAGCGAAATATTAGAGTTTCAGCGCAGTATAGGCTCAGATGTGTGTGTGCCGTTGGATGTCCCGACACCGCCATACGTGAACTGGAAACGAGCGAAAGAAGATTTAGAGGTGACTTTGAGCAGGCTGCGAGAAGCTAGAACTCTAACACAGGATAACCTGCTTGCAGGTGTTGTGCAGGGTTCTACGTACGTAGACCTGCGAGAGGAGAGCGCGCGCCATGCTGCGGAACTCGGTTTTGATCTGTATGCAATAGGCGGTGTAGTGCCACTGCTGGAATCACATGGATTCGATAAACTGGTGGATATAATCATGGCATCGAAGCGGAATTTACCGCTGAACGCACCCGTCCATCTTTTCGGCGCGGGCCATCCAATGCTCTTCTCTTTAGCTGTTGCACTGGGCTGCGACCTCTTCGATTCCGCTGCATACGCGATCTACGCAAAGGGTAAGCGGTATCTAACGAGTGACGGCACGAAGAAGCTAGAGAATTTACGCGTTTTGCCTTGTTCCTGTCCTGTATGCACCACATACAGTGTAACTGAGCTGCGAGAGAGCACCGATTTACTGGCTGCGCATAACTTGTGGGTTACGTTTGAGGAGATGCGAATGGTAAAGCAGAGTATAGCAGAGGGTAGCTTGTGGGAGCTATGCGAGAGGCGATGCAGGGCATACCCATCCTTGGTAGACGCATTGAAGCGTATAACGAACTATTCGGCAGAGATAGAGAAATACGATCCCGCTACGAAACGCCCTTTCTTCTATCTCAGTGAGTTTTCCGCACATAGACCCGAAGTATTGAGATACTCTAACCGGCTGAACAGATTTGATATATCTGGTCGTGTCTTGATAACGACAAAAGAGGAATCGGAAGTGGAAAAATTTGACCATGTATTTCTTGTGAAACCGCCATTTGGCCCTTACCCTGTTGAATTGAACGAAAGTTATCCGGTGGGCCAATCGGAAATACCAGTTGTGATAGATGCCGAAGCTAAGACTGTTGCATTACAGAATGTATTGAAATTAATGGCGCTGAACAAAGGGAAAGCGAATTTCGTCTTCCAATATGATAGCAGTTGGGATGGGCATCCGCTGTTCGAAGAGATAGGTAAGTACGCAGAGCTCGTGCAATTCGTAAGACAAGCGACATAAATAAACCTCTTTCAAGAAAATAGATTATAGACACAGATTAACGCAGATTAACACAGATGATAATGATAAAGACCGATGAATATAAGTATCCAACGCACTATCTAACAGTTGTTATAAACAATGAAAATAGGTGCCTCGAATCCACATTTGATCCTGCTACATCCGCCTGCCGTATATGATTTCAGGAAGCTTTTTTTCATGTACGGCCCTATTGCAGATGGAGTGCCATCAACGCCGTTATTCGAGATGTATCCAATCGGATTCATATCGCTGATGGAGCATTTAGAGAGCGAAGGGCTAAAGGTGCGGATAATAAATTTAGCGGCACGAATGCTCGGCAGTGCTGATTTTGATGCGGAAATGATGATACGCAAGCAAAAGCCAAAAGCGTTTGGCATTGACCTTCACTGGTTAGCACATGCGCAAGGCAGCCTAGAAGTAGCAAAGATATGTAAACGGTATCATCCAGACATACCAGTCATTTTCGGTGGTCTTTCTGCAACTTACTTCCACCGCGAGCTGATTCGCTATCCGGAAGTTGATTTCATTATAAGAGGTGATTCGACTGAAGAACCGCTCCTACAGCTTATGCAGGCAATCATTCGCCGATCTTTTGACCTCGCAACCCTATCTGATATTCCGAACCTGGTCTGGAAGGACGAGGAAGTGCATATAAATCCACTCTCTCATGTACCCAACGAAGTGAAATTCTCAAATAACTATGTGAATGTTTTCAGATCCGCATTGAAATATCGTGACTTGAAAAGTCTCCTCCCCTACCACGGATGGTCGCGTGAATGGCTTAGCTATCCGATAATGGCAGTGATAACCTGTCGTGGCTGTATGCACAATTGTATCTTCTGTGGCGGCTCCAGAAACGCACTCGCGGGATACTGCAATCGCAAGAAGGCTATCTTCCGAGACCCGAAATTGATAGTAGAGGACATCACAAAAATCATTGACTACACAAAAGCGCCCATATTTGTCATTGGTGATCTCAGACAGTCGGGAGACGAATATGCATACACCGTCTTAGAAGGTTTGAAAAGACTGAAAATACATAATCCGGTAGTGCTCGAGCTATTTGATACTGCACCAAAGGAATATTTCGAGGTTGTTGCCGACTCTATTGAAAATTTCAACTTCGAAATCTCGCCTGATACTCATGACGAGCAAATACGAGCGATGGTGGGGAAACATTACAACAATATTGGAATAAAAGCGAACATAAAATGGGCGTTGGATTTGGGCTGCCGCAAATTCGATCTCTTCTTCATGATTGGTCTGCCCCGTCAAACCTGCGAATCTGTTATGGCGACTGTTGATTACTGCGGGCATCTGATGAATGAATTTGGAACGAAAGTGGTACCATTTATCCTACCCTATTCTCCTTTCATTGATCCTGGCTGCATAGCATATGAGAATCCGGAAAAGTTTGGATACAAGATCATATTCAAAACCTTTGAGGAGTACCGAAGAGCGATGTTATCTCCAAGTTGGAAGTATATCCTGAATTACGAGACCAAATGGATGGCCCGAGATGAACTCGTAGATTGCACGTACCAGGCTGGGTTGCAGTTGAATCGGCATAAGGCGGAATGCGGGTTGATAGACCACGATTCATACATAGCGCGGGAAGAAAAGATAAAACTCGCAATTGCACTCACCGCCGAGATAGACGAAATAGAAGCGATAACTAATGCGGATGTGCGACATGAACGATTGATGCAACTGAAACCCAAGGCTGATTTGATGCTTAATTCGGTTATTAACGAGAAGCGTGGCATGGAGTGGCCTACTACGGGACGGAATTTAAAGCTTTTTAATATTATCAAAACTGCGCTACGTAAACGCTTACGCGGTAAAGTCTAAAACTGCTGAGCATGTACGCTTTGTATTTGTTTAGCAAGGGTAAAAAACCACGAGATTTTACAAGAATAACACAAACCTTTTTGCAAGCAAAAAGCTTTACCAAAAAACCTATTTGTTTTTCTTTTAGCACAGGCTAAATTTTCTTTTTGTAAAAAAGAAAATTATAGTGTTGTGTAATCTTGTGGTTAGCTAAACAAGTACCAACGCTTTTATACGTTGCTGCTCCTTAGTTAACATATCCAAACAGAACTGAAAGGAACTATGATGAAGCACATGACACAAAGTGAACGTGGATCATGGAATATACTATTATTAATGCTGACTTTGGCGGTTCTGTTCTTTGCTGCTATTACTACAGTAACTGCAAATGCCGCGACTATTTACGCGCTCAGTAATCCCAAAACGATTCAAGATGCGATTGACAATGCCTATCACGGCGACACTATCCTCGTACGCGATGGCACATACACCGAGAATATAGTAGTGAACAAGCGATTGAAAATCTGCTCGGAGAACGGTCCCGCCACGACTACTGTTCGGGCATTTGATCCCGATGAACACGTATTTGAGGTGACTGTTGACCATGTAGAGATAAGCGGGTTTACGGTGACTGGAGCAACGGGCTATATGCGGTCCGGGATATACCTTAGCTGTATTGCAGATAACTGCAGCATTTATGACAATATCGTATCGAACAACCGTATCGGCATCAGCTTGGCTAGTTCACGCAATAACATGATCTCAGGCAACACTGTTAACTCGAACAACCAAGATGGTATCTTCTTGTTGTCTTCGATTAACAACACGCTATCGGGCAACAATGTAAGCTCGAACAATCATGCTGGCATCCGCCTCTGGACTTCGAGTAGCAACATGCTCACGGGCAACACTGTTAGCTCGAACAACGACAGGGGCTTCTACCTGCATGATTCAAGCAACTATAACACGTTCTCGGGTAACTCGGTATACTCAAACAACAAATACGGCATCTGTCTGAAGGCTTCGAGCAACTACAACTTGATTTATAACAACTATTTCAACAATGAGAACAATGCCTGGGTCAATGGGAACAATAAAATTAACATCTCAAAAACAGCAGGAACAAATATCCTCGGCGGACCCTATTTTGGTGGTAACTACTGGTCTGATTATGCCGGCGCTGATTTGAATGGTGATGGCTTTGGGGATACTTTGCTCCCGTATGACGCCTCAGGGAATATAAAATATGGTGGCGATTGGCATCCCTTGGTATTACAACCAGACATAGCAGTAACAAAAGTAGGTGACGTCACAGAAGGTGCACCTTCTACACTTGTCTATTTCAGCATTAGCGTCAACAATACCGGTACCTGTGCACTGAATCCTGTCGCTGTGGTTGAGACTATGCCGGCAGGTATGAGCTTTGTCTCAGCCACTCCAGTAGCGAACGTATCTGCCGGTCTAATTACCTGGACGGATCTAGGACCTTTGGCTGCAGGCGAATCAAAGACGCTAACGCTGGTTGCACACATTGATCCTGGTGCTTCTGGCAAGCTGAATAGTACGGTATCCGCAGAAGGGAAACCGATTCATGGTGATGGAGTCACCGACGATGCTTACTATGCGATAACCGCCCTCTCTCCCGCTATAGCTGTAAATACAACCGCAACACCAACCGAAGGTGCTCCTGGTACAGACGTGACATACAAAATAACCGTCACAAACACTGGCAACTGCATACTTTATCAGATAACGGTGGTAGAGACCCTGCCCGCAGGCATGAGCTTTGTCTCAGCCACTCCAGTAGCGAATGTCACTGCCGGTCAAATTACCTGGACGGAACTAGGACCTTTGGCTGCGGGCGAATCAAATACGATAACGCTGGTTGCGCACATAGATCCTGGTGCTGCGGGCACGCAGAATAGTATAGTATCAGCAGAAGGGAAGCCTATTCATGGTGATGGAGTCACAGACGATGCTTACTATGTGATAGCCGCGCTCTCTCCTGCCATAACTGTGAATACGACTGCAACACCAACCGAAGGTGCTCCTGGTACAGACGTAACATATAAAATAGACGTCCGAAATACCGGCGACTGCATACTGAATCCTGTCTCTGTGGTGGAGTCTCTGCCCGCAGGTATGAGCTTTGTCTCAGCCACTCCAGTAGCGAACGTATCTGCAGGTCTAATTACCTGGACGGATCTAGGACCTTTGGCTGCTGGCGAATCAAATACGATAACGCTGGTTGCGCACATAGATCCTGGTGCTGCGGGCACGCAGAATAGTATAGTATCAGCAGAAGGGAAGCCTATTCATGGTGATGGAGTCACAGACGAT
>WSZT01000157.1 GCA_013139985.1 Candidatus Methanophagales archaeon | reverse complement strand
ATTGAAGGGAGGAGGTGTTTTTGGCGGCTGGGATAACAAAGCCGAGCCCGCGGACCTCATAGCCCAAATGTTAATCGGGAAAAATTGGGATGATATAACTGCAACCGAGAATAACAAAATATATGCTGTGCCTTGGTCTATTACAAACGGATTGGAGCATATCTATGGTGAGGTTCTCTTAGCGAAGATTTGCCATCCGGAACTTGATATAGATCCGACAGAGGTCTATAAGGAGTTCCTTGAAGACTTCATGAGAGTTGAGTATCCCGAAGGAAAAGTACTTGTGTACCCGCCTCTGGCAACTTAATTACGCCAAACATAGCATCAAGACAATACTAGATACAAAGAAAGAAAGAGAGCGAAAAGATAATATATGCCCGAACTAAGTACAAAAATAAATGGGACAGAAAAGAGCGCGGAAATAAAAGCGGAATATAAAAAATTCATAGGACGGAAGATCCTGTTTATTTTCTCTACCATTATATTGATTATTATTATTGCCGGCATAGCGGCAACGCTTGGCCCTTATCAGATCTCAGTCTTAGAGGTGTATTCAATAGTCTGGCATGGCATTCCAAAGATTCTACTGAATCTCGATTTTATCCTTTCTCACAGTTTTAAAGATTTTTCACTTACATATTTTACAAAAGAGGAGAGTATTATTTGGTTCTTACGATTGCCACCAATTGTGATGGCGATTTTAGCAGGCGTAGGGCTTGGAATTGCAGGTACAACAATGCAAGGGGTGGTAAGAAATCCATTAGCAAGTCCTTACACTTTAGGGATAGCTTCTGCGGCGGGATTTGGTGCTGCCCTTGCCATCATTTTAGGTGCTGGCTTTGCCACAGGCCAGAATATTATAATAGCAGCCAACGCATTTTTTTTCGCTTTGTGCTCTTCATTTATCATCTATGGCATATCGCGTTACAAAGGCGTGTCACCGGAGACGATGATTCTAGCAGGTATCGCATTGATGTATTTATTCTCTGCAATGACCGGAGTTTTACAATTTTTTGGAGAGGAAAAGGCGGTGGTTGGGGTTGTATACTGGATGTTTGGAAGTCTTGCAGGAGCATCATGGGATAAGCTGTTCGTTATGTTTATTGTCCTTATCATCTGTATTCCGCTAATCATGCTAAAATCATGGGATTTGAACACACTGAGTACAGGAGATGAGCGTGCAAAAAGCCTCGGTGTTAACGTTAATCGGACAAGGGTTGTCTGTTTCATGCTCGCATCTTTAGTGACAGCAGGCGTTATTTGCTTCACGGGTACCATTGGATTCATAGGATTGGTTGCCCCGCACATGTGTCGCATGATTATCGGAGGAGATAACAGGTATTTAATTCCCGCTTCCGGGCTTTTCGGTGCTGTTGTTTTGCTTAGCGCCAGTATTCTTGCAAGACCTCCTATCGCACCCTCATTCATACCGGTAGGATTAGTCACAGCCTTCTTAGGTGTTCCCATGTTCCTTTACTTGATACTGAGAAGGAGGAAGGAGTTTTGGTAAAATGGTGAAACTAAAAGTAAAAAATGTGAAGTTCCGCTACTCAAGTGTGCCAATACTCAAGGATGTCTGTATAGAGCTTGCCGAATCGGAGATGTTAGGTGTGGTGGGTCCGAATGGATCAGGGAAATCCACTCTGCTGCGATGTATAGATAGAATCTTAAGCCCACAGGAGGGATGTATATTACTTGATGGAGAGGATATAAAAGAGATGCACCTGATAGATGTCGCCCAAAAAATGGCGTATATTCCTCAGAGTACTACGCATGTATTCCCTGCCACTGTCTTCGATACGGTTCTCATGGGCAGACGACCCCATATCGGCTGGCGAAGTAGCGAAGAAGACATTGAAAAGGTTTTAGAAACTCTGAAACTGCTTAACCTCGAAGAGCTCGCCATGAGTGACATTAAATCGCTTAGCGGCGGTCAACAGCAGAAAATTTTTATCGCGTGCGCACTCGCGCAAGAGCCTGATGTCCTTCTACTCGATGAGCCTACCTCTAACCTCGACATCAGACATCAACTGGAAGTGCTGGACATCATAAAAAGTATCGTTGTAGAAAAAGGGATTTCGGCAATTATGGCTATCCACGACCTCAATCTTGCTGCAAGATACACGGATCGGGTAATAATGATGAATGGGGGCCATATTTATGCCGCTGGAGTGCCTTCTTCCGTCCTCACACCCGAAAACATAAATCATGCCTATGGTGTTGAAGTGGAAGTGATCAATCACAAGGGAAGACTTTATGTCCTGCCGCTAAGACCCGTTGGTAAATGATTTTATCGTGCCTCAACAGATACTCGAGGTGTGGTTAGCATATAGTACTAACACAAAAGGGGAGGAGTGAGATGGGGGTTGAGCAATTACCGCCTCCTTATCAGATACGCCACCAATATGAGTATAAACAGCGAAGTTAGAAGTTCAAATCCGGGTGTTTCTTCTGCTGCTGCTGCTTCTTCTGCTGTTGCTGTGGCTACAACTTCTTTTTCTTCTGACGAAGGAGTTAGAGCTGGTTTTGGTTTTGGTATAGTAGTAGGCACAGGAGTTGGCGTTGAAATTGGTGCTGTAGTTATGTTAAGTGCAGGCGTAGGAGTGGCAGTAGGAACAGGAGTTACGTTCCATATCCAAGTGTGCAGATCATGTAACTCGGTTATTACGCTAGTTGCAATTACCGAGACGT
>WSZT01000126.1 GCA_013139985.1 Candidatus Methanophagales archaeon | reverse complement strand
CTATTCAGGACGCAGATTTACGCAGAAAACTATTTCCTCAAATTATCAAATAAATGCCTTACGTTTAACTTCCGGTTATTTTAAATCCTGATTATCTGCGTTCATCTGCGTCCGATTATCAAAAATTATTCTTTCTTGAAAAAAAGAGAAAAGAGTTTAATCACAGCATCATTCTCAGAAGACTGAAGAGTATCTTTGGGTTCTTTTTTATCACTTCTTTCAATAAGCCGCGTTCACTGAACCCTTTTATTTTTAGTTCGCCTGCTAAGAGATGAAAAAACTTGTTCTGTTCCTGAGGGTTCAAGCCCAGCACAATATTCTTTATCCTCAAGCCAGCATCCAAAACTCTACCAAACTCTTTGCGCCATCTCTTTTCGTATTCCCTCAGCCTACGTTTTGAGAAGTTCTTTTCGTGTGTTGCTTTTGCAATTACGTCACCGGCTATCTCGCCGTCTCGCATCGCATATACTATCCCGCCACCGGTGAACGGATTGACATGCCTTGCCGCATCACCGACTAAAATCATACCATTTGCTACCGTTTCATATTTCGGACCGCTTAATGGCACAGCACCGAATACCTCTGCTATTACTTTGCCATTTGGGAACCGATCGGAAACGAAAGCATTAAGATAATCAAGAGCTCGATGGTGGTCATAAGAGACATCACCACTTATACCGATACCCACATTTGCGCTATCGGCACTTTTAGGGAACACCCATGCATAGCCCTTCGGTGCAATCTCGTCACCAAAGAAGAGTTCACAATAGTCGTGATTGAATTTGATGTTGCACATAAGGAACTGAGCGCAGATGGCGAGGTCATTTAAGGGCAGACTTGTATCAATACCTCCCCATCGGCCGATTTTTGATTCCACGCCGTCCGCACCAACGACGACATCTGCGGAAATACGGACGTCAACACCCGCGGAGTTTACATACACGCCCTTTGCATAGCCTTCTTCCTGAATGACACCGTACGCATGCGTTCTGACCCTAACTTCAGCACCCGCACGTGCAGCTTCGAGAGCCAAGAACTTATCAAAAAACTGCCGGTCCAGTACGTAACCGGTAACTTCCTCGCCGGCAACAGATAAAATCACCTGCGTGCCGTCCGGACCATAAGTGATGTTTCCTTTAAACGTTGTGCATATACATCTGGGATCAAGGTCAACGAACCGCTCGACCTCCCTACTTACACCCTCTGCGCATTTCACGGGCACGCCTATCACCGGATTCCGCTCGATCAAAAGAACATCCAAGCCTCGTTCTGCAGCGGTCTTGGCCGTCATACTGCCCGCAGGCCCCGCGCCCACCACTACAACGTCATATTCTTCCTCTTTCATTGGATCTGACAATAGGTAGTTAAAGGTGAGCATAGTTAAAGCTATGTATAAATTGCGGTGGAGACGCACGAGGCATAGGGCAAAGGGCAAAGGGCAAAGGGCAAAGGGCATGAGAAGGTTAATGGCATTTAAAACGTATAAGAAGGAGTTGGAAAATTTTAATACAAAAATGATTAGCATACTTTCTTTTTGAAAGAAAGGCTATTTATGATAGAGATAATGACGATAGTATTAGGGCTAGAAGGGACGGCATGGAACCTCAGCGCGGCAGTGGTTAGTGAAGAGGACGTACTATACGATGCGGAATCAACGTATAAGCCGTTACAGGGCGGTATACATCCGCGTGAAGCGGCGCAGCATCACGCATCGGAGATGAAAGAGGTAGTCACAAGAGCTTTAAGGGCGGTTAAGGAAGAAGGGGTACTATTAAAGCATATAGATGCGATCGCGTACTCGCAGGGGCCTGGCTTGGGTCCCTGTCTCAGAACTGTAGCGACCGCAGCGAGAGCGCTCTCGATATCGTTAAAGAAACCCTTAATCGGCGTTAATCATTGCATCGCACATATAGAAATCGGGCGATGGCGATGTGGCACGAGAGACCCGGTAGTGCTATATGTAAGTGGAGCGAACACGCAGGTACTGGCATACCGTGCGGGAAGATACAGGGTCTTGGGCGAGACACTGGATATAGGACTAGGGAATGCGATAGACAAGTTCGCTCGTTACCTGGGTCTGAGCCATCCTGGAGGCCCAAAGATAGAGGAATGGGCATCTAAAAGCAGCAACTATGTCCCGCTGCCATATATAATAAAGGGTATGGATTTATCCTTTTCGGGATTGAGCACTGCTGCTAAGGACGCAACGGATTCGCATCCGGGAGAGAAGGCGGGCATTTGTTATTCCTTTCAGGAGACTGCATTTGCCATGCTTACAGAAGTAACCGAGCGAGCAATGGCACATTGCAGCCGGGACGAGCTGCTGTTAGCTGGTGGCGTAGGTGCGAACAAGAGGTTACAACAGATGCTAGAAATAATGTGTCGAGACCGCGGAGCAAGATTTTACGTGCCCGAATCCCGCTATTTGAAGGATAACGGGTCTATGATTGCCTATGTTGGTCTGATAATGTACAAAAACGGAGACATAACGCCACTAGAACAATCAGGAGTTAACCCACATTACAGGCCAGATGATGTCAAAGTCACGTGGCGAAAAAGCGAAAGGTTTAAAAGTTAGCAAAAACCATTTAATAACGAGTACCATAGATACTATGCTCCCACTATATGTCGATGTCTCAGGTAAAAGAATAGTTGTTTTTGGCGGCGGTATCGTTGCAGAACGTAAAATACGCCAGATCTTGGACACTGACAGTGCCGGCGGAAAGATGAATATAGAGGTCTACAGCCTTGACTTTATACCGTCGATAGAATCTATGAGTAAACAAGGCGTAATTCGATGCTTCCAATCCGATCTGAGGGAGCAGGATATAGGAGAGCTCGTAAAGGGCGCCTTTTTAGTACTCATTTGTACCGATGACCGACCGTTAAATGATCGTATCCTAAAAGAGGCGGCCAAATTTGAGCTGCTTATCAATTATGCCGATTACGGGGATGCGTTTATGTCTTCGGTTATTAACAAGGGTGGATTCATTATTTCTGTCTCCACAGCCGGTAAAGGGCCTGCAATGGCACGATATATGAAGAAGAAGATCGCAGCGCTCGTAGGCGAAAGAGAGGCGAAAATGTTGCAGATACAATCGCGCCTCCGACATTATTTGAAACAGAGGATAAAAGATGAAGAGCGGCGGCGTACGATTTTGAACAGTGTTTTGGACGATCCGGAATGCTGGTCTGCACTTGATGCGCCCATAGATATTGCGGAAAAGGATATATTTAGGATCGTAGGTGATAGATATGCATAGACTTGCTACTTTATGGTTTTCGTATAAAAAATGTAGTGTAAAGGAATTGGAAGAGATAGGCGAGCGTTTAAAGCCCGAGATATTCGTAAATGACCCGCGTGTGGATGGATATGCAATTATAAATACCTGTAACCGCGTAGAGGCGTATATCAGTTCGGACAATTCAAAAGCGGTCTTAGATGAGATCCTTAACCACAATAAATTCGATAAATACGGTATTTTCGTCGGTGAAGACGCTTTATGGCACCTCATGCGGGTCGCATGTGGACTTGAATCGATGATGGTGGGCGAGGACCAAATTCTAGGTCAGATAAAGAAGTGCTACTTAGATAGCAAGAAAGAAGGTACAATCGATTTTATTCTGGATATGGCGTTCGACCGAGCGATAAAAGTAGCGAAGAGGGCGAGGATAGAGACGAGAATAAATGAAGGGTCTGTTTCTATTGGTTCTGCAGCGGTTGAGCTTGCAGAATACGTTACCTGGGGGCTGGAAGGCAAGAGCATTTTAGTAATTGGTGCGGGAGATATGGGTACGCTGGTAGCAAGAGCTATATCCGAGAAGAAATTGAAAGCGATGTTTATCGCAAATCGAACGTATGAAAGAGCGAAGGAGTTAGCAGAAGAGGTCGGCGGCAAGGCGGCGAAACTGGACGAAAGTGAACGGTATCTCTCTGTCTGTGATGTCGCTATAAGCACTACGTCTGCACCACATTATGTCCTGGATTATAATTTGATGAAACGGGTAATGGAACATCGTATAAATGATAACGTCCTGCTTATCATAGACATAGCGAATCCGAAAGATGTGGAGGCGCGAGTAGGCGATATAGAGGGCGTGGAGTTGTATAACCTGGACAGTTTATACGAGATAAGTGAGGAGAACCTGAAGAAGCGGCTTTCTGAGGTTGATAAAGTAGAAGGGATAATAGATGAGGAGGTGGAACTATTTAAAACGCTTTTGAACCGTAAAGAGGCGGAAAAGCTTATTGCTATGCTTTATGAACATGGCTCGCGTATACGAGCGGAAGAGAGAAAGAAAGCTATACACTATATAGAGAAAGGACGAGACCCCAAAGAGGTATTGGATGCTTTCTCTCATGCGGTACTATTTAAAACGCTTCATGCACCTGCGATGATGATCCGGAACTACATAGAGAAACGAAGTAGCGTCACCGAAGAACGGTGTGATGAGTGCGATAATGGTGTCGGCGATTTTATCGATTTCCTTATGGTTGAGTTCGAGAAGGTTTTGGAAGACGAAAAGAGGAATTTGTAACAATGCAAGGGCGTTTATGATATTCGTTTAGCTCCTTTTCATTGTATATAAAGTATAGCTTCTACCTTTAAATTTAATTTAGGACACAGATTTATTTTCTTTCTGTGTTAATCAGTGTTAATCAGTGTCAATAATTGATTTTATTTTGTTTTGTTCTTTAGCTATATAAAGACTATTTATATGTATTATGTTTCGTTTTTATACTAACCTGCGAGTTTCAAGGGTAGTTCTAATCGCCGCGATATGCGTTTTCAGTACGCAATTTGGCGTTACTGTTATCGCACCACTGCTTGGCGAGTGGGTAAGAAGTCCCGATATACCGAACCCATTTCTTGTATCGGGATTGATAATCGCCGCATTTGCTCTTGTAAGCTTATGTCTTAACATCCCCAGTGGTATTATATCGGATATTGTAGGCAGGAAACCGCTGATTGTAATTGGGCTTTTGCTCTACGCAGTTGCTGCGGTACTATTTCCATTTTCTGGAAATACTTATGATTGGATATTTGTAAGAGCGTTACAAGGCGCAGGAGCAGGTTTGTTCTTCCCTGCAATTGCTGCTTTGCTCGCGGATGTTACGAGCCACGAAGAGCGCGGGCATGCGTTTAGCGTGTACAATATAGGTTTAGGTGTCGGTTTAGCGGCAGGACCGATTTCAGGTGGGTTTCTGTTTGAGCGCTATGGTATGTTCATGCCGTTTCTCTTTTGTGCTGCCTTTGCACTCATAAGTGCAGTATTAGTGTTGTTTTTTGTTCCGGAAGAGCCAAAAAGGGGACTGAAGGTGCCGGATAAGAAAGGGAAGAGAAAAGGATTATCGCTAACGGTAAACGGTAAAAGAGCATTGATAGTTTGCTGTATCGTGATCTTTTTTGGTATGGGTGTTGCATCCATGACAAGTGCAACGTTTGCGCCTTTTGCTGTTGATAACTTTGACATTTCGGAAGGCATCATTGGAACGATCCTTTCTGTGATGTTCGTGGTCTTCGTGCTACTACAAGTGGGATTCAACTGGCTGATGAAGCTGGTAGGCGAGATTATGCTCGCGATTATCGGATTGCTCTTGTGCGTTTGCGGTTTGCTTGTGCTCGGCTTTGCAAGTAGCGTCCTGGAACTTTTTGTAACAGGTGTGTTCCTAGGTGCTGGTCTGGGTGCGATTTCACTCGGTACGTTGACTTTGGCATCGAAAGCGGCAGGAAAAGGACAGGAAGGTAAAGTAATGGGGATTTATTACACGACATTTTACGCAAGTATGGGTACTATTCCTATTGTCTGTGGCGCGCTATCAGATATATTCAGTGTGCGATTGCTCTTCCTTGGGTATGCGGGACTGCTGTTTGTGCTGATGTTTGTGGTTTGGCTGGCGGGTGGTTCTCTACGTGTGAAGGGATCACAATAAATAGTTGGTGCGGAATTATGAAAATGATATAGGCTACTTTAAGAAAGGGCCCGAATATCGGCGATATAGACGCAGAAGTTACCTATTAATAATAGCTTATTTATACATGACCTATTGTGCGATAACGTCAGACAGTGTGAATTTACTTTACTTTAATATAAGCATCATAAATATATAATGCAAATGGCTGTGGGTAAGCAAGCGGAAGATTTGGTTATGAATGTTAACGGAGATGGAAATGTTTCTTCCATTGATGCACGAAAGATATTGAGAACTGCTGCTGGATTGGAGGAGATACCATGAAAAGCATTGTATGTGGTTTTCTCTTATTTGTTTTATTGACTTCAGCAGTAGGGATTACGGCTGCAACAGACTCCCAGTACCCATCTTCCACAGTGGAGTTCAAAGATCCCGAAGGAAAGTACACGATCAAGTTCACTTTTCCTGATAACGACAACACGCCTCATCAGTATGGGGTAGGATATGTAAAAGGGATAGGATACGAGATGTGTGAGATAAAAAACAGAGAAGATAACGTTGTTAAAATATTGGTTGCTGATACCCCTCAACGCTATGCATGGGTTAATATAGATATCCAGGGGGTCAATGTCACTGATTGGGCAGTCATTGCTAGGGATAGTCATTATTATCGTTTTATAACAAAGGCCAAGAAAAACACGAGTAACGGGTGCAAAGTAAGAGTGAGCTCCCCTAAATGTATTGATGGTATTTGCGATTATCCTTTTCGTCTTTACTACCTTTATATCGATGGACTCAATGGGGAGGTTATAGTTAAATTTTTTTTGAAACCGCAAAAGGAAATAGACTTGGTAATTCAAGAAAAACAGGAGCGGTGGATCGATAAAGCCAAAGGAACGTACAATGTCAGCTATACTCTAAAAAACATAGGAGATGGAACTGTATCAGCGGGTCATTGGACAAGTCTATTCGTTGATGGTGTCCAAAGGGAAACCAAAATCGTACCAGTGGATTTGAAGCCTAAAGGTAGATACACTGATACGTTTAAGAAGCTTTTAACAGTATCGGGAGAAAATGATAACATAAAAGTCTGTGCAGATTATAATAACGATGTGAAGGAAAGCGATGAGACAAACAACTGCAGAGGAAATATTTGGGAAGCACCACTTAAAGTTGAGATTACCGTACCTATGAAGAATTTCGGAGTTCAAAAGGGTGAGAAAGTGGATATCGTTGCAAACGTTAAGGGCTTGCCAGAAAATAACCTATCAAATTTTTAAACCCCTCAAAATTCAGAATTGTTTCTCGGTAGAATAGAATAATTCCATTTAGGATGTAGCGTATGCGTTTTTATGTTCAGTTTTGCCATATCTTCGCCAGAGAACACTAGCCCGCCTTCATATTTTCTCTTATCAAGACGGGCAACCACTTTGAGACCTTTCTTTGTCGTAGTTGCGCTAATAAGTTTGATAATTGTTTCATAAGTAACAAGTGGCTCTCCTTTCCAATTCATGCTTATGAACGAGAACATACGATGCTCTATCTTGTTCCATTTGCTTGTCCCAGGTGGAAAATGACAAACAGATATTGGTATTTCTATTTGATCAGCCAATTCCTGTAAAAAGAGTTTCCAGCCTCGCCTACGGCTTCCATTACTTCCGCCACCATCTGCACAGATCAACAACCCTTTGGCGTCCTGATAGTACTTTTTTCCCAATATGTGCCACCATTGCCGGATGCTTTCGACCGCAAATTCAGAAGTATCACGGCTAATGCCAACATTCACGAATCCTTCGTTTCTATAAATGTCATAGGCACCATAGGGGATTCCTACCCCAATTGCCAGTGAGAGAAAGTCATAAGTATTGACTTCCTTTGCTTCTCCTTTCTTTCTCCAGGTTTTGCCCTGGTTTTTGAAGTCCCCCACAAGTTCTCTTTTCTTTGTATCCACAGATATAGCAGGGTCACCTCGCAAAACAAATTTTTTCACTTGTTCATTTATGTATCGGAACTGGGCATCTCTTTCTGGCCTAGAACCGCCTTCCTTGGTCTTCACATTAGCTTGGAGTGAGTAATCCCGTTCTTTTAAAAGCAACCTAACGGTTTCCGCACTGATTTTGTGCCCACGAAGATTCAATTCTTCAGCTATCGTATATGTCGACTTATTCGTCCATTTTAAAAAGCCCATTGGATCGCCTGCAGTGTTCTCGTCCATAATTGCCTCAATATCTTCCACAATTTTGGGGTTTTTGATCTCAATTTTCTTTCGGCCAGCGCCAGTTTTTCGAATTCTTTTTGTTTGTCCCAAAATCTCCAAATTCTCAAGTTCCTGTATCCCCTTCCTTATTGTCGTAATGGACATGCCGCTGATTCTTGCGACAGTTGAGATTCCTCCCCAGCCCAAGTCAAGTGCTTTAGCCGCAGCCAATTTACGTTTTAGCGATTCATTTGCCAGTGCCAAAACTTTTAGCCAATTTTTATGTTGTTCTATATCCTCCATAATGACATATATGCACTTTTAGTTAATAAAGTTGCCAACTTATTTCTTGGCAAGCCCTTAATAAATTTTTAGGACAGTATCGTCTGTGTAAATCTGTGAAATCTGTGTCTTTATATGATAATTATCAAAATGGGTAAACTTTTTACTGGGAGTTCCCTTCGCCATACAAATACAAATACAAAAACAGAATACAAGAAAAGATATATATTTAGGTATCTAGAGAAACGGATGAACGATATGGACGAGAAAGCGGTTCCACTCACATCACTATTCCCCGGTGAAAAGGCGAAGATCGTTGCGTTGGGGCATGGTAGGGGTAGGCAGCGTCACTTCAGGACAATGGGACTAATGGAAGGCAAAATAGTTGAGATAATCGCGGTACAACCTGCGAGAGGGCCGGTTGTCCTAAACGTAGAAGGAACGCAGATAGCGATTGGGATGGGGATGGCGAGACACATCTTAATCCAGAAGCTATGAAGAAAATATCGCTTATGGGCTGCCCAAACGTTGGCAAGAGTGTCGTCTTTTCGCGGCTTACCGGCGTGAACGTGATTTCGTCTAATTATCCGGGGACTACGGTTGATTTTACAAAAGGAACTACACGCATTGGCAGCGCAAAGTTTGAGTTAGTTGATGTCCCGGGTACTTATTCATTAGAGCCTACATCGAAAGCAGAAGAAGTGGCTCAGACCATGCTTGAAGATGCGGATATAGTAATAAATGTCGTGGATGCAACGCATCTGGAACGGAATCTCTACCTGACCCTGGAAATCCTGGCTAGGAAAAAACCCACGGTCGTCGCTTTGAACCTGTGGGACGAGACAAAGCACATTGGCATTGATATAGACCTGGACAAATTGGAGACGTTACTTGACGTACCTGTTGTTCCAACTTGTGCGATTACCGGAGAGGGGATAAAGGAACTCTCATCTGAACTGAGCGATGCCAGGCCATCCAAGATCATCGAGCCGATGTCAGAAGGAGAAAGGTGGCTCACTGTTGGTGAGATAATCAAGGAAGTTCAGGTAGTGCATCACCGCCATCACACTACCTGGGAACGCATAGCCGACATCACGGTGAAGCCTGCAACTGGCATTCCCATCGCGATAATGGTAATACTCCTGACCTTCCTATCTATAATCTGGATAGGGAATTGGATAATCGAATATCTGCTGGACCCGCTGTTCTATGATTACTATGGCCCCTGGATTGTAAGCGTTGTAAATACCTTTTCGGCTGACGAACTGCTGCATGATATATTAATAGGTAACTCCACAGTGCAATCGCCGGATTTTACGGAATCTTTTGGTATTCTAACTACCGGATTATACGTCATTTTCGGCATGGTACTACCATTTGTAATCACATTCTATTTCATGCTCAGTCTGCTCGAAGACGTGGGCTATCTGCCTCGACTCGCTGTTCTCGTGGATACCGGCTTGCACAAATTGGGATTGCATGGCTCGGCAATAGTGCCAACGATATTGGGCTTTGGCTGCAACGTTCCGGGTGCATTAGCAACGCGAATAATGGAGACGGAGAAGCAGCGGTTCATTGCTGCAACACTCATGGCGATTGCGGTACCTTGTATGGCGCAATCGGCAATGATATTTGGTATTTTGGGTAGATATGGATTGAAATGGATACTCATCGTCTATTGCACCCTGTTTTTGCTCTATGTTCTTATAGGCTTACTATTGAAAAAGATAGTAAAAGGCGAGAGTCCGGAATTATTATTGGAAGTACCACCATACCGTAAACCCGATCCGTTAACGATATTAAAAAAGACATGGACAAAGGTGTATGGATTCTTAGTGGAAGCGGTCCCGTTCGTCCTGTTGGGCGTCCTCATTGTGAATCTGCTATATATAACGGGAATAATTGACGCTCTTGCAACGCTATTCGCGCCTGTTCTCACGACTTTGCTTGGCTTACCCGAAGGTGCGATCGCTGCGTTGATAATGGGATTCCTCCGGAAGGATATTGCAATTGGCATGTTAGTGCCGTTGGGTATGAGTCCGGAACAATTGACTATTGCATGTGTGATTTTGAGCACTTATTTCCCGTGCATTGCTACGTTTGTGGTTTTGCTTCGTGAGTTGGGCATCAAGGATCTGCTAAAAGCAACAGGATTGATGATTGCCGTTTCGTTGTCGGTTGGTACAATCATGAGGCTAATATTGATAGGTATATGAAAATGTGTAGTTGTATAGCAGATTTTAAAAACCACGAGATTCCACAAGATTAACACAAACATTTTTGCAAGCAAAAAGCTTTACCAAAAAACCTATTTGTTTTTCTTTTAGCACAGGCTAAATTTTCTTTTTGTAAAAAAAGAAAAAGTGTTGTGTACTCTTGTGGTTAGCGAAAAAAACTAAGTTAAGGGGGTGATGTGCACGGTACTAATGGTAAGTAATCTGCACCATGTTTTATACCATAAGGGGGATATACGACATTAGGAGAATAGTATGGGCGAGTATCTCCAAGTCCATCGCGATTCCAATCTTCGCCCGTATAATCAGCCCAGTAGTTCCCGCCAAGATAGGGACCACCAATGATATTTGTACCAGATGTTTTTATAATGTTCCATGTGTTGTCTCCGTCATCGTCCCTCGCATTATTCGTATTGTTGAAGTAGTTGTTGTAGATCATGTTGTCGTCCGAGCGGTAGAGGTGAATGCCGGCATAGTTGTTCGTTGCGGAGTTGTTCGTGATGTTGTTGTTTGTAATGGTGTTGCAGCATGAAAAACGCAGGTTGATACCGTCGTACTCGTTTGAGAAAACGGTATTGTTAGTAATGTTATTATTGTTGCTCGAACGATACAGGTAGAAGCCGTAGCCGTTATCCCTGACGGTATTGTTAATAATCGTGTTTTCGCATGATGCATCCAGCAATATTCCGATATGGTTATACGACACATTGTTATCTGCAATGGTGCAGTGATCCACATCAGAGCCAAGATATATCCCGGCATTAGGCCGGTTAGTAGCATTCATGATTGTAAATCCGCTTATATTTACATAATCCGCAGTCACCTCAAAGACATGGTCACTTCTGCTTTTCGCACGAATAAAAGTTGAGTTCGAGCCGTTTCCAGATCGTAGGGTTAAATAACTCACGTTTACATTCACGTTCTCTATGTATGACCCATTTGTTACGATTATCGTGTCGCCTGCGCTCGAGATGTTTATCGCATCTTGAATCATTGTGAAATTTGCGCTGCCGTTTTCTGCTACATACCGGGTCACCGCAGATGATGTGCCGGAAAGGCATAGAAATAAAAATGAAATCGTGGCACAGATGATCAAAATCCACCATATCTTTTCCCGCATCTTTTATCTTACTCCTATTTATCTCTTAGAGCATAAAAACTTTTCGCTTTTTTTCAACTCAAAAGGCGTATTTATGTTTCGAAAGGATTTCAATTCCGGGTCTATCTCTCGTATCCGGTTTACCGGTAAGAAGCAAACATCTTTGAGTTGCGAAATCGCATGATATATCTTTCCATCGCCCCTTTTTACCGTGTCCCTTATCGCAGCTAGCATCGATTCTCTCCGATATACCGCATGTAACGGCTCCAGCATCCCGTTTTCCCATCGCGGCACTACTGCGTCATAGCCCGTAGATGCAATCTCAAATAACAAGTTCACAACGCTTTCCGTTACGAATGGCATATCGCATCCAATGACGAGCGAAAAAGCAAAAGAAGCATGTTCTAAACCGGATAATAAGCCCGAGAGTGGGCCAAAGCCATTCAGAGTGTCAAAAGCAAAATTGATTTTATCATGTACTCTTGCACTGATTTTTTCGCCCTGCTGCTCGTCTCGTGCTGCTACTATTATCTCATCTGCCAGACCAGCGATATTATCAATAGCATGCTGTATAAGCAATTTGTTATCTAACATGGCGAAGCATTTATCGAACGAAAGGAATCTTCGACCTTGCCCGCCTGCCAGGATGAGTACTGTCTTTTGCATTTCCATTTAATACTACGAGATTGCACAGATTTAAACCGCTTACATCTGTGAACTGTGATTTTTGCGAGAACGCATAATATTTGATAAATGGACGCAGATGAACGCAGATAATCAGGATTTAAAATATAAGGTTTAGTTGACGGATGAGATTATTAATTAGAATCGTCTATCGAGTTTATAGTAAACCGGGTTTATTATGTTATGGTTTTCTGGAAAAGGTTTATGAGAATGAAATGGTGATAGAACGTAAAAATAAGAGTTTTCCTGCGGTTTCTCAAAACGTAAGGCATTTGATAATTTGAGGAAATAGTTTTCTGCGTAAATACGCGTAAATCAGCGTCCTAAATTAAATTTATACTTAGGGTAGAAATTATACTTTACTAAATTATTTATCAAAAAGAAAATGCTAAGAAATTAACAGAGGGAAGACATGCAAAAAGAAAGTGGCCATTTGGTTTTCGGTGGCGTGGACGTAGTAGAGTTGGCAGAGACATATGGGACACCACTATACGTAACAGATGAAGATATGGTGCGGGACAATTTCAGGCGCTATAATAGCGCTTTTGAGGCGGCAGACAAATATTACGCAGTAAAAGCGAACGGTAATCTTGCGATATTGAAGATATTAGCGAGCGAAGGAGCAGGTGCTGATGTGTTTTCCGGTGGCGAGCTCCAACTCGTGAAGTTAGCAGGCATACCCCGGGACAAGATTCTATTCAATGGCAATTCGAAAAGCGAAGAGGAATTACGGGCCGTGGTAGACGCTGGCGTGAAGGTATCAGTGGATTCGCAGGACGAAATGCGCACTTTATCTGCAATCGCCGTTGCAATGGAAAAAGAAGTGGAAATTGCAATACGGGTGAACCCCGATGTATCACCAAAGGTGAATCCAAAGATAGCAACCGGTCTACGCGAATCGAAATTCGGCATCCCCTTTTACGAGGTGATCGCAACATGTGAAGATGCGAAAAGGCTGCCGAACATCACTCTTACTGGATTACATTGCCATATAGGGTCACAGATATTAGACGTAAGCGTATTTAGTGAGGCAACAGAGAAGATGATGCACCTCGTAGAGGACTTATATGCGCGAGGGATGGAACTCGAATTTGTGGACCTCGGTGGCGGACTGGGAATAAGCCACCGTAAAGAGGAGAAGGCGCCGACGCCAAA
>WSZT01000013.1 GCA_013139985.1 Candidatus Methanophagales archaeon | reverse complement strand
CCTTCTCTATGTCTTTTGCCATTGTTTCCGTAGTACCAATATTGGTATCATATACTATCAATGCTTTTGCCATTTTTTATCTACCTCCTTTTTATTATACCTTCCTTCTCATATTTTAAATTTACGGCAGAGAACGCGGAGTCTCCATGAACTCTGCGGTTAACCTGACAATGTCAGGTTATCTTAGCCGCAATCTTCTTCCCGAACTCCTTGCACTCCTTTTCTCCTGTAACTACTTCCGTGCCTTTCATCTTCAGCCCCGGTTCTACCACGTCCATCTCGAAGATATGCTTCATCGTATCGCTCATCATCTCGACAGATTCACCACTCCAGCCATAGGACCCGAATACCGCACCAATTTTCCCTTTCAACTCTGCGTTCTTCATCTTGAAGAGGAACGTCTTCATCGTGCCAATCATGTCATGATGGTACGTCGGGCAACCAAGAACTACGGCGTCAAAGTCTTTGAGCTCATCCGTATTTACAGCCATGACTTTTTTCAATTCGACTTCCACTCCAGCCTCTTTCAGTCCCGCTACGATAGCTTTTGCCATCGTTTCCGTATATCCATACGTAGTTTCATAAATTACTATTGCTTTTGCCATTTTGTCCTCACCTCCTTTTAGAATACTATCACTTCGTATCCCGCTTCCATGTATCTTGATAAGCTCGGATGCCCGGACATCTCACTGCATATAGGCAGCCCTTGTTCCTCTGCACTTTCTAACGCGCCAGTCTGAGTTGAGCATGCTTTACAGACGCAATCAATTATTCCTGCTTTTTTTACTGCTGCATACAGATTTGCGAACGGCTTTTTGGAGTCTGCGAGTTCTTTCACCTGATTCGTAGCTGTGCCCTCTATAATCAATTTCACATCGTATTCCTTATTCTTCATGTCCAGTGTATTCAACAGCGTATGTGCAAAACACATTGGTTCTCCGTTGAATGCGAAGATAGCTACCTTCTTGTTCATCTTTTTATGCACCCCCCGCTTCAGCAGTCGCAGGAGGCGTAAATACCCGCATCGCCAGCTCTTTGTCCACTATGAGCAATCCATTACCGTCTTCTCCAACTAGTTTCAACCTGGCAATGATTTCATTGTCGTTACCTTCCTCTTCTATCTGTTCAGTAACGTACCATTGCAAGAAGATATTCGTAGCGTGGTCCTTCTCTGCGATAGCAAGGTCAACGAGCTCATTGATGCTACTCGTAATGAACTTCTCGTGTGCCAAAGTCTTCTCGAACATATCCATGGGCGACTCAAATTCTGTCGCTGGCTGCTCAATCGCCATGAGCTTCACCTGGCCGCCCTGATCGTTGATATAGCCGTAGATTTTCATCGCGTGCGTCATCTCTTCCTGGTACTGCACCATGAACCAGTTGGCAAATCCCTTTAGTCCGGTGTAAGTGCTGTATGCCGACATTGCCATATACAGATACGCTGAATACATCTCCTTGTTGAGCTGACCATTCAGCGCATCCTGCATCTTTTCGCTTAGCATATTATCTCCCCGTTTATAGCTTCTTATGGCAGAACCACCAGTCATAGCATTCGTATTGCTTGACCCGTTCCTTCGCGGTTTGCTCATCAGATGCCGGTGGAATTATAACTTCGTCACCAATCAACTCGTTGTTTGGCCAATTTGCAGGTATCGCCACGCCGTGTTTATCGTTCGTTTGAAGACCTCGTACCATTCTCAAGATTTCATCCATGTTCCTACCGAGTTCCTGTGGATAATAAATCATGGCTCTCATGATTCCCTGCGGGTCAACAGCAAATACCGCCCTGACCGTATTCGTGCCCTTGTTGGGATGTATAAGCCCCAGCATCTTGGCAACTCTACCTGTGTCATCTGCGATGATTGGGAATTTTATCTCCACGTCCAAGTTCTCCTTTATCCATTCAACCCATTTTATGTGGCTGAATACCTGATCTATGCTCAATCCAATAAGCTCGCAGTCAAGCTTTTTAAACTCATCAAAACGCCTTTGAAAAGCTACGAACTCTGTCGTGCAGACCGGAGTAAAGTCCGCAGGATGGCTGAACAGGACAAACCATTTGCCCTTGTACTCTTCTGGCAGTTTCTTCTTTCCGTGAGTTGTTTGTACTTCCATATCCGGGAATTTTTCCCCGATCAGGGGCATACTTTTTTCTTCTTCCATATTTCGTCTTCCTCCTATTCCAGTTCTATACTGTTTTGCCACAGACCGTGGATGTTGCAATATGCGAGCGCACAGAAAGCATTGAATTCCGGTACCGGTACGTGGAACCTGACGTTTGGATTGGTATAACCCGCTCCGAATTCTGCTCTACCTAGACAAATCACCTGTCCTCCCTCTTTCTTCACGCCAACCAGTTCTATCCATGCGATATGGTGCTCCGTGGTGTTAGGATGTGGCACTTCCTTTCCCACAACTACTCGGACAACATCCACGTTCTCTCTTCCTCGTCCCTTGCCAACTTCAATATAAGGGACGTGCTTCTCCTTACCTTCGGCTTCTGCGCCTTTTATCAAATCTCCAAATTCCATTTTTATTCACATTACCTCCTTATTCCCCTCTCCTTCTAATCAAATAAGCCACGGCTAAAAGGCTTATTAACACAAAGATGCACTCAAAACCTGGGACTCCCTCGTCTGGCGCATTCCCTACTTCTATCGTGCTTTCCGCACCTGCCATCTCTATCACAGGTGCAACGACCTCACCCTCCTCAAAGAGTTCATCCAGGAACTTTTGCGATGCCGACCGGTAGTTCAACTTCGCATTCACAGTGATTGGACCCTCTAAACCGCCCGGTATCGCAAAATTAAACTTCTCAACCCGTGTCTCCTTTGGTAATATCCGGTTATCAAAGAGTATAGATTCGGCCTCCCAGACTTTCATCGTTGGGTTTCCTGACGCATCTCCAAGCACTACATGGTAGATCACGGCGTCAGGGTCCACCTCACCTTCAGAATCAAGTCCACCACTGTGGTAAATTTCCTTTCCCGATGCATCATTTACCTGAATCTCTATCCATGCCTGTCTTGCCTCTGTAAGTCCTGTTGGGAGCTTGTGACCTGCCCCTGCGTTCGTGACTTTAACGGTGATTTCGGCTTCAGTATCCTTCTTCTCGGCTTCCAGTGCGAGCGTTGCCGCGGACTTCAACCGTTCTTCTGCCATTTGCTGATGCACTTCTGAGCCCATAATCCCGGTTACCGCGGCGTTACCACCTACAAAGTAATGCGTGTAGACATGGTCCCTCTCTGGTCCAATCTCAGATGCCTTGCCGGGATTTGCCTCGAAATGCGTGACACCAGGCGTCATGTGGCAGTCTTGGCATTGTGTGGTCTTACTGTAAGGCCCTTCTTTCCACTCGGTATATGTCTCCTCGACTGGAATCCCGGTCACCGGATGGTAGACCTCATGACACATGCCGCAGAACTCTGACTTTGTATGAAGCTCTGAGAATACACTCTCGTGATACGGTGCTTTGGAGTCATCATACGGTCCTCGCTTAATCCCATCTGGAGAGACCATGAAAGCACCGTTTCCTATACCCGTGGATTTATTGACACTGTGACAGAAATCGCACTGTACACCCTTCTTTGATATTTCGCTCAGGTTTTCGAGTCCAATCGGTGGTACTTCGCCAGATAGGACGCCGATTGGCGTGTGACACCGCGCACAATAGGTGTCTGTTAGACCATCCGTCTCACGAGAAGCCATCTCTGCTTCCGCTAAATAAACAGGGTCTGTGTATGCTATTGAATGCATCGAACCGTCCCACTGATCGTATATTTCGCCATGACAGCCCTTGCATACTGTCGGATCATCGAAATCAGAAGATTCAATTGCTCCTGCAACCATCGAACCTGCTAATAGTGTACCAGCAATCATTGTGGCCATTACTAATAGTATTATAGCTCTCATTCTGTCAGCTCATCCACCTCTTTTTTACCCTTCTCCAGTTCCTCGACCTGCTCCTTGTCTTGTCTTAGAAGCAGAGCCTGAAATTCACCCATGTGTGTCTTCTCTTCTTTCGCTATATCCAGCAGAATCGCTTTGACCTCTTCTCGCTCCGCCATCGCCGCGAGCTGCTCATACAGATTTACAGCATCCAGTTCCGCTATCATACCGACACGCAATATCTCTGCATCTCTATCTTCCTTACTCACCTTTTCCAAATCTATTGGTATTTCACTTAGCATCTTTTCACTTCCTAAAATCCTTCACCAACTCTCCCTATTTTAGACATAATGTCTTTACCCTTATTAATTTTACGTTTTTCATGGATGTCTTTCCGGTGGATGGCAGATCACACAGGCCATTTCTTTAACATCCATGTCATGTCCGCAATATTTTCTGTTGGTTTTTTGTGTTCACTATGGCATTCCATGCTCACACCGCCTTCTTCTTATCACCTTCGCTTCTTCTATCAAAACTCCATCTTTTTTTCCCCATACATATCATCTTTTTGTTTTGATTTCATCTTTGAAATAAGTTTAAAGTTGTGACTATAAAAAGATTATCCGTATTTTAGTTTTGGTTCATAGCTCTCAAATGGTTGGAGATTAACCTCGATCATCGGCGGTAGTAACATGGTCCCGGTCTCATTATAGAAATCCCGGTTACTTTGACTTTGATAACTCCTTCTGGGGCACTATCAGGTTTTTTGGATTTGGAGTGCATAATTTTTCTGCCCACTTCATAAATTGAGCCATCGGTATGGTATCTTCCTATTCCTTTTATTTGGTATCCTTTTTCTTCTTCTGGATCCCAGTAGGAGATGCGAACATCCTTATCCTCTATAAGATCCTTCTCGTTCAGTTTCGTAAAATCGCCAATGAGCAGAACCGTTTTGTCATTAAGAACCTTCTTCCAAAATACTTGAACGGCATTTTGATTCCCTTCTTTACCCGCGGTTTCAAATACCACTGAATCCACCTTTTCAAATATCTTTTTTAATTCATCTGGAATTATCATTTGAGGCATATCATACCAACCACTCATTTCTTGTTTTAGTTTCAGTTTTGTAATAAGTTCAAAACTATAGCCATAAAAGCCTTTTGAATTCTTGCAGTATGGTTTTTTTTTTAAGGGGATAGCAAGTTAGGATAAACGCGCTTATACATCCACATTCAAGAAGGTTTTTTTCCGGGTGGTTATCCATGGGTGTTCGGTTAGGGGAGGGGGGTTTGTAAGCCTATTCTATTTAAACATACCCTGATAACTTTATATTTCCAAAAACTGATATAGTTTCTTTAGGGTTAATTTGTCAGAAGTGTCCTACATTTATATCAGGATCAACCCTCTTAGGATGATAGCTCGGATTGCAAGCTTCTTACCGCGAACAGAGAAGTATCACGTCTCAAAATTCCATTTCTCTTCTGCATACCGTAACGCTTCTTTAATTATCCAATCGGTCGCGGCTATTCTGGGACTCCCTGAGATACCAAAAAGTTTAACCATTCGTTCTTAACCTGCATCCAACCTGAACCCCTCTTTCATACCAAACCACCATGCCGGGTCCTCAAGATATTCTCGAGAATCCCATAGACTGAGATAATGTCCTCGCTCCTCATGCGCGAGTGCAAGATAGAATCTCGCTTCAAAATGGTCGGTGGCTTTCTCGGCCAGCTCATTGTAGAACAATATGCTCTTCTCCTCCATTTCCATGCCTATCCCCAATACTTTTACGCTCTCAGAAATATCTTCCTCTGTCAGGTCTTTCACATCCTCAGGAAAAACTGCTTTTGTCGTTACCACATCGCCTATGGCTGTCACCATTTTTGGCCACGCCCTTTCCTCTTTTAGCTTTTTGTATATCGCCTTCACTTTTTCCAGATGCAGGTCTTCGTCCTTTGCCAAAGACCCAAACATCTCCTTTGCAAATGCGTTAGTAGCCTTCTCACTAGCGTCCATATAAAACTTCTTTCCTTCTTCTTCAAGTTCCATGGCTATTTCAAGTGCCTTCAATCTCTCTTCGCTCATAATATCCTCCCCAAACCAATCCCCTTATGGTTGATTGTTTTTCATTATTCGTTTTTGCATATAAATAAACAAACTATGATATTTCTTTGGTAAATCGTTTAAAACTTTTTAAAGAAATGTTTTACCTCACCTTCTCTAGACTTATATCAAACATCTTCTTCGTCTCCCGTGCAAGCGCGTCCGGAAGACCCGTAATATCAACATTCATAGAGATGTCGCCCTTTTCAACGCCCGGTATATCGGCAGCTACGATAATCTTGCGCTCTTTCTCCTTTATATCCACATAGGGTGCTGCGATCTCAGCGAGTTCTTCTCCCGTAGCTCCGGGCAGTGCTCTCCGCCCAAAATAGTCGGGTCATGTCTCACCAAACGCTAGGTCTACAAATTCTTCCATTCTTCTTAGCTCTTCAAATGGGTCCCATATATATCTTCTTCGCCAAACCATTTCTCATCTTGCCTCCTATTTATTATGCACGTTGCATTACGTATGTAGTTATAATCTTTATCAATTTTTCGGATTCTTCTACACCAACCGTGCATAGCACCACGAAAAAATCCTTCTTCATTTTTTGATAAAACTTTTTTCTAAAAAGTTTTAGTGTCAATCTCGCGGTTCAAAGCAAAGGAGCAGAACCTATCTCCTCTTGCCATACAGCTCTTTAACTCAACGTTTGAATTGAGCAAGCCACCGATGAAGTTCCGATCAAATTCACACATGTCCTCGCCAAACTCCAACGCAATCTCATAGATGAGACAGTTGTATTCTTTTATGATTATTTGACCATTATCTCGCTCCAAGACGGCAAAACTTCCCAGGTCGTTCAATAATTCCACTACCGACTCCACATTTCCATTCCCTTTCAGTCTTTCTTTGTAATAAGATGCTTGCTCAGCCCCCATTCGAGCCATCATCTCCCTCACCATCTCAACCCCTTCTCTCTCGATCATATCTCTAATAATCCATTTAAATAACTTTGAATATGCTTTTGGGAAGAATGCCTCCGCTCTTTCGGTGAGTGAGTAGAAAATCTTCGGCCTACCCATTTTCTCCTTAACCAGCGTCCGCTTTATCAGTCCATCCCGCTCCAGAATAGCCAGATGCTGCCTCGTTGCGGTGGACGAAATACCCAATTTTGAAC
>WSZT01000036.1 GCA_013139985.1 Candidatus Methanophagales archaeon | reverse complement strand
TAAATGAGCGAATCCTGGCAGAAGAATGGAGTGTCAACGACAAAATACACACCCTTTCTATCCTGGTGAGTTTAGGCAGGATGGCAAAGTATTGTGAGGATATAGCAGAAGTAACGATAAATATGGGAGTACGTGTAGCCGGGGAATTGAGGCTTTAATTTACGTTCGAACATTAATTCGATTTGCTAGGTTATAGGTTAAACAGGCTGTCCCGCAAATAAATCTGTAACTTTAACCATTTTGAGTAATATGTTTTAGAACAGATCTGGGATAGGACTTAGTCCAAGTATTCATAGCTATATTGCGCCTATTTTTATTTGTATACATATTACTAATTTTAGTAATATTGATAGTCGTAAAAAAATTCCCGATTGGGTGTTGGTGCAAAGGAAGAAGGGTACAAAGATTCACCGGCGAGGTGATAATTTCTATCTCTGCAAGGTCAGTAGCGTTTGGGATAAGAAGCTTAAGAGATCGCGGAAGATTACAGGCGAGTATCTGGGCAAGATAACAAAGGAAGGTATCGCTCCACCGAAGCAAAAGCAGCTCCTTGCGGCTTTTAAGCAGGTGACTGTTAAGGAGTACGGGGCGTCAAGTTATCTGAGGGCAATCGCAGCAGATATAGAAGAGAGCCTAAAAAGGCATTATCCGCAGGAGTATAAGGAACTTTTTGTGCTTTCTGCCCTCCGACTTCTTGAACAGACTCCTTTGAAACGATTTGGGTTCTATTATCAGAATTCCCATCTCTCGGAAGTTCTGCCGGATGTAAGGACATCTACCAAATTTCTAGGCCCTTTTTTGCGGGATATTGGCTCACGCAGGAAGGTAATGACTGCGTATATGAAGGAATTTTTGGTGGGCAGTGAGTTCGCAGCGATAGATTTGAGCGAGATATTCACGTACTCTGAGGGCGTAAATGCCGCCATGCTTGGTCATAACCACAAAGGCGAATACATACCACAAATCAATCTGGCACTGGTATTTTCGCTTGATAAAACGCAGCCCGGGTTCTTTAGAATGATTCCTGGAAGTATACGGGATGTTTCCTCAGTAGTTGCCACAGTTCTGGAGTTAAACCTGAAAGAAATCGTGTTCATTGGAGATAAAGGCTTTAACTCTGAAAAAAACGCTAAAGCTTTCTCTGCTGGAAAGCTAAAGTACATACTACCGCTCAAAAGAAACAGCACACTAATAGACTACGGCATACTCAAAAAAGGCAGCCTAAAAGAATTTGACGGCGTATTCCAGTTTGATAAGAGACACATATGGCATTACACGCAAAAAAGGGGGAAAGAGCAGATAATCTCCTTCCTTGATGAGAAACTGAAGGCAGAGGAGACTTCTACGCTCATCTATGCCATAAATCAGCTTCAAAAAAATGACGAAACAGCCGAGAACACGAAAAAAATCGAGGGCTACCAGTCTCTGGTATACGAAAAAGACTACCTGTTGGGGACAATAGCTGTAAGAACTACCTGTGGCAAGTCCGCTCAAGAGGTCTATGGGCTGTTAAAAAGTCGAATGGATATAGAAAAAGCGTTCGATATATTCAAAAACATCCTTGAATCCGATAAAAACTATATGCGTGATGACAAACAATTGGAAAGTTTCCTGTTCGTCAGTTTCATCGCTCTACAATTCTACTACCGGATATACGGAAAACTAATCGAAAAAGAGCTTCTAAATTACTATTCAGTTCCAGACGTTATCGAATATCTCAAAAGAGTACACTTATTGAAGATAATGGGGAAAACACAATTCGCTGAAATACCAAAAAAATCAAGAAAACTTATAGAAAAATTGGAATATCTACTACCTGAAGAACCTATTACGAAAAAAGGAGAAGCTGATGAAGTAGACGTCTACGATTTCTTATCTTTAGCAGAGGGAAGAATAACTCCTTATGGGGCTTATGATCCTGCAAGAAATGAATGTTTTGTGAATGTTGGTATAAGTTATGATACAGCAGAATTTGCCGTTGAAAGCATAAGAAGATGGTGGAATTTACTCGGGAGAAAAAGATACCCTAACGCCACGAAATTAATGATTACTGCAGATGGATGTGGTAGTAATGGTAGTCGTAATAAGGGTTGGAAACAATATTTGCAAAACTTTGCAAATGAAACCAATCTTGAAATTGTCGTTTGCCATTTCCCACCAGGAACAAGTAAATGGAATAAAATAGAGCATCGAATGTTTTCATTCATAAGCATGAACTGGAAAGGAAGACCATTAACGTCTTATGAAACCGTTATTAATTTAATCAAAGGAACAACAACTACAAAGGGTCTTAGCATAGATGCTCAATTGGATGATGGTATTTATGAAAAAGGTAAAACTTTTTCAGAAAAAGATATGTCAAAATTATATTTGGAACGACACAAAAAACATCCGAATTGGAACTACACAATCAAACCTCAAAAAGCATAAAACCGGAATTTATTTTACGGCGGCACCTAAGCATCTTGAAGGAAATTACTAAATACTTTGTACGATTGAATCTTTCTGCATGCTGATTTCATCTGGCGCTTGATTCTTTAAGCTGATTTATACGTTTTATCTGCTGATGGATAACCAATAGTTCTGGAAGCATACGAAAAGCCATCAAATATTACACGTTGGTAAGTATTTATATATAAAAAGAAACTATCTGAAATAATAGACTTGTTGCATTATAAAATTATATGAAATGAGACCTTCTAAGGCGTCCATTCCACCCCGCATATTGCTCCTTTTTATGGATCTTCCTTCTTAGGGCTTTGCTGAATTATTCCGCAACAAGTCTTATAAAGAACCAGGCAAAATGATTGAGCTTATATTCTAGGAGCTGAAAA
Organism: Candidatus Methanophagales archaeon; assembly: GCA_013139985.1. GTDB lineage: Archaea > Halobacteriota > Syntropharchaeia > Alkanophagales > Methanospirareceae > Methanophaga. Next base: position 47,770 of record WSZT01000036.1, on the reverse strand, counting down.
GAAGAAATGAAACACGAAAGAGGAAAAATTGGGACAGCATTGCTATTTGCAGTTCTAATCGCTACGCTGGCATTCCTGAATTTTGGAGCCATATCCGCAGCACAACAGCATTATGTTAATCCCGGCGAATCAATCCAGGAGGCGATAGATAACGCGAACGCAGGCGACACTATCATTGTGAGAGATGGAACTTACAACGAAAACGTTGATGTAAACGTGAATCATTTGACCATAAAATCAGAGAACGGCTATGATTCCACGATTGTTCAGGCAGCAAACACAAGCGACCACGTTTTTGCGGTAACTGCAGATTATGTGAATATAACTGAATTTACTGTAACAGGTGCAACAGGAGACTATAAAGGTGGAATATACCTCTACAGAGCGGAACATTGCATCATCTCTGATAACAACGCATCGAACAACTACCGTGGTATCTACCTGTATCATTCGAGCAACAACTCGCTCACGAACAACGTGGTAAAAGGCAACAACGACCAAGGCATTCGTCTGTCTTCTTCGAGCAATAGTATGCTCATAAATAACAAGGTTATGTACAATGGAAATACTGGCATCTTCCTTCAAGACTCAAACGACAACAGGATAATTGGTAATGACGCCTCAAACAATCTTAACTACCAGGGTATATACTTAAGCGAATCAAACAATAACGAGATTCGTAATAACGTTGCAAACTATAACCATTACCAGGGTATTGGACTCTGGACTTCAAGTGACAACAACACTATTGCATACAACACGGCCAATGGCAATGGAAACAGAGGTATCCGCATCAATGCTTCAGACAACAACAGGATAATTGGTAATAACGCCTCAAACAGTACTAACTACGATGGAATATATTTAAACTTCGCTAACAACAATGAGATACAAGATAACATTGCAAACTCTAATAAAGACAAAGGTATTGAACTTAGGAGTTCAAACGAGAACATAATAGCAAATAACACTGCTAAAAATAATACAAACTCTGGTATCTACCTCAAGAATTCACGCGACAATAGAATAATGGATAACGATGCCTCAAACAGTGCTAACTACAATGGGATAGAGTTAATCGCCTCAAGCAATAACGAGCTACGAAATAACACCGCAAACTATAACCATTACAATGGTATTGTACTCTGGATTTCAAGTGACAGCAACACGATAGCATACAATATGGCTAATGGCAATGGATACAGAGGTATCCGCCTCAATGCGTCAGACTACAACAGGGTAATTGGTAATAACGCCTCAAACAGTACTAACTACGATGGCATATATTTAAACTCCGCTAACAACAATGAGATACGAAATAACATTGCAAACTCTAATAAAGACGAAGGTATTGAACTTAGGAGTTCAAACGAGAACATAATAGCAAATAATAGTGCTAAAAATAATACAAACTCTGGTATCTACCTCAAGAATTCGAGTGACAACAGGATAATTGATAACGATGTTTCAAATAATGTTAAGTATCATGGGATATCATTAAGCTCATCTAACAATAACGAGATACAAAATAACATTGCAAATTCTAACCATTACCAGGGTATTGGCCTTTGGACTTCAAACGAGAACACAATAACAAACAACACTGCTAAGAACAATGAAAAAAAAGGCATCTACCTCGAGAATTCAAACAACAACAAAATATATCTTAACAATTTCATAAATAACGCTAATAACGCTTATTCTAACGAATCCACCAACGACTGGAACTCCCCATCAGAAATAACCTACTTCTACAACGGCAACACATACTCACATTACATGGGGAACTATTGGAGCGACTATACCGGAACAGACGGGAATGGCGATGGACTCGGCGATTCCCCTTACAGCATAGATACAGATAAAGACGATTATCCTCTGATTGTGCCCTGGGAGATTTACTTCACGCCACTAACAGAATTCCGTGTTCATAACATCAACACAGGCAAGCACTTCTACACTATTCAAGCTGCAATAGACGATTCGGATACTAAGGACGGTGATACAGTAACAGTAGAGCCCGGAACTTACACCGAGAACATAAACGTATACAAGCGATTAACAATTCAATCGGAGACTGGAGCGGATTCAACGATTGTTCGTGCTGCCAATAGTCATATATTCAATATAACCGCAGACTACGTGAACATAACCGGGTTCACAATAGAAGAGGCATCAAAAAAGTGTGGCATTCTTATCTCGGGTGCAACAAACTGTAATATCTCTAACAATATTGTTTCCGGCAACTATCATGGCATATTTCTGTCTAAATCGAGTCGAAACACTATTTGTTATAACAGCGTGTTAGCAAATAAGAATTATGGGATTATATTAACAGGTAGTTCCACATACAATAAAATATTAATGAATAATGCCTCAAATAGCTTGAAGGAGTCGGGTATTTATCTCTCGCAGTCCTACAACAATGAGATACGAGATAACATTGCAAACTCTAATAAAGACAAAGGTATTGAACTTAGGAGTTCAAACGAGAATATAATAGCAAATAACACGGCTAAGAACAATGAAAACAAGGGCATCTACCTCAAGAATTCAAACAATAATGAAATATACCTTAACAATTTCATAGATAACGCTAATAACGCTTATTCTAACGAATCAACCAATGTCTGGAACTCAACATCAGAAATAACGTACAGCTACAACGGCAACACGTACACAAACTACACGGGCAACTACTGGGGCGACTACACAGGAACAGACGGGAATGGCGATGGACTTGGTGATTCCCCTTACCGCATAGATTCAGATAAAGATAAACATCCGCTGATGGTGCCCTGGCAGAATTACTTAACAGCTCTATTTCGGACGTGATAGAATTCCGAAGTCAAAGGTCATGAGATAGTCCCGAGAGGATTCAAACCCCTGTCACAGGCTCCAAAGGCCTTGGAATTAAAAGAAATCAATTATGAAAGCACTAAAGAAGGATTTACCGCTTGGATGAAATCAAAATGTTCAATTGAAGATGTAGAGGACATGGTATCTTACCTTAATAAATATCTAACTATACGTATTTCAAATCCAACAGAATTATTTTCATTAATAGAAAGCACTGAGAAAGGCAAAAGGCATTTTTGCATGGGAATTAGGGATTTACTGAAATACTATGAGGCTTTTAGTTTGATGGATGAGGAAAGTTTAATCAAATATAGAAAAGTAGTAAAAATACCAAAGACCAACACAGATAACTACATACCTGAGGATGACAAAGTAATTTTAGCTTTTAGAAAAGTGGAAGATGACTACATGAAAAACACCTCCTTATAAATCGGAGAAGAAGGAGGTGCAATATGGATATAGGATTGGAGGTACATAAAAAGATGAGCTACTATTCGATGGTAGACCGTCAGGGAACAGAAGTGAAGAAATGCAGATTTGCAACGACACGATAAGGTTTGAACGAATTTGCAAGCACTCTGCCAGAAGGAGCAAAAGTGGCGATCGAGGCTTTGACGTCCGGTATCTTTGTATATGAGTACCTGGATGGCAAGAGGATAGAGGTGCATTTGGCACACCCAGTTTATGTCAAGCCGTTTGCGAAGAAGCATGTGAAGACGGACAAAGTGGATGCGAGGGTGTTAGCACAATTGTTGAGGATGGATTACTTACCGGAGAGCTACGTTCCAGGGGAAGATATAAGGGATCTAAGAACGATAGTGCGACATAGAGCCAGCTTTGTTCGTTTAAGAACTTCAATAAAGAATAAAGTACATGCACTGCTAGCGATAGAGGGTGTTCAACCGCCAAAGGTAAGCGACCTATTTGGAAGGAAAGGGATGGTGTTTCTGAAAGAAGTGGAACTGCAAGAAGCAAGGAGGACCGCTTTAGATGTTTACCTGGAAGTGCGGGGAATTCTAGGTAAGAAGATCAATGAGGTAGAGGTAGTCCTACGCGAGAAGGCTGAAGTAACAGAAGAGGCAATGGGGTTGATGAGTATAGTCGGTATAGGATTCCACAATGCATTACTTGCCCTGAGTGAGCTAGGAGAAATAGAGAGATTCAACAAACCGAAAAGTTTCGTTAGTTACGCAGGATTTGCACCAAAGGTCGAACAATCCAGAGACTATACAAGGTACGGGCACATAAACAAGCATAGCAACGGATTTCTAAGATGGGCCTTAATACAGAGTACAAGAGCGGCAGTTCATTCAGCAACACCAAATCGCTTCCAGAGAATCTACAATCGGCTAAAAGCAAGAAGGGACGAAAAGGTGGCAATTGTTGCAACAGCTCGTCACATGGCAGAGTCGGTCTATTGGGTACTAACAAAGAAGGAATCTTACAAAGAATGAAAGAAGGCAATAAGAGCCTCGTATTTTTCATGATCCCCTAGAGGATCGCCAAAATGAGTGGATGCCGCCAAATACTAAAGACGCGTAACCATGTACCCACAGAGGTGCGAAGAGATGAATGTCGAAAAAGGAAGGTTTAATTAACAGGCCCAAATCATAGACCAAAAAAGATTACGCCACCCAAATAGAAGAAGCTCGCAGTAATAAGGAAGGGAAAGGAGATAATATAGGCTACTTTACGAAAGGGGACGAATATCGGCGATAGCGGGGCAGAAGTTTTCTATTATTTCTATTAATAACCGCTTATTTATACAGGATATTGTGTGATGACGTCAGACAGTGAGAAAACGCAAAGATTAATGATTTTCTTGCTTTAAATTTCCATTTGAATGCTATATTGGGTCTATTTTTCATACAAACCGGTGTTTCTACACGACCTGACATTTACATTAAAAAAAACATCATAACTATATAGATGGTGTTTTTCAGAGATGAATATATTGAAATTATCTTTCAATCAATCGTAGAAGAAAGAGAAGTAGGAATTATTAGAAGAAAAATAAAAACTACTACAATCCCTATTTCCCCTGAAAGAACAGTTGAAGACTTAGATTTTACACTATAAGATACTTCATTTCGAGACGTTTCCTTAAAAGATAAAAGGGTGTTACCAAAACCCGTTGTTAATTAGTGAAGGGTTTTTCTTGACCCATCCATTGAATTTTGACTTTTGCACTTTTCATTTTACATTTTCCAAATCGTTCAAAAACATTTCTATCGTATCTTCAGTCACATGCGGCATTATAACTAACCGAAGCGCCTTTGGCGCTCTTGTCGTAGAAACTCGCCATCCTCTTGCTTCTAATGCTTTCGCCACCCGATCAACATCAGGAAAACGCAACGTTACCACATTCATAACCGGTTCTATCACCGGGTAAATGCCCATCGCCTTTGCACCGTGCACTAACATCCTCGTTAGCTGCATGCAGTTATCTACAATCGCCCTCAAGCCGTCTCTACCAAGATATTTGAGTACCGCGTACGTAGCCGCGACAGGTGCGCCGCTTCTCGTCCCTATCAGCGAGCACTGCTCATTTGTCGTCAGATAAGGTGTGTCCACCGCTAAATCCGCTAAATACAACTCGTCCCGGAACAAGATGCATCCTGCAGGGATCGTGCTCATCCCCATCTTATGCGGGTCTACGGAAATAGATGATACCGCGTCAAGTGAGAAATCGAACTGGTATTCAGCATCTAAAAACGGAATTACAAAACCACCAAAAGCGGCATCAATGTGTAAAAAAATATCGCTATTATTGGCAATATCTGCAAGCTCCTTTATCGGATCTATCTGCCCAAATTCGGTCGTGCCCGCTATTCCCACTATGCTTATTGTATTATCATCTATCAATTCTTCTACCAAATTCACATCCACTCTCAATTCATCGTCTAATCCCGCTTTCTTTACTTCCAGGCATAAAAGATCCTCGATTTTATCAAATGAGAAATGCGCTGTTTTCGGCACGATTATGTTCATCTGTTGCAGTCCTTCCTTTCTTTTCCTGTTTCTTATTGCTCTCATCGCCTGTATATTCGATTCTGTCCCACCAGTGGAGATATAGCCGTGTGCGTTCTCATTGCCCAGTAACGCACCGATAATACGTATCAATTCGTCTTCCATCGCTTTTGTACCTGGAAATAGCCCAGAATCACCTAAATTCGAGTCCAAGAACAGATTATGCGCATATGCTGCTATTTCGTGCGGATACGTGCACATAGAACTCAAAACTTTCCGGTAAGTCAGATCCTTCTGCTTTTGCTCTTTGAGAAACGATTTCAGCTCCTCTTTACTTATGCCTCGTTCTTCCATTTTTATCCTTTGTATTCAAACACGTCTTCGAGGACCAAATATTCCAGTTCCAACGCGGACGATATTTGCGCCCTCTTCTATTGCGACATTATAGGAATCACTCATCCCCATAGAAAGGTACCTCAAATCCACAGAGGGTATGCCCGATTTTTTTATCTTCATAAATATTTCTTTTGTCGCTCTAAAATAAGGGCGTAATTTCTCTATATCTTCTTCGTAGGGTCCCATAGTCATCAACCCCACTATTTTGACCGAAGCGAGCGCGGATATTTTTACCACTAACTCTTCTACATCTTCCGGAAAAACGCCAAATTTCTGCGGTTCTCTTCCACTGTTTGTCTCAATCAGGATAGGCATTATCTTTCCTATTTTACTACTGACTCTATTAATCTCCTCTGCGATAGGAAAAGAATCTATCGTCTCAATTAGGTCGAAGAGCTCCACCGCCTTCTTTACTTTATTTCTTTGCAGATGTCCAATAAAGTGCCACTTCACTACTCTACCAATAACCATAAAAGCCCTTTCTGCCTCCTGGATATAATTTTCTCCCACTATCGTTATCCCGGCTTCAATTGCCGCCATAATCTCTTCTGTAGTATGTGTCTTTGCCGCGGCCTCCAATATCACCCCTTTCGGTAATTCCGCCAATAACCTTTTCACATTTCCTCTTATCTGTTCTTTTCTGTGCATTTGTCTTTCTGTAAGAACTTATTTTCGAGTAAACACAAAAGATCAGAAGAATCTCAATTCCCTAACAACTTTGAAAGCAGTGTCTTTCGCGTTTCACACCTATCAATAAAGGAACATGTATCACAGGGTGCATGCACCCCTTTCTCCGGGAAAGCACCGCGTTTTATCCGCTTCACTCGTTTCAATATCTGCAATGCAAGCGCTCTATCCTTCTTTCTTATCCGTGATTCGCGGAACTCCGCAGTTCTTATATATTCCACAAAACCACGCGTTACTGTTGTTTCAAACTCTTCTTCTATGAGCATAGCATATGCCGCCAATTGCACTCTCTCGCTTCGCCATACACTGAACTCGGGGCATTTGCCCGTTTTTATCACGCACGGTATAACCTCTTCATCTGCCCTTATCAGTTTGTCCACACTCCCGCTCATACCCAGCTTTTCCGATACCACTATATGTTCCCGTTCATATCCCTGTGCTTCTTCTAACTCTAACAGCCCATTCCTCACTTTACTCAACCATTCATCAGTCCCCATACCACATACAATATCACTCTTTACCGCATCAAAAAGGTCCCTTTTCACACCTTTCAGTTCTTCCTTATAAATCCATTCTATGTCATCCACTATACCTTCAATTATGCTTTTTGCATCTTCTCCTTCTTCTCTCTCCCGCGCTCCTACCTCATCTTCGACACCGGAAAGAGTATCCAAATTGAACGCCAATTCTTTCAGTATGATTCGCTCAATCATACCCCTCTCTTTTCCCTTTACTATTCTCTCTTGTTCATATCCCTTTGCACGGAAATAAACCAGACGGGGACATAACAGATATTGCGTTAAATCAGAAACGTTAATTGTAGCTGTTCTAGCAAAAGAGCTCCCCGTTACCTCGCTTTCTTCCGCTCTGCTCATATATATGTACATCATTTACATCGTCTTAATCGTGAAAATCTCTGTAATCTTGTGGTTGGTTAAACAAATACTTTAAATATATCATACTTCATTTTAATGTTATATTATATTATCTTAGGAGTGGAAAAAGAGAAATGTTTAAAGCTAAGATCGATTCAACGGTGTTTAGAGAATGTATAGAGTCGCTTACAGCAATAGTGGATGAGGGTAAGTTTAGGTTGACGGAGAGCGGTTTAAAACTGAGGGCGGTTGACCCTGCCAATGTAGCTATGGTCTCTTTTGAGTTGCAGCGTGATGCTTTTGACCTTTTTCAGTTCGCCGTGAAAGAATCCGGTTCAGAAGCTGAAACCGAGCCGGAATCCAAAAAAGAGATAGAAATAGGCATGGATTTCGTTAAATTTCTTGCTATCCTCGGAATAGGCGGAAGGGATGAGGTTGAACTGGAACTGGACGAGAACGGACAAAAGCTATTCACAAGGATGGGCAGTCTCGCCTATACCATCTCATTGCTTGATCCCTCTTCGCTGAGAAAGGAGCCAAAGGTGCCTGAGCTTGAGTTCCCGGTGCAGGTGATTATAGAAACAGAGGTGTTCAGAAGGACAATACGCGCTGCGGAGAGAATAGGCGACCACATAGTGCTTGGCGTAGACGGGGAAGTGTTCTATATGGAGACGGAGGGCGAGATGGATAAATTGCGACTGGGGTTAAGGAAGGATCAATTAATTCTACTGACACCCGGAACAGTTCATTCTTTATACTCGCTGGACTTCATCGCGGCTATGAGCAAAGGGATGAGTCATGTGGAGAATATAACGCTCAATCTTGGTAAGGATTATCCGCTACGACTGGATTTTGAAGTCGCAGAAGGCAAAGGAAAAGTCAGTTATTTGCTCGCACCGAGAATAGAGAATGAGTGAGTGAGGGAAGATGAGATTGAAGGAATGAAATGAAGAGTATCTTTGCAGAGCCCGCCCAGAGTGAACTCACTGTTAGAAAGATAAATGTTCTAAGATCACCTAAAAAGGGTGGCTCTTCTGATATGGACGCTATACCATACATAGAAGAGCTTGGCATTCAAATTTTTAGAAATATACAGCCTATACAGTTTACGCCCAACATTAATGAACATATCCATCGCTGGGCTCCATATGTGCAGGGATTTTCAGCTTCCTTTGTTCAGTCAATATTAGACCAATATAAAGAAGATTATAATTATCCCGTTGTCCTAGACCCTTTTGCTGGTTGTGGTACTGTTTTGGTCCAAGGAAAATTCAATGGGTACATGTCCTTTGGAACTGAATTAAATCCTTTTCTACAATTTATAGCCAATACTAAACTTAATTGTTGGGATGTTTCCCCCAATTATTTACTGAGGGTGTATAATAATTTGCCCAGAAACAACCGCTCTTCGGCACCCTCTTTTCTAAAGTCTAGTTCGCATTTTAATAAGGAGATATTACATAATTTAGAAGTTCTTAAAGGTGGAATTGAGTCCCTAGAAGAAAAAAATGAAAAGCAGAAGAAAGTAAAAGACTTGATTAATTTGGCTTTCTCTTCAATCCTTATCGACAGTAGCAATTTGAAAAGGACTCCATGTTTGGGCTACTGCAAAAATAAAAGGGTGTATGATACTGCCCCATTTGTTCTATTAGATAAAAAGATACGTGAGATTGCTAATGACTTGAAGTTGATACAATCGCAGTATAAGAATTTTATAAACACCGAAAGCAAGGTTATTCTGGCAAACGCAATGGATTTTGAACACATCAATAAATTTGATTTGATTATCACTTCTCCGCCGTACATGAACGGCTTAGACTATGTAATGAACTACAAGATAGAAATGGGGTGGCTGGGATTTGCTAAAAATCACAAGGAATTAAAGAGGATTAAGGATGAGATGGTTGTCTGTGATAATGTTTCTAAAGGATTAATAAAAGAGTTTTGTAGGTCTGGTTTGACTTATTCAAATGACTGGATAGAGAAGATAAAAACCGAAATTGTGTGGAACATTGAGAAGAGGGGGAGTTATAGAAGAACGGATATGCCATATATCGTTCATAAGTATTTCGACGATTTGTATAAGGTTATGAAGAAGGTTATCCCTTCCCTAAATTCCGGTGGGAGATTCATTTTAGTAGTTGGTGATAGTCTAATAGCGGATGTGTATGTTCCTACAGATTTACTGATAGCTAAAATAGGATTGGATTTGGGTCTTGATGTCGAGAAGATAGAAAAAGCGAGAGAAAGGCGATCAGGACAGATAAGAAGCTATAAATTGAGAGAATCGATTATTACATTAGTAAAGAGGTAGAATCATGTCTAATAGTGATATCGGGTATCAGGAAGACCCTGAGAATAGTGAGGGCATAATAAGAGCTCGAACTACAAAACAGATTCGATCGTGGGAGATACCCCGGACTATGAAGGCGTTGGAAGTGCTAAACATCGAATTAGGTAGGATAGAGTTCCCCGGTATTTACATACTATTTGAAGGTAAAAATAGGGTATATATTGGCGAGGCTAAAAGCATTTACATTCGACTGAAAACGCACATGAGCAATCCTGAAGATAAAATAAAAAATTGGAGTAAAGCTCTTATAATCAATGATGGTCGTCCCGCCATGCAATCGGATTTTAACGATACCGTCGTCAGGAAGGCGTTGGAATTATACCTGATTAAATTGTTTAAAGCCAACAAATATGCCGTAGTAGCGCAGGGAGAGCTACAAAAGCTTAATGCCATCCAAAAATTTTTAGTACGCACATTGAGAGAGGAGCTAAATTTCTTCTTGCTCAAGAAGAATGTCATCACAAAAGTTCTCGAAGAGAAGGGTCAAGAAGAAGTATTTGGTGATGAATTGAAGAAGATACTTGAGAAATGCGGCAGAAAAATTGGAGAATGGGGAAGATATGAGGCTATAATTGATGGTAAAAAAGCGTTTATCCGTCCAGGTAGTAAAAAACCAAAGGGTTGGCAAATTACTTTTAGAGGGCGTAAACCCGGAAGTTTCATTGATTCATTACAAAAGGGAGAGGGCTATCTGTTAGTATCCCGGAATGGGGTATTGCTAATACCGCTTACAGAAGTTCAGAAAGTGATTCTAGATAAAACTGCCTACGAACAGGATACAATAGACATCTGGATAGTCTTTGCAGAAGAAAAAGTAACTTTGAGCTATAAGAGAAATACCATTGATGCTACAAAATTTAGATTGATTAACTGAAAAATAGGGCGATTACGATGGAACGGAATTCCACACATTTATGCTTTTATCCTTTCCTTTCCTCGGCATCGGGATATGTAGACGAATTAGGTGCCACGCTGGAGAATTTAATAAGCTCTGCTGCTTTTGAACGTGCGAGACTGAGAGGCAAGGTGAGGATATTAGAAGCGATAAAGGATGGAATGATCCTAAAGCCTGCTGTAATCACCAACGCGCAAGCGGAGATGGAATTACTAGCTTATCCTTTTGCTCGTATTCTTGTCTCATGCATCCATGACGAGCACCTTGTCCGCAGATATGTGTTATCCGAAGCTAAAGCGGCACACGAAAAGTTATTAGCCGATTCCCGCACGGACACCGATATTATTTACGAGATGGCCGAAGAGTTTAGCATACGCGTGGATTTTTTCCGTGAGCATGTTCAGATGCCTTTCGTTGATTACTTGCGGTTCACAATTAATCTACATGATAAAAAATGGAAACTGGTGAACCGTGGATTGGAGAAGGGAGGTGTGAAACTGGAAAAGGGCGAATTTATTCGCATTATCCAGGAAGCGATCTATGAAAGGATAATGAAAGACCTGCCATTGAACGTTCCCGCAGATGTATGTAATGCGATAAGAGGCTATACTGAGGAGATAAAGCGCGAGCTGGAGGAAACCCGAAAGAAGTTTGGCGATGCGGAAGGCTTCATCGTGAAGGACCCAAACTGTTTCCCGCCTTGTATAGCCCACATTCTGAGCAACTTAAAAGAGGGTATAAATGTCACTCACGGTGCGCGATTTGCGGTTACTGCTTTCTTGTTGAATTTAGGGCTGAGTGAAGATGAGATAATAGAGATTTACAAGAACTCGCCGGATTTTGATGAAGAGCGAACAAGGTATCAGGTGCGGCATATTGCAGGCGGTACGGGAAGTGTTCGTTATACCGCACCGTCCTGTGCGACAATGCGCACTTATGGTAACTGTGTTGGAAGTGACGACATATGTGAGAAGATTTCTCATCCATTAAACTATTATAGGCTGAAGTTGAAGACGAAAAAAAATCGGGCTCAGACACACACTTGAAATCAAAAACGAGAAAAAGTATTTGCTCAGCCCTGCACTGTCGAATTTTCCAGTGAAATTACTATACATCCATATTATTACTCTAAATTTTAGGTAAATACTTCTCCCTTATTTCTCGCGCCTTTTCGATCCCTATTTCGATCATCTTTACTATCTTTTCTTCCGTTAAGCCACTACTGCCACTCTTTTGCAGTCCGGATATTGACCCATCCGCATTTGAAATTACTGTCAACTTGCTCGTGGCTGCACTCTCTTCATATACATTTGGGTCCACTAAGAGGTTCCCTCCAATTTCCACCACTGTTACCGCAACAGGTGTGTCCCGTATCTGCAATGTGTCTTCCCCCGTTAAGCCATATTGCTCATAGGGTATAGTAACGTTCAAAAGAGACATAATAGCACCCAATGCAGCGGCATCCACCAAGTTACCATCGTTGTCCAAAGTATGTATATCTATAAAAACCATCCATACTTTCTCCCCTTCTTCTATACACAACTTCTCCAAATCTATCGTTTCTGAGCCCCTAATACCACGATCTACAACTCTTGCTAGTTCTATACTGTTTTCACCCGGCGGTCCCGACTCAAATTCCGGCGATGCCAGTGGTACAAGCTCTGCATTGGTCATTAAAACCCCCTTGTTAGGAGTATCGGGGAAAGGCGCACCTGGTTCAACCTTCACACCTACTAAAACTACTGTATCGCCTATCTGCACCCGTGTTGAGCCATCCGCCTTCTTTATTAGGTCCCGTTCTACGGTGATATCACGGAAATCGAGAAATCCGCGCCCATCTGCCCTCTTTCCCTGTTCTATCAGGTCATACACGTAATCCTTCCTTATATCCTCTATAACTTCCTGTCCCATTTCTATTTTTCACTCCTCATTTCCACTCTTGCTATATTTCTCAACTAACGCGGCTCTTTGCAACTCGTATATCTTACGACAACCAGTCATCGCGATCTTCAACCCACGCTCAAATTCTTCCTTTTTTAGTCGACCATCCATCTGCAACAGCGTAATTGTGTTTGTCCTTGCAATCATTGCTACTGGCATATCCGCCTCACCGAAATTGTCCTCTTTTGCATCCAGGTCCAATACCACTTCTCCATCTATTTTACCAATGGCAACAGAAGAAACCAAATCTTTCATTGGTATTCCGGCATCAGCAAGCGCGACAGAAGCCGCATTTATGCCCGCTGTCCTCGTACCTGCATCCGACTGAAGTACCTCTACATACACTTCTATCGCAGTCTTTGGATAGAGTTCTCTTAGTATAACAGGGTCTAACGCTTTCCTACTAACCATCGAAATCTCCTGACTCCTTCTGTCCGGCCCAGGTCTCTTTCTATCATCTACCGAAAAAGGTGCCATGTTATACCGGTATTTGACTACCGCCATTTTCGCATTTTGAAAATGTCTTGGATGCATCTCCCTAGGACCATATACTGCAGCAAGCGCCTTATTATTCCCTAACTCAAAGTAACATGACCCGTCTGCTCTTTTTAACACGCCCACGTCTATCTTTATAGGCCTGAGCTCTTCAAAACCTCTACCACTCAACCTCTTCCCATCTTTTATAAGCTCTATTTTTTCTTCTTTCATTCTTCTCCCTTATCCCTCTCCTTTTTCACTTTTAAACGAATCTAAAAAAAGTGCTATCCGATCTGTTAACCCAGACGTATGAGCCTCATTCGCAATTTTCATCACCGTCTGCGAAGCGAGATCCATATCTGCGCTACTGCCCTTTATCCAGATACGCCCATTCTTTGCGACAAAGATAAAGCAATTACACTTATCCTTCAGCAGCCGTATCATCGAACCACTCCGTCCTATTATGCGTGGTACCTTCGTAGGTGATACTTCTATCAATCTACCGACGCCATCCATCTTGAATTCGTTCTTCAATGCCAGATCTATCCTCATCATTACATCCACATTCATTACCTTCGCTACAATCAAATCATCAATATCAAGATACTCACACATGTTACCAAAATCTATCTTCTCGCCCCTTCCAAATTCGGATTTGTGTAATCGCGCTTCGTAAGGCGATGCGATGTCAACAATCCAATAAGGGAACGAAATCTCGGCTATTTTCCCTACTACTACGTCTCCGTTCACTGGCATATACTTTCCAGAAAGTGCTACCACTTTTATCGTGCCTCTATCGTCCACTACGCCATATTTCAGTGCATAAACATTGCCATCTTCAACGTAAGTGCCCTCGCCTGCACGATTTACCTCAGTCGAAATACAATCCCCAGGAACCACTACTTTATACATGGTACATCACTTTACTATCTTTGTTTGAACATCTCCTTTTGTTATATGGTTCAAAAAAGAGAATAGTTCATCTCTCATTCCCGCCGGTATTTTCACCACCGCTACGAATGAACCATCTCCTTGCCACTCCTCCTTTATCACGCTATAATTACCCTTTAGTTCATATACTCGAGCTGTGTATGCCGCAGGGATTTTTATCGCTATCTCGGTCTCCTCTATCTTTATCGGAATTATTGGCCGTATAGCCTTCACAGTCTCATTTACTAACTCGTCTACACGTTTAAAGGGGTCAATGTGCACCTTAGCTTCGGTCATAGCAATTTCTATTCTTGTAGGCGTATGAGGTGTTTTAGTCTGCGGATTTATAGAGATACGAGCAATCTGGTCTATTACCATCTTCCTTTTCTCCTCAACCTTTTTTCTCCTTTGTGCCGCAGTCAGTTGCACCTCGCCTTCTTTTATTATCCTCTCCGCTATTTCCACGACATCGGTGCTAGAAAAAGCGGTCATCAAATCCCCGTCCGTTGCTTTTTCGCCCTTTGAGGCATTTGTAAAAATCTCATCAGCAGCCAAAGCGGGTTCTACTTCACCTTTACCCTCACTCCTGATCTGATATGCCAGCTCAGGGTCAACGAGTATCTCAAAATTCTTCTTGCCGTGCTTATACCTGGCCACCACCGCTTTGTCTAGACTTACCATTTCCTTACTCTTCTGCCTTCTTTCCCCTCTCTTGCACCTTCTTTATGTACGGTTCCAGCTCCTTTGCCTCTAAAATCCTGAACGTTTTCGTCTCTAACTCAGCGAGACCTACATCCACGGTTGTTATGTCTATCTTTCCTTCTGTTACTTTATACAACGCTTCCAAACCGAGCAAGATGGCATCTTCAAGTTTGAGGCCTTCTTTATACTGCTGCTCAAGTAGCTCTGTTACTATGCTTCTCCCGGAACCTATCGCAGTTGCTTTATATTCCAGTAACGCACCACTGGGGTCAGTTTCAAAGAGGTACGTATCGCCATTGTACACACCACCTATCAACAACGCGGTACCAAAAGGTCTAAGCCCGCCATATTGTGTAAATGCTTGCTTATAATCGCATATCTTTTTCGCTAATGTTTCCACAGCTATTGGCTCGTCATATACGACTTTATTTATTTGTGATTCTATTCGACCTCGATCTATCAGCATCCTCGCATCTGCTACCAATCCCGAAGTTGCTGCGCCTATATGCGTGTCTAACCGGAATATTTTCTCTACGGAGCCACCTTCCAATAGTCGGGAAGTTAATCTCTTGTCCACCAACAGCGCAACACCGTCCTGTGCCTTTATCCCCACGGCGGTAGTTCCTCTTTTCACCGCTTCCCTTGCGTATTCTACTTGAAACAATCTTCCATCAGGGCTGAATACTGTTATCGCCCGATCATAACCCATTTGTGGCATCATCTGTACTCACATCACCTTTTTTGTTCATTTTTTTATTTCTTCTTCTACTTATCTTATGGACTCGACGGGATTTGAACCCGTGGCTTCCTCCTCGCGAAGGAGGCACTCTTCCACTGAGCTACGAGCCCCCGCCTTTTGTTTCTCCATAAGAGTTACTGAATAATAATAATAGTTACTAAGTAATATATGGGCCTAACAAATAGATCAATACGTTTCGCGTTTTAATGATTTTGTCAAGAGAAAAAGCTTATATTTTCCACTCTCTCTTTTATAGTAGTAAAATGACTGCTTCACCTTTCTTAATCGGTGCATCGCTGGTAGCTATTGGGTTTCTGACTGGGCTGAGCGGAGCTTTGATACCGGGACCGCTTTTTGCTTTTGTAATATCCGACACATTGAAGAAAGGTGCATTATCAGGGCCTCTTACTATAATAGGCCACGTTTTCGTTGAATGTGTGATCATATTAGCACTTGTTGTTTTAGGACTTGGATTGAAAAGCTATTTCAATCAATTAGAATCATGGATATATCTAATAGGAGGCATTGCACTTATTTTAATGTCATTAAGTGTTATTAAAGAGGCGAAGGCTGTGAAGTCATGGTCACAGGAGGAACTGATAAGCAATGAAATGGGGGGCACAAAGTATAATTATAAAAGTTCGATTTTTGGCGGTTTTCTACTCACTGCTTTCAATCCCTCCTTTATACCCTGGTGGATGGCAATAGGATACCCGATTTTATTAACTGGATTTGAGTGGCTTGCTCTAGCCGGAGTAATTTTGGTTACCATAGGGCATTTCCTTTCTGATTTCGCGTGGTACTCTTTCGTCTCTTTCTCTTTCGCCCGAGGCAAGAATTTCTTTGTCGGGCGGAGATACGAATTAACGATGCTCGTAATTGCCATCTTCATGGTTTCTTTGGGTATTTTGTTCTTTGTCAAAGGTGCTGCCATATATTTTTAACATGACCGGAGAATAACGGGAAGTTGCATAGCAGAAGCAAAACTATAAACATATCTAGCACCTACAGGAACATGTGAAGTGGCTAAGTAGTATCTTTGGTAAGGATGAAATACCGTCCACCGTCGCCTTCGATGGGCTAGATACCTGGCTGGAGCTGGTGTCGAACTCGCTATTCCGTAGTCTGAGTACAACTGCCGATAAGTTATATCGTGAGATTGGAGATGTACGTGATCTGCTCAAACAGGATACAACCCAGCTTCAGGACGCTGAACCAATTGAGAATATGCCGGCCAATCTCACCAAATTAGGGCTGGTGAACCGAGATAAAATGGTGAAACAGCTCAATACGCTGACTGAAAAAATTTCGGTTCCCACGCAAACCGATTATAAAACTGTTCTGTCCTTTTATAAACTGACATCCGCTAACATAGAATCAACTCTTGGCAAATCATCGAAGAGCATCTACTATGTTCGGTCTCTTTTCCCTGATGTAGTTAAGGAGGTTGTATCCGATCTCAAACGCCTGAAAACTGCTCTTAACCTACTTATTAGACCAATACGGGAAAAAGAAAGCCATATAATGAAGTTAGAAGAAGTGCCGGGGATTATACAGGCCATAAAAGATCTAAAATCAGAGATAGAAAAGGAGAAGGCGAATGTTCGTGATCGAGAAGAAGACTGTTTTGTACTCGAAAGTAAAATAGAAACAGAATGGGAGAGGTTGCGGCAGATAGAAGAAGACGCGGAATGGATGCAACTCAAAGAGCTTGAAACCGAGTTATCACAGTTAGAGGCGGATTTAAACGTGCTTGAATCGGATGTTAGCAAATTGTTCGCCCCTATTAATAAACCACTCAACTTATTAAAGAAACAGGATGAGAGTGGACGGCATACACTTACTCCTGAAGAGCGAAGAGCGGTATCTTCTATCCTGCTGTCCCCAATTCGAGCTCTCGAGGGGGACATCAATGACTCTCTCCTCGCTATTAAGAGAATCATAGAAGGTGAAGCCTCTATTCTAAAAGATCGAAAGCGGGACTCGACATTGAAATGGATAGATCATCTCTTAAATGCTGAACTAGCCACGATAAAAGGAAAAAGGGATCTGTTACAGTCAAGAATAAAAGAGCGTAAAGGTAAGCTTGCGGATATGACGATCCTCGAAAATAAAGCAGAGATCGAGCAATCTATTGCTTCTACCAAGGGGCAACTCACGCGATTTGAAGAAGGTATAGACCGATCAAAGAGACGTATAGTTACACTGGAAGAGGAACTTATAGCGAAGAAGCGGCTTTTGCTAGATGCCCTAGAGGAGATTGCAGGTAAGAAGATTGATGTTGAATTCGAGTTCAAGTGAGTGGATCCTTTTTCAATCGCCCTTCTTCCGCTCTAGCGATTAAATCATCGGCAGACACTAACTGTTGCCTCCTTTTCATCCCGTTCCAGATCTTTAATTGCTTGTATAACCAAAAATCCAGGTCATCCTCGTCCTCTACATAGATAACCGCGTTATTTTCTAGTATCTCACCCCTCAGATACCAGGGTATCCTATTGAATATCACAATATCGTATCTTTCATCTGCCGAAACTTTCAAAACCCGCTCGTACAAAACCTTCGACTCTATACCTTCCTTTTCTATCACACATATATCAATATCCGATTTCACATCTGCATAGCCCTTAATAAATGAGCCATAGACCAATATCCCTTTAACGTAGGGTATCATATCCTTCAATACGTCTAAGAGCTGTTCTCTCTTTTCCATTCTAACACCGCAACAGAAAAATCTCTTAAATCCTCTATCAATTCAATTATCGCATAACATGCAGTCTCATCATCTAGACTATCATATCCATGAACCAGTCTATTTCTTAATCCATTTGCTTCTTTTAATTTCTCCGCCTTTTTTTCTTCCAAAATGTCATGTTCGACTAAAAAATCAATATCGCTGTAATCATCTTCGATGAACTCTACTCGCTCAATCACCGTCTCAACTTTTTCCATTATCCTCTTTTTAATATCCTCGTTCATCGTCTCTTTCTATTGATTTAACCTATCAGCCCAGTTTTTATTCCACTTGTCCTACCATATCATCCTGTAAACCTTTTTCCTTTCCCTGATATTTAACACTATTGGTGTCAACGAACTTTTTAAAAATGGATCCCTATCTACTTATAAAGTTTCCTAAAATGCCAAAAAATGAATGCCTTAATTGACATCGCCTCAGGCGACAAAAAAGCGGATTTAGTACTGAAAAACGCGAACCTTGTCAACGTATGCAGTGGTGAGATATACGAGACCGATATTGCAATCGCTCATGGCTTGATAGCAGGATTAGGGAGATACGATGGTAGGCTGGAGATAGACGCCCAGAATAACTATGCGGTTCCAGGATTGATAGACGGGCATACGCACATAGAAATGAGCATGCTTTCGGTACGCGAATTCGCAAAGGCCGTAGTGCCCCGAGGTACGACTGCTGTGGTTGCGGACCCGCATGAAATAGCTAACGTCTTAGGTATCGCGGGAATACGAGCGCTTTTAGATGATGCAAGAACCACCGCACTAAAAGTATTTTGTATGGCTCCTTCTTGTGTGCCTTCTACAGACCTTTCGCTGGGGCTCGAGACCTCTGGTGCGACGATAGACCATACAGAAATAAGGAAACTACTGCGAATGGACGGGATCATCGGCCTAGCAGAGGTGATGAACTACGTTGGTGTCATAGCAAAAGAGGAAGAGGTATTGAAGAAGATAGAGATCGCAAAGGCGCTAAAAATGCCAATTGATGGTCATGCACCATTACTCAGCGGTAAAGATCTAAACGCTTATGTCGTAAGTGGTGCAGGCTCGGACCACGAGAATACCACATATGAAGAATCGCGAGAAAAGCTCCGGCTGGGTATGCGTGTGATGGTGAGAGAAGGTTCTGTGGCTAAAAACCTGAAAAAGATCGCTCCTCTGTTGCGGACCGTAGATACAAGGAATTGCATGCTTGTCACTGACGGCGACCGAACACCGCTCGATTTAAAGGACGAGGGTTATTTAGATTATGTTTTGAGAAGAGCTATTGAGGAGGGAATAGACCCCGTGAAGGCGGTGCAGATGTGTACGATAAATCCCGCACAATGGTTCAAACTGGATGGCGAAATCGGCTGTATTGCCCCTGGTAAAATCGCGGACATCGTACTGTTAAAGAATTTAGATACTTTTGAAGTCGAGAAAGTGATAGTAAATGGGAAGCCCGATTTTGCGCAGCGCGCTGAATATAGCTTTAACTATCCACAATATCGCGAAAGTGTAAGGATAATGCGAGTGAAACCTGATGAGTTCGTGATAGAGCAAGAAGGCGCAATAAAAGCGAGGATAATAGGTTTGATAGAGGGAGAACTCCTGACGGAAGAGCTCGTGGAAGAGATAAGCGGCATAGAGATAGCTCGTGATATATTAGAAATCGGTGTTCTCGAACGGCACCATTACTCCGGTAATATGGGCTTGGGTTTTGTAAAAGGGTTTGGATTGAAAACAGGTGCAATCGCGTCCACTATCGCTCATGACTCGCATAATATTGTCGTTATAGGCACAAACGAAGAAGATATGGCTCTCGCTTGCAACCGTTTAAAGGATATAGGAGGAGGAATTGTTCTTTGCAATGGCAAAGAAGTAACGAGTGAGTTAAAACTGCCTATTGCTGGACTCATGAGTGATAAAGGGTTGGATTATGTGATGCGAAAGCAAAAAGAGATGGATGATAATATTTCCGAGATGGGCTGTAAACTGCCTGCTCCTCTTATTGCAATCTCTTTTCTCGCTTTACCTGTGATACCGAAGTTAAAAATAACAGACAAGGGGTTGGTAGATGTGGCGAAGCGAGAAATAGTAGCTATTTTCTTATGAATTGTATATTCAAGTTGTGGCGATAACCTTCTAACAATTGAAAATAATACTGTCGAAATTATATCGCCACAACTTTCTATCCCTTCATTCCCCCGGATAGAATTTGTATACATGCCCGGGTGATCGTGTCAATATATTTCTAACGCTTATGATGCCCACGAGCTTATCATCATCCATCACCGGCATCCTTCTTATGCCTTTCGCAGCCATGATCCCGCATGCCTTCTCCACCGATGCGTCTGGCCCTATGGTGATCAAAGGAGAGCACATAATTTCCTTTGCTTTTATTTCGCTCGCCTTTTTATCTGCCATTATGACTTTTGATGCTATGTCACGATCTGTAACCATACCTATAGGCTTACCTCCCCTCGTTATCACTACACCCCCTATCCCTGTTTCTTCCATATCCTTAGATATTTCAGAGACAAATGTGTCTTCATCCACAGTGATTACGTCCAAGGTCATTACATCCCCAACTTCCAATTGCTCCGATACCAGTTCGCCTTCCGCGGGATAGAATCTTTGCACATACTCCGGTGCACCGCTCAATATATTTCTAACGCTTATAATACCCACGAGCTTATCATTTTCCATCACCGGTAGCCGCCTTATGTCAGTCTCAGCCAGGAGCCCACATGCCGTTTCCACCGGTGCTTCTGGTCCGATAGTAATCAAAGGAGAGGTCATTATCCCTTTTGCCGTTACCTCACCTGGTGTTCCCATCTTAGCACAAATCTTCATTGATATATCACGGTCAGTAACTATCCCAACAGGTTTGTCTTCTCTTGTTATCACTACACTACCTATCTCCGACAGTTCCATGTCCCTCGCTATTATAGTAACAGAAGTGTCTTCATCCTCCGTGATTACCGGACCGCTCATAACATCCTTAACTTTCATCTTTTCTTACCCCTTTTTACTCTCAAAACTTCCGATTGCTACGCAATAAATAGACAAATTACATAGATAATAAATAATAGTATTTTTTCCTCGTCTCTATATCTTTTCATCTGTGTCAATAATTTATATTTATTTTGGAAATCCCTGTAATCCTGTGGTTTGGTAAACTGCTCTTAGAGTTAAATCAAATACGGTAGAAAAAATAAATAAAGAAGGAGGAAAAATATCCTTCCTCCTTAAATAAACTTCCTTTCTTGTTCGTTCGCGTTATTTACAACCTTGCACCAGGTTCTCTGCCGTAATGTCCCGCGATTATCAGGTCTCTCTCTCCTGCAACCTTGGTGTATTCCCTGTTTGCTCCCAGTCCGTACTCCTTGGTTACGTATCCACGGTCGAACGGTAGGTCACGATCTGAGAACGCCACCTTCCACAATGGTGACAGTACCCATGCGTCCTTGTTCGCACAGTGTGCTCCCGCTACCAGACCGGCGTACGCACTCTGATGGCCCACATTCATCGCGTAGTTCGGATAGTTCACGCCTCTCATCTCGAATGGCATTCCCTCATCGCTCTGGTATGAATACGAACCACATGCTGTACACTGGTCTTGCAGATCGTATCCGAAGAATCCTAGTCTTCCTTTACGCTCGTAGTGTCCCAGCATAGACAATGACCACGCACTCAGCGTTGGCTGTGCAAGTCCTGTTGCACATGCAACTGCACTACCACATCCCGCTGCTGCACAGCATGCCCTAACCGATCCACCGAAGTGCGACTCCGCAACTGTCGGGTATGCTTCGTATTGCGTCAGTGCATAATCGTTCTCTGCTCTTATTATCTGTTCCAGGATGTCCATGTTGAGCTTGTCGCCCTTTACCGAAGCCATTTCGCCACCTGCGTAATCCAGTCCTATCTCACAGCCCTTGTAGCAGAAGTCCTCCAGGATGTTGTCCGTGTATGTTGCACTCGCATACTGCGTGAATCCTACACCTCCAGACATGTACGTTCCGAACCACAACTGGTCGTAAACCATAGCTGCAACTGCGATGCTCTCTAATTCATCCCTTATCGGGTCGTTCGGGAACAATGCAGGTGATCTCACACTGTCTGCATTTATACCTAATGGCATTCCACCAGGCTCGTTATGTGCCCTTGCTCTCTTTACCGGCATGTAGTTTGACAACTGAACCACTGCGGCATGCTTCGCATAGTATGCGAATTCACCCGTAACTGATTCCCCTGCGCACAACTTGTATGCACTTATCATTGTCATTCCGACCTGCATACCTACCCATCTGAACATCGTTCCACCATCGGTCATCCTCCCTACGACTGTGGGCATCCACAGGACCTGCCAGATCTTCTTCCCAATTGCATCTTTCAACTGGTCTGCCTGCTCGCCTGGTTTCTCCCAGCCTGCTGCGAACTCCTTGTTGATGTCTAACAGGAACCTCCTGTCTACAGCATCTGCAAGGTCGTCATCACCGGTGAATATCTTCGCGTAACTGTCATTTACGAGCATTGGCTTCGTCTCCACCATGTGCTCCTGAATGACCGCACCACCAGGTAATGCGTGGTTCAGAACTTCCATGTAGTGGCTTATTGTATCAGGCGTAACTTCCTTACCCAATCTCGCCTCTAACAGGCCGTGCGCATCGTCTAGTCCTAAGACGATACCTCTCTTCATGTCGTCCCAGCACTGCTGCATTGCTGCATTGTTTATCCAGTGCAGATCGTCCGCGTTCACCATGATGTCCGTGTGGTTCATCATGTAAGGCATCAAGAATCTCTGCCCTTGCGGCATCCCTACATCAGGATTGTACGCTGGCGTACCAGATACCCGGCTATCTACGATCTTCTTCGCTTCAGCTATGAACTCTCGCTTCCTCATCCCTCCTTTCTGCGCTATACCACCATACACGTAGAACTTTGTCTCGGTACTCTCTGGCTTCTCATCGAACTTATCTGACATCGCCTTCATGAAACTATGCTGTATATCATTATATGGCATTTTATAATACTCCTCCTCTTGGTACGAACAACTTCAGGTTCTTCACGCCTATGTCCTTCTTTCCACCTTTTACGTCTGATATATTCTTCCAGGGCTGGAATCCACCTACCGTTCTCTTCCAGTGTATCTCTGCACATACATCCATTGACTCCGGATCATCTTCCTCTTGCCAGACTCCGCCTTGCGCGTTCCTGTACATGCACGTCCTCTTCAGTAAGTCTGCTTCTGACAGTGGCTTGCCCATTACTACCTCTTTGTCCATCGCACCGCCGATCATGTCCTTCACGTAAGTAACCTCTTTTGTGCGCTCATCTACTGACCATCTCCGCAGAGCATCGAACATCATACCGTTCGCATCCAGTCGAACCGCATGCCCGTGCACTGTCCTTCCTCTCAGTCCGGTCCTTGCAGTATCGTAGAGCTCACTATCGAGTGTTTCCTTGGCTATCTTCTCTACGTCTCTCTCTCTCGCTTCTATGATCGTTCTCCCTGATAGCACTCCTGGGTCTATACCTCTATACCTGTTAAACGCAGACTGTGCACGTAGATAAGGCGTTATCGGTGAGAAGAACATCGAATCGGTGTACTGCACGTATCTTATTCGGTCACCTGCTTTTGCACCATCTGTAGGCTCTACCATCTGACGAACTGCGCAATCCGGCTCTTCCATCTCTTCCAGAGGTGGATGAATACTCTTGTACTCTTCTCCTGGAGCACGGTGTGCAAGTAATCTCACAATGTCCTCTTCCGCTATGTCTCTCAGCTTCTCTAACTTGACGTTTGGGTTCATGTATCTTCTTCGTGTATCAGCTATATGTGTTTTTCCTTGACAATATTGTGGCATTTTTTTTCTTTCCTCCTTATTTATACGGCTCCTGCAACCGCTTTCATCGGCTCCGCAAACTCCGGTATCGCTCCCAGTACCTCTCCATACAGCGCAGATGTCCTCGCTGGTGAGAAGTACATCGTGTCCGCATCTAAGCACATCGAAGCGCAGAAGCATGGTATGAACTGACCTTTCGGATGCCTCGTAACGATGTGGTTCCCGTAGAACACTCCTGGTCCTCCGCCTCCATAGATCGAGTGCGAAAAGAACGAACTCGATACAGAAGCACCTTGTGCCATTCCATGATCCACTCCAGGCATACCGGTCTCATGCTCCAGCAGCACGTTGAAATACATGATACATCCTGGTACTGATTGACCTGCACGCATCGCACCGCAATTCACGCATACCGCTGCAAGCAGTCCCGCAGATGCATATGCATTCCACAACTGTGGATCTGGTGCCTCATAAACCATGTACCCGGATCCCAGCTTCTTCTTAGGTTTTATCACGCCGTCTTCTTTTGCTTTCTCCACCAGGCCATACACAACATCGGCCAGTGTACCCTTTCCGTTATCCTTTATCAGGTTGTACAATAGGTTGTTCGCATTCAGTCCCTCATACGCCAGGTCCAGAAGATGCCCACGCTCATGGGGTCCCATGCAGTTACCCATCTCAAACTGCGCTGCCTCTTCCAGGATCATGGTTAATGCAGAACCCTGAATCGCTCTCTTCCGCACTGTCGCCGCTAAGTGGTTCACAGGTATGTTCCTCAGCGTAAATCCCGGACCCTCATTCTTCATCGGTATATCCACGAGCATCTTTACTGCTCCATCTGCCGGGTCTGGATTCTGGGGGTACATTCCCCATACTGCTGCATGCACATACGGTGCATCCCACATACTCACGTCGCATACGTCTATTATCGCGTGCGTCAGCGCACCCATTGCCGCTGTTAGACCTACGGAGTAATCGGATAGGATCCTTGCCGTTGGCACCTGCGTCAACATCCGCTTTCCACCTGCGATTAACTCGACTTTCGTGTCATCGCCTGGTTCAACACGCAGCATGTCCTCTACGGATTTCGCTATCTCGTTCACCTTGTCTAGTACAGGGATGTCTCTTCCTACGCCCCGGATTACCATACCTCTTCCGGCTATTGCCCCTGTCTTCAACTTCTTGTCCAGGCCCGCCATGTCAACCGCACCTGTCCGAATGGTCATGCTGATAATCTTCTTTATCGCAGCATTCTTCAACGGACTGATCGCATCTAGTGGTACGCCCTTCGCTAATACGCTACCTCTGTCATCATATAAATCTATCTCGTCTGCCATATTTTTTTTTCCTCCTTACTTATTTCGTTTACTCTACACATCATAGAGTACACATGGGTACATACTGTACCTATACATAAAAGCTTTTCGATATTTTTCGCGCTTCCAAAATTGAGATGCCCACCGGAATGGAGTCGTACAGACTTAACGATTGTTCATACCTGTTATGACAATTTAATAAAAAGTGTGGGTGGTATACACTCACATCTAATTGTAATGGCCCCAAATAATGGACGTGCATGCATTCTGCAGCCCGTATCAGTTAATAGAGGCACATATAGCGGAGTTTGTAATTGATTAATATCCCGTGGCATCGAATTTGTTAATTTGGTGCTGAATTCCGAAAGTTTTATATGGGGCTTTATTCAACTGCACAAATAATGCTTGCACTAAATATATCCAAAAAGATACTTTTTGCTCGTGTTTGGGTCTCCCGAAATACATCTCTAATACCTCTTCCATTGTGCACTTAGATTACAAAATATAAAAAGGCGAGCAAGATGAGGGGCGGATGTGGCGAAGCAGCGAAGAGCCAAAAGGAAAACCCTGTGACTCGCTATTTTTGGCCGCGCGATAAGATGGATATTTTGCATTTTGCATTTACTTCTGTCCTTCCGCCAACATCAATTCACCCTCAATATTAAGTTCAATTCTTATATAGGTAAATCCTGCTTCTGAAAGCATTTCCCTTAGACGTTCCATCGTGAAATACTTCTTCGCATGTGCTCTAGTCTCCATTGTGAAATACTTCTTCGTATGCCCGACACCGCCTACCCAGTCGATAATATATATCTTCCCGCCTTCTGTAAGTAGCCGCATGGATTCTCGTAATGCCGCTTTTGGATTGACCATTTCATGCCATGACTTTAGCGATACGACTACATCAAATGTGCTATCCGCAAAAGCCGTCTCATCCGCAGGCTGAACCTCAAAGGTGACAGAAGACGATTTCTCTCGTGCTTTTTCTATTCGCTCGCGGCTGGGATCTACCCCGGTAACATCATATCCCGTCTCTTCACTCAAATATACTGCGAGTTTTCCACTGCCACACCCAAGATCCAGTATCTTTCGCTTTTCTTCTTCTGCCTCTAAAATTCGCGCACACAACCTCTTCACCAGTTTGGCTTCATTCTCCAATAAAGTCATAGCATAGTTAATACTCAATGCCTCGTGGACATATATATGTCAGATTCAAGAAAGCATAATTGTTTTCTTCGATTCTCATTTTAAAATGGTTACTGCGTCCTTTGTTAGTGTATCACAATAGCCACATTCATTACATATCTTCTTGCAGCTCTTCCAGTGCTCTATACCACCCGCAAGCTTCTCATTGTCTATGTAAAACATGTACCTGAGCATCTGAGGACAATCAAGAAGTTCAAGCAGGTTACCCTTGTACGACCTCTTGGAATATACCCGCATACAATTTATTATCCAATTCACTGCCTTTGTCCTACCGGAAAGCTTGATGTCCGCAATACCTATTGCTTCGTATTCCTTTACGTCCTCTGGTCTTATCCATCCGGACTTTATCATCTGTGTCGGATTCCTCAGACGGATGGCTATGCACTTGTCAAAATAATAGTCGGGCGCAAATAGCGGAGACTGAGGCTGGTTTAAACTACTAAGATGCGAGGCGAGATTGTAATGCGAGTATCTAAACGGGCATTTATATAGGCAGCCTTCATTCACTATTATCCGTACGTCACAGTTCACCGCCTTTACTATCCCCTCTAACAGATCAAAGTGCCGGTTTATGTTCGTGTCCACGGTTATCACATCAGCGCCGAGGTCTTCAAAGAATTTCGCTCGCTGTGGCGCATCAACATACGATAAAACTGATACAACTATCTTCATTGGGAATTCACGAAGTAACTCCACCAAGTATGGCTCTGCCATCGTAACTGCATCAACACCCGCTTTGTTCAGTTCCCCAAAGTACCACTCAAACATCTTATAGCCCTCGAACGTCAGGTGATGCCCGCCTGTACATGTTGAGTTCATCACCACATTCATCTTTATGCCATGTTGATGCGCATATTCGGTCTGTTCCTTTATCTCTTCAATAAGCGGTGCATGTAGCACTCCTCGTCCACTACCCATCACATCCGGAGATCCGCCCATAAAAACCTCGTCTACTTCCTTCAAGCCCTCCGCCTCTTTGACCGCTATTATCTCCTTCAACGCTTCAAAATGCCCCGGATGTGGAACTATTAATCGCATTTTCTTTCTAATATTAGGGACCCGCAGTATCTGACACCACTTCAAACGTTGCCGCATCCTTTTCCTTTGCCCTTAATACTCCATCCGATGCTACAATATCCACGTGGTAAATTCCCTCTTCTGCGGAGTCTGTCTCCCATTCACCCAGATATCGCCTATCACCGCTATCATCAGTCTGCATAATGACAATCTTAACATTGGTTCCATTGCCATCATATATGTATCCACGGACAAAAGAAGTACCGGTGGATGTAGAGGATGTCGGGACAGCAGATGCGCCACTACAATAAGCGCAACCTGCACCGGGAATATATGGTAGATTACGTCCACTTGGATTAAGCGAGGTGCCCGTTGCCTCTTCCTTCATTTCAGTAGAATTGATTTTTACATCTGCATATATGCTTACTGTACCACCTTTATATACAGAACTCGGATTTACACTCACATTTGAAATCGGTATCGTTAGCTCAGGATGTGTTTCACACCATACGTTCCATGACCCGTCATAATTCCGCACTTGATAACCCATCATTCGCAATGCGAGATACAAGAATGACGCGCTCGCTCCTGATTGGCAATACACAACTGTATCCTTCTTTTTATCCAATCCGGGGATCACGACAGGCGATAAAAACAACCTCAGTCCATCCGCTCCTCTCAACCGGTCCCCATCTCTAAACAGATTTTCGTAGTTTATGTTTATTGCACCTTCGATATGACCCGCCTTGTAGTCTTCTGTCGTTCTTGCATCCACTATCTGAACCGCCGAGTTATTAAGATTATTTTGAACCCACTCTGTATCGGCAAACCTCTCGTCCACCACAGTGGCTGTATACGTAGTAGGAGCTCGTGTCGTCTCGTTCTGCGTGTATCCATACGCAGGGCTCCATGCATTGAACCCACCATCCAGGACCGAAACGTGCTCATGCCCGAGGTATTCGAGCATCCAGAAGACATAATAAGATGCCGGGCATTGCGTACCCATAGCACTACTGCAATACACGATTATTTCATTCTCCTCATTTATTCCCTGCTCACCTAAAATCCTCGTTGCATTTTCAACTCCGATAAAAACGCCTTTTCCCTTTCTGAAATTAGCCCAATCCAAATTTATTGCACCCGGAATGTGCCCCTCCGCATATTGCTCAGGAGTGCGAACATCCGCGATCACAACATTTGGATCACTGTTATTTCTAAGATCGTCCATATAAACAATGAGGCCTGGATTCTCATAGTCACAATTTGTAGGATGAATAGGAATATCATCAGAAAAAAGATTCAAAGAATCAGACAGGCGTTGACCACCACAGGAAGAGCAGGTGGTTCCATCGTCACCCATCAAGAAGTCATAAGTAGGCTCAAAATTGCAAGTAGGACACTCGCTGCCCCCACTCGAAGATCCAGCCCCTGCCACTGTTCCTATCGTTACGGTTAATAGCACTATACCCGCCACCACTAAAAGCATAAATGTCTTCTTTTCTTCTACCTTTCTTTGCATTTTGTCACCGATTTTTTGTATTCTATTAATATTAATAACTGTTTCACTACAATTTCTTCTATTCTACCTTTTTACCCAAATCGGGTCCCGGAGAAGTCACATAGATGGAGTCCACCGTAACGACAACCGCAGCTTTTGGGTTAAGCGAGGGCATCATTGCTTTCACCATATTAACGCCATCGTCAAAGACGCTTCCCGACGTTTCTATCCGAGCACTACCTTTAAACTGATAGCCTGTATAAGTCTCCATATCCCAGACAGAAATAGCCACCCTGGGATTTGTCTTTATATTCTCTTCCGTCTTTTTCATAAAGACATCCATCAGCAGCACTTCCGTCTCTGATAGAACTTTCCCAAATGCAAGCGGCACCACATTTGGCTCTCCTTCTTTGGTAGCGGTAGCGACAGCAAAACCCTTTGATTTACCTACTAGCTCTTTCACTTCTTCTGTGATTTTTACCATATTTTTTTTTTCACCTATTTCTTGTTTGTGTGCAAAGCATAAAAAAGGTATAGTTTCATCACAAATACGAGATTTCTAATCTTTTAATATTAATTAGTAGCCAATATAATAATTAAGAGAAAAAATGGGCAAAAGGAACATACAATATTTTACGCTTTCTGATATAGAACCCCGCATCTGGTTCATGCTCACCGGCTGTGACTTCCGCTGCCGCGGCTGTTTCCGACCGGCACGCGATGGCGGCGGGACCTTGCTCAGTCCGGAGGAGACGCTAAAGCGCGCTGAACAGGCATGCCTCAAACACTATGGTAAGCTGCCTACCAAAGCGATGATTACCGGTGGCGAACCCACACTCGACAAGGAATTTCTCCTGACGCTCGTAAAAGGTTTGAAGGAAAAAGGATTTGAGGAGATTATTTTAATGTCCAATGGTTATGAGATAGGACGGGAAGGAAATAGTAATTATGCAGCCGAGTTGAAGGAGGCGGGTTTAACAGAAGCCCATATAGACATTAAAGCTTTCTCGGATGAAATCCATATATGGTATACCGGCAAGTCGAACAAACCGGTATTAAATGCCGTGAGAATGTTAAACGATACAGGGGTGGAACTGCTAATACAAACGGTGTATATGCCCGGTATTGTGGACGTGGAGGAGATAGAACAGATAGCTATTTTCCTTTCTGACGTGAATAGCAACATAAAATTCAGGATAAACCCATTTGCGCCTACCTTCGCGTTTGAGCGTGTGACAGAGCGTCCAACAATAGAAGATATGGAACGAGCGTACAAAATCGCTGCTGAGTACCTTCCTAATGCTATAATTAGCAGGAGCTGCTATCGTGAATATCCTACTCCACCACCACAAGAAACATGGATAACCGTTTACCCTGACCTCAGCTCCAGGAGAAGAACCATAAAGGACCAGGAAGAGGATAGAATCACATGGCTTTCTCTTTCTAAATCGAAGACAAGGGAAGAAATACTTCGAGAGGTCGAACGTGACGATTTAGAATATCGTCAGGAACTGGAAGAGGCGATAAGGAAGTTTTCTCCCCTAAATACAAAGCACCGTTGAAGTATCTTTGACTTTTGCACTTTGCACTTTGCATTGTCTGCACAAAAATCGATGGTTTTTTGTGCCGACTCACTTGTACCTATGCCCTATCCTCTCCGAGTTCCGCGCATACACTTCAAATCCGGGAATAATCACCCTGACAACTGGAATACCTATCTCGGCCCGCGTTAAATCTACCACAATTACTCGGTCCACAAGCTCCTTCAATTTATCAAGCGCAACCATTATATCACCATCTATTGTATCAGTCGCCAGAGCTGGAAGCTCGTTCAACTTCACTTTTTCGTCTCCCTTATCTTCATACCAGTGCTTATTCAATCGCTTCATTGCGGAATAACTCATTACAAATGGCGTTTTCATTACATCGCCACTCACTATCTGCATGAGTCGCGACTGCGCTGCTTCTGTTATTGCTCTTATTGTTGCTATTCTCGGATCGCTATGTGTCCCCGCGCCATAAACGAGTAAAGAAGGATCCTCGGAGAGGTCATCTAAAGCTAATGCAACCGTTGTAAATCCCGTGTCTGATGGGATATACCAGAATCGAGGTACTGCACCCACCGACTCAAATCGCTCTTTTAACTCGTAGATCATGCCATCCTCTTCGCTGAGTTCTATTCGCTCACCTGCATCCTTCTTTAGCTCTACCGAACTTAAAGCGTCGCGCTCTATCACTTCGGATATACCATGAAAGATAGCTTCTTCGTAATTGTTACCAGACGCTATGCCGTTACTGTCGCTTCTAAATAGTCTTCCTCCTCGATTAGACATGTAGGGATGAAATACCGCATTTGCCGGCACTAGAATCTCCTCTTCTCGCAGTAGGTCATAGCCGTCACACCACTCTATCTTTGTTTTCGGACCAACGTTAGAAATAGCACTCAATATTAGCGATGATGGGTTCACTTTTGCGCCTTCGCATTCACTATATGATTCAAACATGAATCCCGCCCGGTCATCATCTTTTATTTCCGCGGAATATCGCTCTATTGCTTCCATGAGCACCGATACACGCGATTGCTCATCTGTAAGCCCTTTTCCGGCGTGGACCGACACTGCACCTTCTTTTGCTCCCGGCCGGCTCGCAGAACATATAGGTATATCGAGCTTATCCCGCCCTGTAATATCCTCTACCTTCGTTATTCCTACCTTATCTTTTAGGTCTTCGACATCGCTCAGCGTCTCCTCAGGCGTTAAAGCTCTATGTGAATCGAAGAAGTATCTTTTCGGCGTCCGTCTGAGCACTATTTTCATCTTTATCTTCACCTTTATATAGAATGACTTAATTAGTTTTAGTTGTTAGTAAAATGACCCAAGGAGTAGAAGAGACGCCACTCGAGAGAACGAAAAGGTGGCAGGAGAGAGAGGCAGAAAGGGCTGATGAACTGCGACCAAAGGAAGCGATTTGTTCAAGTTGTGGTAAAGAGGTGAAAGAAGGTGAATTCATTGCAGTACAGGGAAGAATTCTTTGCGCTGAGTGTTATGCCCAGGAACTGGAAGCGAGTATGGATATGGGTGCCGTAGATGGTGCTGGTGCTGGATAAGGAGAGAAAAAATGGAAGATGAGAAATATGCACTAGCTATACCTCGTGGTATAACTACAGGTATAGTATTCGAGGCTGTGGAAAAGTTCGGATTGGAAATAGGCCAGGAGGAGCAATCAGAAGATGCCTTTGATCCAAGAACCGACTTACCTACCAAGGATTATGTACCTCGGATAGTACTATGGAGTAATTCGCAGGAGACATTGATGGAGGCAAAAGAATATATATTCAAAAAGCATGAAGAATGGATAAATGGTTTAGAGGATTGGCGTAAGATGCGTATGGATAAAATCATGAAAAAAATGCGAAAACGGTAAGTAACTTCCTAGCCATGATTCATTGGCGTGGGCGAAGTCAATTTTTCTGTAATGAAGTGATCTAATGAAGGATAAATATAAGAGGACAATAAAGAGCGATTTAGAAGAAAAAATAACGTCTTATATTGGGGATAGGGAAGATAAATGTCTGTCAGAATTTGCTTCTAAAAGTGATGATGGATTAAGAAGGAAGCAAAAATATACCGATGATATTCGGGCTAAATATTCGAGAGACGCTGATCGGATCGCACATACACATGCTTATTCAAGATACATAGATAAAACACAAGTATTTTCTTTAGTGGATAATGATCATATCACACATCGTGTTCTTCATGTCCAACTAGTTTCAAAGATTGCCCGGACTATAGGCAGGTGTCTTAAATTAAACGAAGACTTAATTGAGGCTGTTTCACTGGGACATGATATAGGTCATGTCCCATTTGGTCATCTTGGTGAGTCTATTATGTCAGGATTATGTGAAAGACATGGACTCGGTAGATTTTTGCATAATGTTCAAGGCGTTCAATTCCTTGATACGATCGAAGATTGTGATCTAACGCTACAAGTACTCGATGGAATTTTATGTCATAATGGTGAGATCCACAATCAATTATTAGAGCCCAATTGGGATAAAGGCTGGGAAAAATTAGATAAAGAAATAGAGGATATTAAAAAGGGGAAACAAGATTATGTTCCCATGACCTTAGAGGGATGTGTTGTAAGATTCGCTGATACAATAGCATATTTAGGTAGAGATTTTCAAGATGCAATTGAAATATGCTTCATAAATCCCGAGTTAGAAGTCCCAGAGCGTTGTCGGGAAAATATTGGAACAAAGAATGATGAGATAATAAACACACTTATTATCGATATAATCGAAAATAGTTATGGTCAAAATTACATCTCGTATTCAAAAGAAATTTCAGACTCCGTAGAGGAATATAAACAATTCAACTATGAGCATATATATGAAAATGCGAAGATCAAAGCGGAACAGGGGAAAATTGAGGCGATGTACGAAACACTTTTTCACAAGTTTTTAAATGCCCTTGAAGAGAAAGATGAAAGTTCTAGAATATATGAACATTTCATGAACGTAAGTTGGATTAGTAGAGAATACCTTGACATTTCGACCAGTAAAGAAAAGGTGAGGGATTATATAGCAGGTATGACTGATAGATATTTTGAAAGAGTGTTCAAGGAGATTATATTGCCCAAAAGAGTTACTACATTTTGCAAGGGGGAAGATTCAAGTGTGTAGCGCGGGTAACTCTAATACACATATATAAGAGAGAAACAATAAGAAAAAGGTAGTACTTTCATCGATTCCTATCAAGATAAGATTGATAAAAGGTGGTGTTGATGGAGTAGAGGATACACAATGATAAGGATATACATAGCAGGTCCATTATTCTCGGAAGCGGAGAGGCGGTATAACAGATATTTGAGTGATTTTCTTGAGAATTTCGGCTTTGAAACATTTCTGCCACAACGTGATGGCCATAAGTTGTCCGATTTATTAGCAAATGAGACAACTAAATCCGCCGCTATGAATAAAATTTTTGATCGCGATATTAATGAGCTTAAAAAAGCGGATGTTGTGATTTTTGTTATGGATGGTAGAGTTCCGGATGAGGGTGCATGCGTTGAGATTGGATATGCATATGCTCGGGGTAAAGAATGTATTGGTCTAAAAACGGATCCAAGAACACTCATGTCAGACGCAGATAACCCACTGATTCTGGGAGCTTTGAAGTATCGAATAGCAAAAAATCTCAAGGAACTGGAAGTTTTTCTCTGCCAAATTAAAGAAACCAAGGGAATATCCACAGACACAGATTAATTATCAAAACTTTTTGGGTAAACTATTTACCGGGAGTTCCCTTATTGACTTTTGCCCTTTGCATTTTGCCTTTTGCCTTGTCTGCTTAAAAATCGGTGGATTTTTAAGCAGACACCCGCAGCTTACCCACATACAGCCACTGGTCGAAATACCCATTGCTTCCTTTATTCTCTTTTATCTCACCTTCGAAATCATCATTCAATAGGTCTGTTATAATGACCGCTTCTTCTTCACTCGAGACAGTAAATAGCACTTTACCTTCGCTTCTTAATACATTCGAGACTTCTCGTAAGACCTTCTCCCAGTTCAGTTGCTCAAAATGAGTTAGCTTTCCTACCATGAATCCAAACACAACATCAAATTCCTTTTCAAAGAAAGATGAAAGGAGTGAACAATCCAATATGATACTCCTCTTGGGCTCTAACGCCTCTTCCTCCAAGCCTTTACAAATCTCACACTTGTTTATATCTACAGTGAGAGGGTAAATACCCAGCTCATGCAGTGCTATCGTCGCACCACCATCGCCACATCCAATCTCAAGTGTTTTATTATTTCCGCTTAGCTCATTCTCAGTTATGAATTCGCCCAATACGTTCTTTAATACCTCTATCCTTTCTCGCGGATAAAAGCTATCCTCTTTTAAATTTAAATTACAATCACAAAATAATCTGTTCACCAACCCGAGGGAATAAAACTCGACCATCCCTTCATGAAATTCCGCCTTCTCCACCTCTTTTGTCTTTGCTCCTTTTACCATGCTCGCAAGAGCCTCAAATTCTTCCTTCTTGCCGCTATCTGCGATGACATCAGTAAAGATAATCAAGAACTCCAAATCTTTGTCGCGTATAGCAAGCCCTATCAGCTCTTGCTGCTTATCTAGTATCCTTATCGCTTCTACTACATCTTCCCCTTTCAACTTAGCCATGTATTCGAGCGTCCTGCCCAGCCACTTTTGATCGGCATAGCTCTTTTCTACCAGCATAAAATCGCCTATCCCCAATAGCTCGTTTAGTTCCATCGTTTAGTTAATAAACAAACAGCGGTACTATTTATATTTGGGCTGCATCCGCCAACGGAACAAACTGTGTTAATCTCTGTAATCTCGTGGTCATTCTACCGCACCACACATTCGGCCACATAACTCTTTACCGCATCCCTAAAACATACTAAATCTTCATCTGTGTAAATCACCACACCATCAAGAATTTCTTGGTCCAATACCGTTTCCGGCATGAATTTCTGCAAGACATAGCGTTTACTACCACGTATCAGTTTACCTATCGCCAAAATGTCGGTCTTACCGAGTTGCGATTTTACCACTGTTGTTCGAAATTCATAATCCAATCCCGCATGCATGATTAACTCGATACTATCTTTTATTTTCGCCTGGTCAACATTAGAATTAGTAATCTCCTGGTAACGCTCCAGAGGTGCTTTCACATCCATCGCAAGATAGTCCACCATATTTAATTCAATCAGTTCTCTTAATATTCCCGGATTGCTACCGTTTGTATCCAGCTTAACCAGGAAGTTCAATGATTTTATCTTTTTGGTAAAATCAATCAGGTCGGGCTGCAGTGTTGGTTCCCCACCCGTTATTTCCACCGCATCCAGCTTTCCACGCCGAGTTTGCAAAAATGCAAAGATGTCTGCCTCAGGGATGGGATGCGAGAAGAGTTTCGGGTCCACCAGCTCCGGATTGTGGCAGTACGGACACTTGAGATTGCAGCCCTGGGTAAACACAATCGCACATATCTTGCCGGGATAGTCTATTAGCGAGAAACGCTGAAAACCGCCAATTAACATGCTATTAACATATTGGCATCAGCATTTAAATATTCTTGCCAGTCATTCCGTCTCATCCACATCATCACCAAAAGTAATCAAATCCAACTGTTTATACTCAACAGCCCCATAATTGCCCTTGACACCAACAGCTTTGCTTGTTTTTGTAGTTGAATCCAACGCCCGACTCACCTTCCCTTTTCCACCGATTTCAAGTGGTTGAACTGGTTCTACGACAAAGGTCTTCCGTTTTCTAAATTCTTCCCGCTTACCTTTGTTCCACTGGTTTACCGGCCGTAGATAACCCACTACACGTGAATATACCTCGGTCTCCGCACCGCACTCTGGACAAGTACTATGTTCCCCCGCGATATAACCATGAGAGGGACATACACTAAACGTAGGCGTGAACGTGAAATAAGGCAAATGATATGACTCACAAACTTTACGTATTAACCCCTTAATGGTATCAGGGTCTTTAACCCGCTCACCTGCGAATACATGTAATACCGTTCCTCCCGTATATTTTGTCTGGATTGCGTCCTGCAAATCTAACGCCTCGAAGACATCATCCGTGTAATTCACCGGTAGTTGTGTAGAATTAGTATAAAACGGCTCGGCTCCTGCCTTATACTCCTCTTCGTTAGCGCAGATTATTTCTGGATTCTTCTCCTTGTCTATCCTCGCCAATCTATAAGAAGTTCCCTCCGCTGGCGTAGCCTCGAGATTATAATTATTCCCCGTCTCCTCCTGGAACTCCAGTAATTTTTCACGCATAAAATCTAAAACTCTTACGGTAAACTCCCGGGATTTTTTCGCTGCAATATCCACTCCCAAGAAATTCAAGCAGGCTTCATTCATACCCAATAAACCAATCGTAGAGAAATGGTTCTTCCAGTATTCGCCAAAACGCTCTTTTACGCCTCTCAAATAAAATTGTGTATACGGATAAAGTTTTTCTTCCGTAAACTTCTCTAACACGCCCCTCTTTATCTCCAAACTCGCCTTTGCCAGAATCATTAACCGTTCTAAAGAGGTGAGGAACTCATCTTCGTCTTTGGCTAAATATCCAAGTCTTCCCATGTTAATCGTGACCACACCAATAGAACCGGTTAAGGGATTGGAGCCGAAAAGTCCGCCTCCTCTTACTTCTAACTCTCTATTATCTATTCTTAACCGACAGCACATGCTTCTGGCATCTTCAGGGTTCATATCAGAATTGATAAAATTACTGAAATACGGCACCCCGTATTTTGCTGTAAGTTCCCATAGACCTTCCAAATTACTATTCTCCCAGTTAAAGTCCCTGGAAATGTTATAGGTAGGGATAGGGAAAGTAAATACCCGGCCTTTTGCATCGCCCTCTGCCATCACTTCTAAAAAGGCCCTATTGAACAACGCCATTTCCTCCTGGAACTCATTATACGTCTCGTGCTGTAGCTTGCCACCAATAATCACGCCCTTGTCGGCGTAGTATTTAGGAACCGTCAAATCTAAGGTGATGTTTGTGAACGGAGTTTGGAATCCTACCCTTGTAGGGACATTTATGTTAAATATAAACTCCTGCAATGCCTGCTTCACTTCTTTGTAGCTCAAGCGATCATATCGTATGAAAGGCGCAAGAAGCGTATCAAAATTGGAGAACGCTTGCGCTCCCGCCGCCTCACCCTGAAGCGTATAAAAGAAATTCACTACCTGCCCTAAAGCGCTATGGAGATGCTTAGCTGGTTTGCTTTCTATCTTCCCCGGTGCCCCCTTGAATCCCTCTACCAAAAGGTCAAAAAGGTCCCAGCCAACACAATAAACGGAGAGAAGATTTAAGTCGTGTATATGGAAATCGCCATTTAAATGCGCTTGCCTGATTTCCGGCGGGTAAATTTTAACCAGCCAGTAAATTTTAGTTATTTCCGACGATACATAATTGTTTAACCCTTGTAGAGAGAACGACATATTGCTATTTTCGTTCACCTGCCAGTCAATCTTCTCTAAATATTGGTCAACCAGGTCAACATTCGCTCTGGAAGTAATCTCTCTTATGCCCGCATGCTGCTCTCGATAAATAATGTACGCCTTAGCCGTTTTGCGATATGGAGAGGATAATAAAATCTCTTCGACTACATCCTGTATCTCTTCCACTGTCGGTATATCACGGGGAATCGCCTGTTGTGCTAAATTCAAAACCTTGAGGGTCAATTTCTGCGCTATCTCATAATCGAATTCGCCGGTCACCTCACCTGCTTTTGCAATTGCATTTGTAATCTTCTCTACTTCGAATTTTTTTACCCTACCATCTCTTTTTTCTATCTTCTTGAACACAATATCTCCCCCCCTTATACATAGCGACTTTATAACTTTTATGTTTGCTTATGGATATATGTTCGTATTAGATACAATTATCTTCTCCCCACACAATACGCTATAAATTCCCTGGATGGATATTCATGGATTGTTGTAGCAATAATAGCACCAGCTCCGTATTCCGCGAGAGCCAAAATCGCTTTCCCTCCCTCTTCCTTTAAAAATATCTCGCCTTCTTCTCCTACCTCCGTAAAGTAGCCATCACACATGCATTCTTCTTTTTCCACTATCATCGCTGCTTTATGCTTCTTCACCACTAATATTCTTACCCGCCTCTCCTCCATCACATATTTGAGTTTTACCGGGAGCCAGTTATATACCTCCTTATTTGAAAGCGCACCGAATATAAAGAGTGTCCCCCCCGCCTCTACAAAATCTTTTATGTGTTCACTTTTTGCTCTGAGCCCTACCAATATCTTTGAATATGTCTCATTCCCAAATCCCGCGGGTACAATTAACAATTTATAACCAGTAAGGGAAAAGAAAGGAGCAACTAAGACTATCGGTGTTACTAGTTCACAATTAAAACCCATATTCACAAGATACCGCTTAAAAGCTGTGTCTTCATCCCACAACAGTGCTATTTCCTTTTCGTCCATGGAACATTTATCTCACGCTAAATGTTCTGATATATTACTAATTGAACGTCTTGCCACCTTGGTTTGATCTGTTGTATCAAGTTCAAACAATGCGTAAAGAACGTTAGTATCAATTTAGGCTTTTTTTTCTTCACTCTCTTCTATTTCCCTGAGGCACATTCTCACTTTGCTCACGATTTCGTCTAGTTTATCTTGCGGAACACTCTCTCGCCTCACAATGTCACTCACAATACCCACGACTTTACCCGGCGTTTCACACTCTTTATTCCTCGTGCTTACACCTACCTGCTCGAACTCCTCAAACGTTACCGGGCTTTGACAAAGGATGATAGCAGAAATCGGGATCTTTCTCAACTCGAGCCGCACTTTATAGATGAAATGCTCTTTTACGTTGCCATGATGTAATACGGCAAGCTTATGCCCACCGATTATATCTATCTCTTTTTGCTCCAATCCAAAAATTGAACCATGTCCACCAGTCCTTGGTGCATCACGCGGCGTCCCATTACCGGCATTCAAGACTAGTACACCGGTAGATACACCTTTACCCCTTAATTCCGTGGTTATCTCGCATACCGGCTTTGGCACGTGCCTTGTACCCGGAGACATCGCAACCGCAACTACATCGTTCTTCCACGCTTTCGCAAATGTACCTCTCTGGGCAATACCGCCACCTAACCCAAGCCCCTGCCCTTTCCTGCAGGCTAACATCTGCGTCTCTCTACCAACGGCCATTATTTTTGCTCGGTACCATATTTCAAGTCTTCTATCTCCGTTATCTTGCCATTCTGCATCTGCGCTATCTTATCACAGACATCGTAAGCGAAATCCGTGTCGTGAGTGACAATTAAGAGTGTCACCCCAAGGTTTTCACGTGCCGCCCTTATAGAATCGGCAACGAATTTCTTTGTTATCGGGTCCATTGTGCCTGTTGGCTCATCAAGCACGGCTATTGCAGGTTCCTTC
Organism: Candidatus Methanophagales archaeon; assembly: GCA_013139985.1. Taxonomy (GTDB): domain Archaea; phylum Halobacteriota; class Syntropharchaeia; order Alkanophagales; family Methanospirareceae; genus Methanophaga. The sequence continues at coordinate 7,356 of WSZT01000036.1, read as the reverse complement.
ATTATTACCTGAGCAAGAGCAATACGCTGTCTTTCTCCAACGCTCAGTTCACTATGCGTTTTTGGCAGTATTTCCTCCGTTGTTTCTTCGCTGAATCCCACCCCTTGCAGAACAAACTTCGCTTTCATCCGCCCAAGCTCTTCTGGCATCTTCAAACCGATACAGGAGGTTAGATTCGCTAATATTGTGTGTTCCGGATATAATGAGTATTCCTGATGTAGCATAACCACCCGTGCTGCCGCTTGCTCGCCCATTCCCTCCGTAGTCGCACCCCAGGCAAGCCAGACACCCGTTTCCGCCACCCGTCCCACTTCTATCCACCTATCGCCTACCCGTATCTGAACAGAGCCATCCGTTAGCGGATCTACTTGAGCTATAATCCGCGATAAGCTTGTCTTTCCCGATCCACTCTTGCCTACGAGACCAAATATTTCACCCTCATTTATTGTTAGTGTGACATCATCCACTGCTTTTACCATTCCTCGCCACATGGAATAATAATACTTCTTACAATGGTCTATCTTTATCTTCGGCTCGCCTATTTTGGTATATTCTTCACGTTCTATCTTGCCCACCTGACTCTCAAACTCTTCCACCACCGCCTTTGAATCGCCATATTTCACCATTTCGCCGTTTTCAAGCCATAACGTCTTTTCTGACAGTTCTTTAATAACGTAAGGCCAGTGGGAAGTAACAACCATAGTCATCCCCGCCTTTATACTATCTAACAGCGCTTTGTGTACGAGTTTTGCGGTCTCAAAGTCTAATGTCCCCGTGGGCTCGTCTGCTAGAAGTAAGATAGGATCTAATGCAAGTTGCCTTGCGAGCACTACCCGCTGTTTCTCACCGCCACTAAGGTTAACTGCGGGGAAGGTAATACGATGCAGCATTCTAACCGACTTCAACAGATCATAAGCTCGTTTAAACTTCTTCTCTGCTGGGTAATCCCTACTCTCCAGTGCCTGTATTACGTTATACATGACTGTATCATCACTGTATAACCCAAAAGTACGTTGGAGCATGATCGCAACAGCCCTTTTCACTTTCTTCTTTCCTTCTTTGTCCTTCCAGTAATTCACTTCCTTCAATTCTAATTTTGCTCCGCACTTATTACACGCCTCACCTGCTTTACTCGGTGCATCCACCCAGTCGCATGAAGGGCACATAGCCACTCTGAAGATTATTTCGCCACTTGTGGGTGCGTATTCTTCAGTACCTCGCAGCATGTGAAGCAACGCTGATTTCCCTGAGCCACTCCGTCCAAGTAGACCCAATGACTCCCCTTCCTTTATATCTACACTCACATTCTTCAGAACTTCTTTCCCCTCGAATTCCTTACATATATCCTGTAGTTTTACTATTACCCCTTTTTCTCCCATTTCTTCCACGCCCATCATATTATATTTTATTGTGCTCCTATATACGGAAACAGAATTTCCGTGTGAAATTAACCCGACCTTAAATCTTCTATCTCTATGATTTTCCCATTCTCCATCTTCGCTACTCGATCACATACCTTCTCTGCGAAATCAAGGTCATGAGTAACAATAACGAAAGTTGTACCCAGATTCTCCCTCGCCTTTATTATCGTCTCGGCAACGTATTTCTTTGTTACCGGATCCATTGTCCCGGTTGGCTCATCAAGGACCGCGATATTAGGCTCTTTCATCAGTAATTGCGCAATAAGTATCCGCTGTTTCTCGCCCACGCTCAGTTCATCATGCGTTTTTGGTAGTATCTCCGCTATTTCTTCTTCTTCGAATCCCACTCCTTTTAGCATGAAGTTTACCTTCATCGTTGCTAAGTCCTCTGGCATATCGAGACCAATACCGTGCGTAAGGTTATCCCAGGCCGTGAGTTTCGGAATCAGACTATATTCTTGATGTAAGACACCCACAAAATGGGATTTCCATTCGGTCGTACCACCCACAATTACGCCATTCTCTATGAATGTACCAGCATCCTCCTTTGATGCCTCATACCATCTGTCCCCGACTCTTATCCACGCAGAACCACCTGACCCCGGGTCTAAATGGCTTACAATCCTCATTAAACTCGTCTTTCCCGCACCGCTATGCCCGACAACACCAAATATCTCATTCTCATTTATCTCGAACGAGACATCATCCACCGCCTTCACAACGCCTCGCGATGCCGATAAGTAATACTTCTTTAGGTTTTCTATCCTTATCATCGGGTCGCCGAACTTTTTAAAATCATCACGCTCTATTTCGCCTACTTGAGCCTCAAAATGAGTCACCACTTCATCCGTCGGGCCATATTCAATTATTTCGCCCTTATCGAACCATGCTGTTTCCTCTGTCAATTCCCTAATCACATACGGCCAATGAGAAGTGACGAGGAATGTTGTTCCACCTCTTGTGGTCTCTATCAGTGCGCGATGCACCACCTTTGCTGTCTCATGATCTAACGTACCTGTGGGCTCATCGGCTAAAAGCAGAATCGGAGCCAGCGCCAATTGCCTCGCAAGCACCATTCTCTGTTTCTCGCCACCACTGAGGTCTCTTGTATCAGGCATATTTACACGGTGCAACATCTTTACGGATTCCAGGATTTCATATGCCTTCTTCATCCTCTTACTCTTTGGATATCGTGCCCGCTCCAATGCTTCTATTACATTCCAGATGACGCCTTCGTCACTATACAAGGCGAAACTGCGCTGGAGCATGATCGCAATCGCACTCTTCATTGTCCTCTTCATACTCGTATCCTGCCAGAAATTCACTTCCTTAAATTCAAACTCGGTACCACATTTCGGACACTTATCGCCTACCCTGCTTGGGCCCTCTATCCACGTACAGGAAGGGCAATAGGCCAACCTAAAAATTATCTCACCACTATCCGGCGCATATTCTTCTGTGCCTCGGAGCATACGGAGTAAGACCGATTTCCCGGCGCCACTCTTACCGAGCAAACCTAAAGGCTCCATCTCTTTTATATCCAGATTTATGTCCTTCAATACTTTTTTATCCTCGAATTGCTTATTCACGCCTTTAACTTTTATAAATACCTCTTTCTCTTCTCCCATCGCGCTCTTTTCCCCCTCCTTCTTTGCCTATAGCCATATCCTTGTAATGGACAAACAACATAATTTGTGCGTCCCTAGCACATAAAAGTGAAGTTTTTGCTGTTATAGTTAAACGTTCTTTTTTACCCCTTTAAAAACTTTTCTATATTTTGTTTGTCACCGCTTCTTCTTTAATACTACTATATCAGGTCTTGGGGCTGCTTTTGAGCCTGCGAACTCGCTTTTGCATCGCTCGCATAATTCACGCGAAGTAAGCGTGACCACTTCTTCGCTACCTGGTAGCTTCCTCGCATACAAGAACTCCGGCTTTACACCAACCGAGAGACTTATCTCTTCCAGGACCGCATTTATCTTCTCCTTGAACACCGCCACATCATCGCCATGCAGTCCTCTCAGATCCACTGCGAAACCTACGCAGCCACAAGCCATCCCAAATACCTTCGCTTCCGGCACGAAGATGTTCCCCACTAAAGCCCGCAGTTCTTTCTCGAGCTTCCGTCTGCCTTCACTTATTTCTTCTTTCATTTTTCTATCACTCTCAACACCTTGTTTGTTAGTTCATCGCAGTAGTGGCATTCATTACATATCTTTTTGCAGTTCTTCCATTGCTTTATACTACCGTCCAGGAGTTTATTATCTATCTGGAACATATAACGGAGTTCCGATGGGCAATCGAGGAGTTCAAGCAGGTTACCGTCGAACGTGCCCTTCGAATATGCAGCCATGCAATTTATTATCCAGTTCACCGCATTCGCTCTACCAGAAATCTTAAAATCTTCTATGCCTATCGCTTCATATTCCTTCATGTCTTCCGGTCTTATCCACGGCGACCTTATAATCTGCGCGGGGTCCCTTACCCGGATAGAAATGCACTTGTCAAAATAGTAGTCGCCAAAAGTGTTCAGGGGCTGGGTTCGAGCATTCAGGGATGACGCGGTTATGTGCGAGAAGAGGTTGAAATGTGCATGCCGAAATGGGCACTTATAAAGACAGCCTTCATTCACAATTACCCTGATGTCGCAGTTAACCGCTTTCGTTATTGCTTCTAAGACCTCAAAGTTCCGGTTTATGTTTGTATCCACGGTGATCGCATCCGCGCCAAGATCCTCGAAGAATTCAGCACGTTGCGGCGAATCGACATGCGCCACGCATGAGATTACCGTTTCCAGCGGGGAATCACGCAGAAGCTCTACGAGATATGGCTCGGCCACCGTAACGCCATCAACGCCTGCCTTATTAAGCTCGTTGAAATACCATTTGAACATTTTATAGCCTTCAAACGTTAGATGATAACCACCAAAGCAAGAGGCATTCATAGCGATATTTAGCTTTACATTGTGCTGATGCGCATATGCCGTTTGCTCTTTTATATCCTCGATTAGCGGTGCATATAGTGTCGCTCTTCCGCTCCCCATCACTTCCGGCGAGCCGGCCATGTAGACCTCCCTTACATCTTTCAGACCCTTGGATTCTTTACTTGCTATTATCTCTTTCAAAGCGGAGAAATGCCCGGGGTGTGGAAGTATTAATCGCATTTTCTATCACTTAATCTATAACTACTTTGTTAATTAATTGTTTTATAAAATAAATAAATATATCTAAATTAAATCCAACGTCTGACTTTCTTTTTATAATCCCGGTATTCTGTTCCAAATACTTGCTCAAGGTTCTTCTCCTCTAGCGGAATGAAGAGTAATTCCATTAAAAGTACAAAAACTATAGGAAATAGGAAGGATAATAAAGACCCCGCAACAATCGCCACACCTAATAAAATTGCGGCCATACCCAAATACATGGGATGGCGACTAATACGAAAAGGACCTGAAATTTCAAGTGATGTTGGTGTCTCATGTGGTTTTACCGTTGTTTTACTCTTTTTGAATAACGCATCAGCCCTAAGATTCAATACGAATCCAAAAAGAATTAATAAAATGCCCAAATAAGTGTATGGCGAGGGAATTAATTTTTGAATTGGGAAAACAAAATACAATACTACGGATAACACTAATAAAACCATAAAATAGGTAGGGGGCATAATCTTGCGGTTCATTTTCATACACAGATACTATAATTACGTTCTATTATATATTTATCCAGTTCGTAGTGAAATAAAGATGATTATGAAAAACAGTTCTTTGTTTATTGCTTTCCACAAAATGGGAGAAGCTGGGAGAGACGTGGACCGAGGAGAGAGCAAAAATGGTCGGCAGATTATAGGAACAGCTAATAAATAGCTTCTTTAAACAGAGTAGCGAAATGATAGAGTCTCTCTTCCTTTAAATCTTTTTTATCCTTTTCGTCTAAGTCCAATCTTGCCATCTCTACAATTTCATCGAAAACCGCTGGAGCTCGTATATCATCACCCCTTTCTTCATAGAAGACTAAAAGCGTTTTTAAATGGATTTCGGGATATTGTTTTGTGCCACTATAATATCCGGTATATCTAACTTTTAGGGTATTTGATGAAGGGTTGATCTCAAGTACTTCTAAATCATCGTAACCTTGTTTTTGAAATTCGTCACCTATTTTTTCTTTATATTTCTCCCTAAACTCTTTATCTGATTCTATCTTAGCTATAGTGTCCTTTGGTAATTTAAAAAAAGCATAGTATAGTTCAGCTTCTACTTTCTCAGCTTTGTACACTTCCTTAGATATTATATCGTCCAATATTTCATTAAGCGACATAAGTAATCAGAGTACTATCGAGTAGCAGCGTATAAATGATTTTCGATTTTCTCTTGCTACCCAAAAGGGATAGGAGGCATTATGAATATATATTCCGTGTGATAAGATTATAGATAATGACAATTCCGGTAGTTGAACAGAAACTGTGCACAGGATGTGGAGAATGTGTAGAGGTGTGCGAAGCGAGTGCAATTAGAATAGTAGGAGAGAAAGCAAGAATAGACTATAACAAGTGTTATAATTCTAACGGGAGTAATTGTAGAGCTTGTGTGGATGTATGTCCCAGAGGAGCAATTAGATTGGTTGATTAATTTTTCAATTACCTGTTTTCCGCACGCAGATACTTTAAAAACTTCTCCAGAACAGGTATAGGGAGCGCGACATAGACCGCTTTTTTTCCCGCGTTTGCCTTGTGATCATGCACTGTCGCTTCGGAAGCACCTTCTTCCCACTCCACCTTCAAATCCTTTTTGCCATACTTGCGTGCTAAAGCTTTAAAAGAGTCGAATATCCGCTTCCCCAGGGGGCATAATTGCAATGTAGGAACCGGGCGAATAACGACAAAGGGGAACATTCGGCATGATGTGGGTCGTGCATCGTAAATTGTGCATGCGTCACCGTCTAAATAAGGGCATGGTGTCTTCAAGTAGTTGTCTACCTCGTTCTCGTCCATCTTATCAAAGACGGCCGCACCGTCAAGCGGGTATATACGCTCTAAATCGGCATCATTTAGATGTATCGGCATCTCGCGACAGCACTTGCAGCACCGATCGCAGTCGAAATATTCTAAGATCGCGAGTGCCAACTGCTCAAATTTCTGTCTGTCCGATTCCATCGTCATGACGTTTTGTGATACGGTGAACCAGAAAAGGTCATCACCGACCAATTCGCGGAACTGCATTGCCTGCTTCTTTAGATCCTCTTCTGTCATCTCTTAATCTATAATAATCATCTAATAGTTAAAAAATTAAGAAAGATTTCACCTCATCATCTCTTCCATCACTCTTCTCAAAAGCCCTTTCCTCTTCCGCTCGCCATAATCTACTATCTTCTCTTTTCTTATCCCGCTACGCTCCTTCGCTATCCTTATTGCCAGTTCTTTCCCACCGAGGTGATCAATCAAGCCCATCTCTTTTGCTTCTCGTCCTAAATACACCTTCGCCGTGGACAACTCCTTCATTTTCGCATCATCTAACTTCCTGTTCTTTACTACAGCGTTCAGGAAATTATCCTGAATCTCGCCCAATTCCTTCTTCATCAACTCTCTCTCTTCTTCTGTCGGCTTCTCATACGGTAGGCCCAGCCCCTTATAGCTACCTGTCCTTAGCGTCTTAATATCTATGCCAAATTTCTTCATCAACTCGCTGATGTCCGGTCTTATACTCATAGCGCCTATACTACCCACTGTGCTCAGTTCATCGGCTACAATTTCATCGCATGCGCTTGCGATCCAATAAGCGCCCGAAGCTGCATATTCTCTTACCCATGCTATCGCGGGCTTATCCATATTCTCTATACACGTTGCTATCTCTTTAGATGCAAATGGCGTCCCACCGGGAGAATTGATCTCGAATATTACTGCTTTTATCTTCCTCTTATTCTCTGCTTCCTCTATATCTTTT
>WSZT01000174.1 GCA_013139985.1 Candidatus Methanophagales archaeon | reverse complement strand
GGCGAAGAAAACTGACTGAATTGGGTGGTATCTACAAATACATGCCCATTACTTTTTGGCTGTACATGATTGGCGCGTTCTCCATTTCCGGATTCCCGCTATTCAATGGTTTCATAAGTAAGACAATGGTTGTCCAGGCCTCTGCTATGTGGGATTATTCGACTATATGGTTGATGCTTGAACTCGCTTCCGTAGGAACTTTCCTCCACACGGGCTTGAAACTTCCATGGGGTGTATGGTTTGCGCGAGATAAGCCAGTATGCGAGGCGCGAGAGCCGCCATGGAATATGCTCGCCGCAATGGGTATAGCCGCATTTTTATGCACCCTGCTCGGGGTGTATCCGGCAATACTTTATAACATTCTTCCATACACCGTTCATTATGAACCTTATGCACCGGGTCATGTAATTGCAATGAGTCAACTCCTCGTCTTTACGTTCATAGCGTTCTGGCTGCTAAAGGGCAAGCTTCATGGTACGCCAACGATTACGCTTGACACCGATTGGTTCTACCGGATACCGGGGAAAATGGTGATAAAGTTCTGCGAAGGCCCGCTGATGGCGACTGCAAAATATATGGACAACAGTCTAATGCGTATGGCGGTTTTTTTCCGTGGGATCCCGCCAAAGTCACAGACAGTTGTTGAGACAAGAATAGATAATGCATTCCATGATCGGGTTCCTGCACTTTTGAACTTCCAGAATATCTATAATAAAATAAAGGAAGACAAGGTCCGAGAGATTTCGTATAATGTGATCTACATACTTATCGCAATGATTCTCCTTCTAATATTTGTATTATTTGGGGTGGTGACGAAATTATGATGCCATATATACTTACGCAAACAATAATAGTACCGGTTATAGCCGCTATAGTCATACTTTTAACCCGGCGCATATTAGGTAAAAAAGCAGCTTTTATCGCCGGTATTGCTCTACTATACACTACTGCTCTGCTCTGCATCATGAGCATCAGACTTTATCAGGGTACAGTAATTAGTGAGGGATTCGAATGGGGGCCCTATGTATCGTTTGGTCTATTAGCGGACGGTTTGAGTCTACCGATAGCATTGATAATAAATATTATCTGCACTGCTCTTGCATTTCACTCACTCCGCTATATGGAACAGAGAGTAGACATATTATATGGGGAAGAGGATGAAAAGACGAAAATTAACTATTACACCGCGTATTTCGGGCTATACCTCCTTGTATCCGCAGCTTTCATGGGTATTTGCTTTGCTACAAACCTCATAATACTATATCTCTTTATAGAATTACTCATTATCCCTTTTTACTTATTAATAAGCTACTTTGGTTACATAGATCGATTTAGAGTGGCCGTAATGTGCTTCCTATGGGGCATTGTAGGTGGAACATTCGTCCTGTTTGCATCTGTACTTGTTTATTCTGAGATAGGCAGCTTTGAAATCTCGGAGTTAGATGCTCTTGCAGGGAGTCCAATAGCTGTTTGGGTTGCATTACTGATCTTTATCGGGTTATTTATTAAGATGGCCGTATTTCCACTTCATGTCTGGATGCCCTGGGTTGATGGAGAAGCACCCACCTGCATAGCCGCGTCACTTACAATTTATGCTAATCTAGCCGCCTATGTGATTGTCCGGGTTCTCATCTTACCACTCCATGATGATCTCAAAGTGTTCAGCATACCGATCATGATCCTGGCTCTGATAACCATAATATATGGCGCTCTACTCGCAATGGCTCAAACAGACGTGAAACGACTCTGTGCTTGCTCTACTATCGGTCAGATTTCTTTTTCGGTCATTGGGTTGGGTGCACTCACCATCTGGAGTATTGAAGGTGGGCTCTATTACTTCTTGAGTCATATCCTGGGGAAAGCAATACTCTTCTCAACGGCTGGTATAGTTGTTTACGTAACGGGAATACGAGATATGAAGAAGATGGGTGGGCTTATACATAAGATGCCAATAACTGCTACGCTCTGGATAACAGCCGCGACAATACTCACTGGCGTTCCTCTCACAAGTGGATTTACAGGAAAATGGATACTATTTACAGGCGTTTTCGCTGCATATCCTAGTTACGTTGGACAGGCAATTGCGATTCTGGGTATCTTAGCAACTATATTAACGGCAGTATATACCTTCGGAGCTGCGAAGAGAATTTTCTTTGGCCCCTTGAAGCCCGAATTAGCAAATGATACCAAGATTCGGGATCCGCCATTAACGATGACTATTCCTCTTCTTATCCTGGCAGTTATATCTATCATCATAGGTCTGTATCCAAAACCCATCCTGGAGCTTTTCCACTCGGTGATAGGTTTAATATAAGCGAATACCAAAATGTTTATAATAAATACATAAGAACAAAAGGAGATAATGAAAGATGGGAAGTAAGTTCAGCAGTGCGATGAAATGCTTTATCCGATGCCCGGCATGCACACTGAGACTCCTCCGTAACTTCGGGTCCTCGGATCCTGAGACATTGGCATTATTAAGGGAAGTTTGCCCTGATATAGAGGAGGAGAGTGTAGGTTATTACTTCGGTCTTTTCATGGGTGCTGCCTTTGTCGTTCTTTGTGTGATGGCCTACCTATTTCTTTACGCGTTTAGAGCAGTTTTGGAAGAAATGCTTTTCATACCCTGATATACGCAGAAAAAAATAAATCCGTGTAAATCCGTGTAAATCTGCGTCCTAAATTAAATTTATAGGTAGAAGATATACTTTATAAAAAAGCGAAAGGCTTTTTAATTAATAAATCTTTTCTAAAGAAACATGGATAGCAAAATACCGCCGGAATTGAGGAAGGCACTGTCAGCGGGGATCGGTTATTCGCTGCTGTTAAAGGGAGAGCCGGGAACAGGGAAGACAATGCTTGCATTTGAGATGCTCAACGAGTTCGGGGGCGAGAATGCAGTCTATCTTTCTTCGCGGGTTTCAGTCCCCGCACTTTACAAACAATTCCCATGGTTGGAAGGGCGTACCGGGTTCCATGTTATAGATGCAACACAGTTGTATTTCTCATCAAAAGCGTTTCTAAGGCCGCGCTCATTCTCCGATCTTCTACACACGAAATTGGGCGAGGAAGAAAAGCCCGCGCTTCTCGTTATGGATAGCTGGGAAGCGATAATGTCGGGGGGTAAAGGAGAGAATAAGGAAGAGCTGGAAAAGGTGTTAACCGACCTGGTAAGGAGTTATGCAACGGAATACAAGATGAATTTGATACTTATATCAGAAACAACTAAGACCGAGGTCCTCGATTATTTGGTTGATGGAATAATAGAGATGAGTCGTGTATCCTTACATGAGCGGAGGGGACGGGAAATATTGCTAAAAAAGCTAAGAGGTGTAAGAATAGACCAGCACAAATACGGGTTTACCTTAGATGGCGGTAGATTTAAGTATTTCGGGCCTTTCCCAATGCGGAGGATAGATAAGCCGAGAAGAGTAGAGATTGTGCCTAATACGCCTACAAACATATCTACGGGTTGCGTGGAGATAGATACGATTCTGACAGGCGGATTAAGCAAGGGCAGCACCACGATAGTAGAATATGGGGATGATTTATCCATCTTGGGATACACTTCCATCCTCGCTCAGATGATTATAAACAGTCTACAGCAAGGGATTCACTGCGTGATCATTCCTAATAGTGGCTGGGATGAGCGGCGGTTAAGAAGGGGGATATTGCCCTTTGTGAAAGAAGAGGATTATATGAAGTATCTCACAGTCTTTGAGATAAGAGAGGAGAGGGAAGATGTGAGAGAGAACGTGAAAGTGTTGAAAGGGGAATCAATGGAGGTAGATTTTCCTATATTCACTGATTATATTTCCGATTTAGAACCCCCGGTCATGGCTATTATCGGAACGGATTTGTTAGAGTATCAATATCAGTTGAAAATGACGGGACATCTTGATAGAATGGCGGAGTTATTCTCTTATTGGGTGATGGAATTAAGAGAAGCCGAAAATGTAGCTGTATTTGGAATGCCAGCCGGGGGTGTCTTGGGCACCGAGCTGCGCCATATGGTATCTAATCGGTTTGACCTGAGTGTGCTTGATAGAGCTGTTGTCCTTTATTGCGATCGCCCGGATACCAAATTACATTGCGTGGAGAATATCCTCACCGAAGACACGCTTAAATTGAAGCTCACCGCTTTTGTGTGACACTTTTTCTTTTACAAAACACTTTCTTTCTAAAGAAAGAACCTGTGCTAAGAAAGGATATAATTCTTTTGGTAAAGCTTTTCTTTCTAAGAAAAGGTTTGTGCTAAAAGAAAACAATATTTCTTTGGCAAAGCTTTCTTTTTTATTGTATATAACGTATAGCTTCCTTCTATTTAAGACACTGATTTACGCGGATTTATTTTAGTTTAACCGTGTTGAGTCTTATCATCTGTGTTAATCTGCGTTAATCGGTGTCCATAATTTATTTTCTGTTTTCTTGTTTATGATTTCCGTTACGGGCGGGTCTTCGCTCCCGCAGATGCCGATACCAATGAATATTCATCATACGCCCTTTTTAGGAACTTCGATAGCACTATCGCTGCACAATAGAAAATGACTACCGCGAAAAATCTTACATCTCGGAAAATGTAATCCAGAGGCACAAAAGCTTCCACCACCTCTTCTGATAATCTATACCATCTCATCGCATAGTAAACAAGAACATAAATATTTATGGCGGTTACACCAACGATAATTCCGTGATAGACTTTAGCCAAATCCAACCAATCTCTCTGTCTAGCAGATATGATAACTAAAAGAGTGAATAAGAGCCAGCCCAAGACAAAAATGGCGATACCCGAGCAGACACTTTCTCCTTTGGTTATATTGTAGTCAAAACTTATGGCGGTTCGCCATAAAAACGCTATCCCTACTACCACTAATAATGTTCGTTCATCTGTTAGCACAGTGCTTATTAATTCTCGCACATTCATTTCTCTCAGCTTTTTTGCCGTTGGGTATAAATATGGAGATAGGATATGCAGAAATGCCTTCTCTTTTGACTCCGATATATAATCCTCGTGCATCTTATTTACATACTTCAGCGACCATAACATTGCACAATAAAACACCACTATGGCAATGTATCTAACATCCCGGAAAATGAAATCCAATGGCAAATAAGCTTCTACGTGCAGTAACTTAAACCATCTCATCACATAGTAAATAAGAACGTAAACGTTTATAGAGACCATACTAATGGCAATAGCTTCATAAATCCAGTTTGAAATGGGCCAACCCTTCTGTATCTTAAACATGTGACACGTGTAAGCGAAGATAACCCAGCCCAACATGATGATAGCGATACCTGAGCACAGACTTTCCCAGAGGGCTATATTCTCATCGATGCTTATGAAAATTCGCCATAAGATGGCTACAATTAATATCGCTATTAATGTTCGCCCATCCAATACTACTTTTTCAAAAAAACCTTTCATGCCCATCTTTTCTTGAAGACTCCACTACTATTATCCTTCTATCAAAGGTATATAAATAGATTTCGGTTTTTTCAGGTTTTATGTTTTAGGGCTACTAATACCAGACAACTAAGACCGTGGATATTTGCGCTTGCGGTAAAGGATAGGCTGGGAAGCGAGGGGAGGCAGGGGGAAAGCAGGAGAAAGCAGGAGTAAAGACGTGGTGAAAGACATGCCACTGGCGGCATGTAGAAGGAAAAAAACGATAACTTTATATATCCCAGTGTACACATGTCTTTGTATAATGGATGGTTACGATGAAGGTGCTCCTTAAAGTTAAAGTCACCATGTTGTTAAGGGTGTTAAGGGGAAGGGAGGCTAACTAAAAGTTTATGCTTAGTGTCGAACATTTGCCTGTACTGGTAGTAGTAATATCCATGCTTTCGTCACTCACTATTTTGATTGCCGGCTGGTGGAACAAGAAATCCTGCTGTTTCATCTCCTTTGCAACCATTTTAATTCAATTTATCATGTCTCTTTTTATCCTGCATCATGTCACTACGGATGGCCCCATAATATACTGGCTCGGCGGATGGAGTCCGCCCTGGGGCATAGAATATGTCGTAGATGCGTTGAATGCGTATGTATTGGTCCTACTCCTATTCTTAGCTCTGGTCTGCGTCACGTATTCAAAGAGGAACATAGAGCACGAGTTGCCACATCAAATTGTCTCCTTTTACGTGCTTTTTCAACTCCTTATTACTGGTCTGTGCGGTATAACCCTGACCGGGGATATATTCAACATGTATGTATTTATCGAGATAACGTCCTTATCCGCGTATGCGTTAATAGCATCGCGAGGAAAGATAGCGCTGAAGGCGAGCTTCACTTACCTCGTATTGGGTGCGATCGGCGCTTGTTTCTTCTTGCTCGGGATAGGTTTTCTGTACGCGATAACGGGTACGTTGAACATGCACGATCTCTCGCTCATATTGCCAAGTTATTATGAGAACAGGGCAGTGCAAGCGGCGTTTGTATTCTTCACTGTTGGATTAAGCATAAAGATGGCGCTTTTCCCGCTTCATGTGTGGTTGCCGGATGCGCATTCATTTGCACCGTCAGAAATAAGCGCATTGCTTTCCGGTATAATCATCGAGGTCTCCACCTATGCATTCATAAGAATCAGCTTTTCGGTTTACACTGTCGATTTCATCACACGTTACGTACCTATATTCGATTTTATCTGTTGGTTATCGGCAATAGGAATAATTGTAGGATCTATCCTTGCGATAGCGCAGTATAACCTGAAACGGATGCTGGCGTATTCCTCAGTTTCGCAGATGGGCTATATCATGCTTGCAGTTGGGCTTTCCACATCTACGCACTCGCCACTTTGGGGCGGGCTTAATCCGGCATTGATGCATATAGTTAACCACGCATTGATGAAAGGCTGTTTATTCTTAGTTGCCGGTGCTTTTATTTACAAGGCGGAGTTATGGGATATTGCGGATTTAAAGGGTTTGGCAAGGAAGATGCCCTATACCTGCTTTGCGTTCACATTAGCGGCAATATCTATGATTGGCGTGCCACCGAGCGTAGGCTTCGTCTCAAAGGTGTACATAATATTTGCCAGTTTGGATGCTGCAAGCGCAGGTCACCCTGCATATATCGTATTTGTAGCGGTTCTGCTATTCAGTACGTTATTAAACCTTGTTTATTTCTGGCGTGTGGTCGAGACATTGTACATGAAAGGAGAAGATATTCATTCTCAGTCGGCTAAGAGAGATGAATTGCCGCTTAGTATGCTTATTCCGGTATTAATCCTCGCAGCTCTATGTATTATCGTCGGTATCTTCTGGCTCATAGAGATGCCTCTACCGGTATTCGACCAGATTAATGCTCTCTTCGGTTTAGGAGAGTATGCAACATCATGATAATGGAAGTGGAATCTTTAACCCCGGTGTTAGCGATTTTATGCCCTGCAATTGCATCTATACTTATAGTTCTATTTGGCAAGTGGCCGAACATAAGAGAAGGTTGGACGATGCTCGCAAGTGTACTGCAGTTCTTAATTGTCATCTCCATGGTACCGGTTATACTAGACGGGAATATAATTACATGTACGTTCTTCACAGCATTCCCAAATGTCGAATTCGGGTTCAGCGTAGATGCTTTTGGGCTTGTCTTCGCCATTACTTCCTCATTCTTGTGGATTTTGGTATCTTCATATTCCATAGGCTACATGAGGTCGCTGCACGAGCATGCGCAAACACGTTATTATTTCTGTTTCGCATGGGCGATCTTCGGTGCAGTGGGCATAGCACTATCCGGGAATCTGCTCACGATGTTCATATTTTACGAGATATTGACGGTCTCAACGTATCCGTTGGTGGCACATGACCAGACACCGGAAGCGCTATTTGCAGGCCGTAAATATCTTGCATATCTGCTTACCTCGGGCGTATTCTTCTTAGCTGCCATGATTATAACCTATCACATCTCAGGTACAATGGATTTTGTGAACGGCGGAATACCAAACCTTGCGGCTGAAGCATCGCGAGCGGTTCTGGTGGTACTATTCATGCTGTTCCTCCTGGGGTTCATGAAAGCAGCGTGGATGCCGTTCCACTCGTGGCTGCCCACGGCAATGGCTGCACCAACGCCCGTGAGTGCACTGCTACATGCAGTGGCGGTGGTAAAGGCGGGCGTATTCGGTATTATCCGAGTCGTATGTTACATATTTGGCGTGGATTTGATGCATGCACTTGGCCTTGGATTAGTACTTATTTCTATCGCTATTTTCACGATAATTGTTGCTAATTTGTTTGCTCTCGCACAAGACAATCTGAAGAAACGGCTTGCATACTCTACAATAAACCAGCTATCGCTTGTTATCTTTGGTGTCGCGTTATTAACTCCGGCGGGTATAGAAGGTGCGATGATACATATTCCTTTCCATGCGTTCATGAAGATAACGTTATTCATGTGTGCGGGCGCGATAATGGTGGCATCGGGTAAGAGGAACATAAGCGATATGGCGGGCATAGGTAGGACAATGCCCGTGACGTTGATCACATTCACTATCGGCGCGCTCGGCATGTGTGCACTCCCGCCGACTGCGGGTTATCTATCGCATCATCTCCTTGTTCATGGCTGTGAAGAAGCAGGCGGAGCAATTTCGTATTTCCCGTATATACTCTTAATAGCTGCTATACTAGACGTGATGTATTTCTTCCCAATTATATATATCGCTTTTTTCAAGAAGCCCGAAGGTGGAAGCAAACTAAAGGAAGCACCGTTATTTATGCTCGTGCCCATAGTACTAACAGCCACTTGTTCTATCATATTCTACTTTTATCCGGACCTGTTTTATATGTCAGACCTTGTGGAAACAGCGATGACCAGTTTGAATATCGGAGGGGGTGTGCATCCGTAAGAAATGATCCTAATAGATGAACCGCTGATGTTTGCTTTCGTTGCGTTTTGGATAATTTGGATGGTTATATTTAAAACACCGCCCGGACAATGGCTCATAAGGTTATGCGAAGGGCCGCTGATGACATTTGCACGATATATTGATTTTCATGTAATGAAACTAGCCGCTTTCTTCGTCTGGGTCAGTACGAATCCCGTAGCCGCAATGAGAATAAAAGGTAAAGAAGTGAAGCTGAAGGTAGAACAACCGAGTATTACACCGGAAAAGGCTGTGGAATATGAACGAGATCTGGAAGAGATACATAAGATGCAGCCTCAGAGAGAACCAATGGTGAGATTGAACATAGGTACTGCACTGCTGCTGATTTTAGTCTTCATCGCTTTATATCTATTGTCCATGTTTATAGGTAGGTGGCTTGCACCATGAAATTAGGTGCTTCTGATTTGCTCAATAAATATCTTGCGGTATAATTTCTGAGCACACTGCAC
>WSZT01000136.1 GCA_013139985.1 Candidatus Methanophagales archaeon | reverse complement strand
CATTTTAATGTACAAGTCAGAGAAGATGCTCAATAACTCTGGCTTCACCACACGCATTTACTGCACACTTCATGATTCTTCATATTAGCAAGGAAACTCAGGTATTCCTTCGATCGCAAGATATTTGCCACTCCTTCCCCTATATAAGCTTCCGGTAAAAAACAACAAGGTGTGGCACGCCCATCGAAAGTGACAAAAATAGTATATTTCACTATCCGGCAGGGCAAGGTGTGCTTCTTTGGCAGATATATTTTAAAATCCAATTCCTTCTCTATTCTTTTTATCCTCCTGAACAGTTCTTCTTCTTCCTTCTTTGATAGATTCTTAAATCCTTTATCTACATTGTAAATATTGAATAATCTATGTAGTATAGCGGCATCTACACCTATTTCATGCCCTTTTTTTATCACCGCAAAGATTTCTTCGGTGTTGTCCCGGTGGATGGTGATGTCAAGATACGCCTTCAGTTGGGAACCTCGCTTCCTCTTTTCGATTATCAGGTCTTTAACATTCGCTATGCCCTTCGTCAATATGTCCATGTCGTAATAGCCAAAAGCGATGTCATCCAAACCAGAATCAAGAATGTTGCTGATATTCTCGCCAACAAGGGTCGCGTTGGTTGTCAGACTGGTCTTTAGTCCCTGCCCTTTCGCATATTCTATCATCCGGAAAATATCCTTATTCAATAACGGCTCGCCCCAGCCGTGCAGAGCAACCTCTCTGAAATTATAAGTGCCAAGAATCTCCTTGAACTTGTCAACGGACATAAACCCGGTAGTTGATTCGAGGTTTCTTCTCATGCAGATCCGGCAGTCAAGGTTACAAGCTCTACTAACTTCTATCTGTAGTATCCGATAACTATATTTCTTCTTTACTTTTTCAAACATGGTTCTGCCGCCACCGTCATTAGTGTACATATCCTTTTGTATCCGCCACTTTTTATTCGTAATTTTAATACATATAATACATTCTGTTTTTATTGGTACCTTATTCATGTTAAATTATATTTGTATATAAACTATAACTTCCACCTATTTATTTGATTTAGTACGCAGATTTACGCGGATTTGATTTCTTCTGCGTTAATTAGTGTCAATAATTTATTTTTCTGTGACTAGTCTCAAAACGCTCAAGCCAGGAGGCATTATCTTCACCCTGCTTTATTGGAAAGGTTCACACCATCGTATACCACAAATGATACAAAGTTATGGAAGGCATCATAGCGATAAGCGAGTTTTAATATCGCCGCCATGCTATTGTGACTTAAGCCAGGCATGCTTGTTTTGAGACAGTATTTTTACAAATACTGATACCTGCTGCTTCCATGATATTCCCTTGGTGAAGTATCATGGAACATACACCAGAAGAGGAAGAACGAATTAAAGCAATTCCGCGGCATCTTGAAGGAGAGCGAAAGGTTGATATATACAAAAGTTTGGAGCGGTCAAAGGGTTGGTTCAACAAATGGTTGGGTAGATATAAAACAGGACGCAAAGGATGGTATAAGGACCTGCCAAAAAGAGCCAAAGTTATACCAAATACTCCTGTGTAGGTGCAGAGGCTATCCAGTTTCATATGGATGGGCTGGGTTACAAAACCTCGGAGATCCCTTCTATTTCCGCTATCAAACGAATCAACTCGCTACACCTTAAAGATGCGGTTGGGCGACAAGTTGCAGGACTGCAGTATAACGGAAAAAGCATTTAGTCGATTCGTGAGATTGGCTTTATGTGTAGGAATCGAAGTGGTGTTCATCGCACCGTCAAAGCCATGGATGTACGGAACGATAGAGGAATTCAATAAAGGTTTTGATAAACGCTTCTGGCAAAAGGAACTATTTATTGATCTGGAAGATATACGGAGAAAGTCAATGAGTCTCTTTGAAAGAGAAAACAAATTTTATCCGTGAGGTTGATTCGTGGGGTAAGATTAGCGTACTCAATGAGTATTTCAATGTAGGCAAGGAATATACCGACGAATATGTCTGGGCAACCATTGAAACGCGGAAACAAACGCTCATAGTGTGTTATAAAGACGAAAATTTGAAGGTGAGGGAGATTAATAAATTTGGCTATGAGATTGGAGCGACTGTACACAATCACAAAAATTCGATCTTTAGGTCGAGTTTATAATAAAAGGTATACGATGCACTGAGCCATTCCCTATAGCTAAATAAAAAACCACGAGATTTTACAAGATTAGCACAGCATTTTTTCTTTTTAAGAAAAGGTTTGTGGGAATCTGTGTACGCTTGTGGTTATAAAAAGGAGCTAAAGAAATACTCTGAATTTATCTGCGTTTTCGCTATTCACCAGTAATTATCTCTACCACTTTAATAACGTCCATTGGTACCAATATATTCAACACCTCGGCCCTTCTTTTACAAAACTAAAACCCTAAGGAAGTACCGCAGAGGGTAAGAACATGACACGCCCATGACTTGAGACCCTGCATTTAGCCACCCGTTTCCACATAAAAGTACCCTCATCCTCTACTACTACCCAAAAATCATAATTACCATATTTCCGGTCACCCGCCTTGTTGAGTGCGGACCAATCTTCCGAGCCATAGTAAATCCCGGTTGCTTTCACCACAGCATCTTTCAAAGCCTCAATGTCGTCCGTTTCTCCTGTGGTCTGATATGCATAGGCAATTGCCCAAAGAGCATCATATGCAGCGAGGGCATTTGTTTCTGGAGTTCTTCCTAGCTTCTCCTTAATCTCACTCATAACGGGCCCAGTCTCATCTACTAGTTCACACCCGAAAAGAGGACTTTCAAATCCTGTTCTTACTGCAAACCCTGCTGCTTGATCATTCTGCACCAGTTCTTTGTTAAGGGCCGTAGCGTCACAGCCATACCAAGGCACATCAGAGAGATTGGACTGGTTCTGTGCTTCTATAAATAGGGGTACCACCTCCTCAAAAGCAATAAGGTGTGCTGCTACTACATCTCCATACTGAGCTATTGCTTCTGCTACCTTTGAGTTCAAAGAGTCTATCGCGGTCGAGAAATTTACGGTACTGACGTTATACCTCACGCCATCAACCACTGTGCCGCCGAGTGCCATGAAGCTTTCGTTCGTGGCGTTTGTTAGGTCATCGCCCCATACATCGCCTCGCCACATAGGTACAAGAACTCTCACCCCTTCGTCCCACATGCGATTCGCAATAGCTGCTGCTTGATAGGTATCATCAGTGCAAAACCTGAATACGTTATCGTCTGGAATGGCCAAGGAGGGTGCAGTGCTTGCGTGGCTGATCAGCAGAATGTCATTTTCATCTGCATATGCTTTAACTGCTTCGACCTCGGCACTGGCAGCGGGGCCAATGACTATTTTTACACCTTCTTTGGATAAGTTCTGCAGCTTTTCAAGTGCAACTACAGGATCAGTCTTCGTATCTTCTATGATGAGTCGCATACGCATCTCAGAACCAATGCTGGCAAGATAGTCATTCGTATCTTCAACTGCGATCTCCAGCGCGGCTTTACTTGCTTCACCCAAAGAAGACCCCTCGCCGGTAAGAGCTAAGAGGGCGCCGATAACGATCTCGGACTGATCATCTGATGTCTGTGTCGTATTATCTGAGGCAAGAGATCCAGTAGTTGCAAAGCATAACACTAGCAGTAGAAGGACTATTACAGTGGTTAATCTTACTACCCATGCCATAATTATATATACATGCAACATAGTATATAAGCTTTTCGATTTTTTTTTTCTCTCTTGCGGCCCGATATAAAAGTGAAACAAAGGTTTAGAGGAACCTGAACACCTCCGGCAGCTCACCAACTGCAGTTCTGAACTTTTCGGGCCATTTATCCGTGTCAAAGCCCTTTTGTGCTAAAAATACCGCAGTCCAACGTTGTAATCCCACTCCTGAGCAGCCGGACCATAGTTCTTCACCGCTTTGCAGCTTCACGTTAAACCCTTTAGGATATTTATCGCCATTCACACTAACATTCTGAAACTCCAGCAATTTACCGCTGTAAGGTAAAACCGCTTCATAATCTATGGTTCCTACTTCTTTTAATTCCGAGAGACCTGATTTACCCTCCTGCGCCATGAACCAGGGCGTCACCCATGCCTCGCGCCACTCAATGTCCAGTATCTCATTGAATATATAGCGATACGTATCCTGCAACTGCTTCGAGTGCGCAATCACCTGCTCCTTCGTACCCATCCACAGTATCTCAACACGATGGAACTCGTCAAGCCGCTCTATGCCATGAATACCACCACTTTCATATCGGTGTGAGGTGCCGGACCGGTCAAAGACCTTTATCGGGAGTATATCGTCAGGCATGGTCTTACCCTGCAGGAACACCCATGAGGGTGGGCACTGTGCATAACACATCCCGCCTACATTCTCTATCCGCTCCATAATCATGTCCAATGGTACCTCATTCGTGACTTTATAATAATCGATCACCTCTTCCCAGTACTCGGGGTCACGTGTCTTCGGTGTGCATACATAATACGCCTCCGGGTAAATCCCTTTTGCATGACCCGACCTCTTCCAGACGTCCCAAGTAACGAACTTAGGAAATATCATCTCTTCATAGCCCAAAGGCGTGAATATCTCGTCAACCAATATGCGTTCAAAAGCTCTGAAGATCTTCGTTGACTGCGGCCCGTATATAAACTGCCCGCGTCCAGCAGCATGTCTTATCCAACCTCGCTTTGCCATCTCTTCCGTTGGGTCTTTATCAAAATGAAATGGTTTTTTTGCGCTCTCAAACAGAAGTTCCCAGTGCTCGCTTTTACCTTTCCATTTTATAGCTTCCTTCTTATCATCCAGTAATTTTATTATCCTATCAGGAATCCTCTTTTCTAACAAGAACTCGTCAATATCAAGAAAAAGCTTTAACTTCTCCGCCTCTTGCTTTATCGCTTTTACAAACGGCAATTTCTTTAGCTTCAATTCCGTGTCCCAGTCCATTGTTATCTCATAATCATTTATCTCCATACCCCGTATCCCAATACGATGCTTACCTAAGAATTTACCGAATTCGTTCTTCAATCGTAGAAGCGCATCATGCGCCCGCACAAACCGATCGGAAACAATCTCCAGCTCCAGTTTATCTGCTACAATAGCCCACGATACAACTTCAGCACCGCAACCAGGCGGAGCGCCTTTTTTTAATAATTCCGCGTTACAATAATTCACAAATTCCGTTAGCTCATCGGAACTTACCGCTTCACTCAGACTACCACTGCATTTGAGATTAGCCTTTAGCATGAATTCCATATCCGTTGCTTTTTCATGTTCCATTCTTAATTCCCTCCCCCACTTCATTTTGCACCAGCTCGATCATATCTCGTGCCACATTTGCGTTCATCAGATAATCATCGACACTTGCTATTAGCGACCCTATTTTAGAAGCTTCGAAATGTGTTTCGACACTCGTTCCCCTAATAACCGTTTCCATATTCTTTATATTATCCGGAATCAAAGCGATCGCCATCAAAACCGCATTTGCGCCACTCATCTTTATTTTCGCTTTTATTTCCATTTCTATGTACCAGAACGCTAAATCCCATTTCGTACTATAAGAATTTAAATGTCTAATCATATAAAATTTCAAGAAAGATGAAAACCGTTTTGCTAGCAGGTGGATATGCGCAGAGGTTGTGGCCACTGACAAAAGATCAGCCAAAACCTTTGCTGCCCGTTGCGGGTAAGCCAATAATCGAGGATAGTGTAGATGAACTAGAAAAGATAGAGGAACTGAAAGAGATATATATATCCACAAATCTCAAGTTTGAAACTAATTTCAAAGAATGGCTTAATAACTATCGAAGCAGTAAAGAGATTAAATTGGTAATAGAAGAAACCAAAGCAGAGCAGGATAAATTGGGCTCGATCGGTGCTTTAAATTTCTTGATTGATCGTCTGAAACTCAATGATGATTTATTAATCATAGGGAGCGATAATCTATTTGACTTTGACCTAAGAGATTTGATAGATTTTTACAGTGCTAAAAATAAAAGTGTAGTGCTTTTATACGATATGGAGGATAAGGAGCGAGTAAAAGGTAAATATGGTGTTTTGGAAATAAATAGCGATTTAAAGATTATCAATTCGGAAGAAAAGCCCGAGGCGCCTAAGTCAACTTTAATATCGACCGCATGTTATATCTTCACAAAAGCGGATTTAGCGATGATCAAGGAATATCTGGCATCGGGAAATAATCCGGACGCTATCGGTTTCTTTCTCTCTTGGCTCTGTAAAAAGAGCGACCTATATGGTCTCAT
>WSZT01000220.1 GCA_013139985.1 Candidatus Methanophagales archaeon | reverse complement strand
GATATTTAGTTCAAACTCGTAAGATATTATTGGGTGAGTGAACATGGAGGGTGTAGAGGTAGTTTATGAGAAAGGGGTTTTCAAGCCGTTAAAAGAGGTAAAACTAAAGGAAGGAGCAAAGGCAGTTGTAATAGTAACGCCGACTGGGATACTCAAGGCAGCAAGAGAATATAGAATGAAAGTTACAGAGGATGTCTTAAAGGAATTCTTGGAAGAGAGAAGATGATTGTTGTTGACAATTCAGTTTTTATCGATTTGATCTTTGAATACAACAGAGAAAGGACTGAGAAAGCAGATACTTTTTTCGGAATCTTGGAAGGAAATGAAATTCCAATTCTTGAACCAGAGGTATTCAGGATAGAGTTAATTGGACAGCTTGTGAGGAGAATGAATAAAAATGTTGCGTTAACGGTTGCAGAAGAATTTTTCAGTGAGATCAACTTCACCGGCAATTCTGAATTATATAATGCAGCTTTTTCGATAGCCTTTGAAACAGGCTCAAGGGCAATTGATGCATTTTATATCGCCGCTGCGGAAATCAAGAATGCTATTTTGGTATCAAGTGATAAAATTCAGGTTGAAAGTGCAAGAAAGTTCGGAGTTGAAGCGTATTATTTGCTTGAAGAGTTTGACCGGGTAAAAGAAAAGATAGGGCGAAGTTAGTATAGCATGAAAACAGAGCAAAATGGGGTATGAATTGGCCAAAGAAGAGAAATAAGAAATAAAAGGGATATTCGATGTAGAGTAAGCGATGATGCACGAAGAAAAACTCAAAGAATATGTGGATTTACGTTGAAAAATGCGTGGAATAACGAACATGGACTTCTCGTTAAGCAGATACAAGGATTTGTGTTCGGCACTGTTAGATAGTGGCTACACACCACTGACGGTTTATTCAGTTCTTGGAGGGCAAAAGAAGAAGAATAATAAGTTGGTTGTTTTGAGGCATGATATAGACAGCATATTTTCGCATCATCAATGAATGCACTGAAAGCAGATGTTGTTATAGTTTATTTATAAGGATGCTAATCAAACATTATTGTGAGGTATAAGCGAGAGCGCTAAGATAGGAGTCAAGGATATTTATTTTATTTTATATTATTTTATAGTGCCGAATCAGAATTGACTTTCTGGTGGAAGGGTGATAAGAGGATCGGCATTGGGCAGCGGAAGCTATCTGCAAAAAAATATATAACAATAACGTTATATAAAAAACTAAAGGAGGCATTGCAATGAAAGGATATATATTTCATGGGATTATTGAAAAAGAGGAGGACGTGTATTGCGCACTCTGTCTCGAATTGGACATTGCCACAGAGGCGGATACATTAGAAGGTGCGAAGAAGAACCTGAGGGAGGCAGTTGAAGGTTATGTCGAATCTGTTGTGAGAGATGGTGAAGAAGATGAATTTATTCCACGACCAGTTCCGGAAGAGGTAATAAAAGAGTATGAACTTAGGTTTAAAAAATATTTAAGTTCTTTTAGACCACTAGAACTTTACGGATACAGTGAGATGGTACATGCCAAAATACCGCAAGCTGTCGAGTAAGGATGTAGAGAAGATCTTAATAAAACATGGTTTTAAATTTGTTTCTCAGAAGGGAAGTCATAGACAATTTAAAGGCGTTGTTAAAGGTCGAAAAAGAAGGGTTACAGTCCTTGCCGATAGAAAGAGTTTCCATCCAAAGACGCTTAAAAGCATGATTCGTCAATCAGGATTGACAGAAGAGGTGTTTTTGGGGAATAAATGAATTTGGGAGCAAAGATTATAATATGAAAATCGCATACAAAGTTTTTCTTTTAGCACAAACCTTTCTTTAAAACTTTTAAGAAAAGTTTTGGGACATGAATGAAGTTGGCTACCATTATGAGGTTTTGAGTAAGGCAAATTCAGCTTCTCTATAACCACAAGATTACACAGATACACTTTTTCTTTTTTGTGAAAAAAGAAAACCTGTGCTAAAAGAAAAAAATGAACACAGAATGGACATAGAAGAACTCATTGAGAGGGGAGAAACGCAGGATTTAGAATTCAAAGAATCTCTGAGATTAAAGGATGAAATAGGAGAAACCGTCTCTGCATTCTCAAATTCGGATGGTGGAGTTGTCCTGGCTGGAGTTTCTGATGGCGGTGGGGTTACAGGAGTGGATAGCGGAAAGAACACCTTAGAAGAGTTAGCGAATTACATAAAGAGAAATACGGACCCACAGGTATTTCCTTCGGTGAAGACGGTGGAAGTTGGAGAAAAGAAACTTATCGCAGTTGAAGTAACAGAAAGTGCAGAAAAGCCAGTTTTCTTCAAAAATCATGCGTATAAAAGGGTTGGAAAGACAAATCAAATGATTTCTTCCAGCGAACTGAGAAAGCTGGCAAAAGAAAGTGGTGAGAGAGTTTACTGGGATGAAAAAGTTTGTGAAGATGCGAGTTTAGATGATATAAGTGAAGAGAAAATTAGGCAGTTTTTGAGAAAAGCAAAGTATGAGAGGAGATTAGAAATAGATCCAGATATTTTAGTAAAAGAAGCATTGGAACGATTAAGTCTGATTAAAGGAGATAAGCTAACCAATGCTGCGATTCTGTTGTTTGGCAAAGAGCCTCAGAAGTTTTTCTTGCAGACAAAATTAAGATGTGCAAGGTACAAAGGAACAACACCAATTACTTTTATTGATTTAAAAATTATAGAAGGAGATATAATAGATCAGGTAGAAGAAGCAGAAAATTTTGTTCTTTCGCACATCAAAAAGGCAGCAAAAATAGTAGGATTCGAGAGGCAGGAGGTTTGGGAATATCCAATAAATGCATTGAGAGAAGCTATTGTAAATGCAATTTGTCATAGAGATTACGTTTATAGTAGTGATATAACGATAGGGGTATTTGATGATAGAGTTGAAATAACCAATCCCGGAACGTTGCCAGAACCTTTAACACCAGAAGATTTGAAAAAGAAGCATAAATCTATTCCAAGGAATCCGTTAGTTGCTAACGCATTTTTCTTGATCAGGAATATTGAACAATGGGGTGAAGGAACAAATAAAATAGTAAAATGGTGCCTGGAACACGGCTTAAGAGAGCCAGATAAATGCATTGGGGCTGATGGTTAATGAGGGTAGGGTATTCACTAATAAACAATACCGAGAACATTTCGGTGTGAGCAATTGGACATGCGTAGGCGATATGAAACTATTGGAAAAACATGGTTTTGTCATTGTAGAAGGTAAAGGAAAATCTACGGTTTATAGAGCATCAGGAACCCCTCACGAAAGTAAAAAAAACCTCACGAAAAAACTCATGATGGGCGAAAAAAAAAGTTGGAAAAGCGAGGTTTAAAACGAACGTTATGATGCGAAAATGGTGCGAAAATGGTGCAAAAACATTTATTCGCAAGGATGATGAGATGGTAGGAAGGACTTATTGAAGAGATGAACACATTATCCATCACAGTTGACATCGAAACACTTTTTCTTTTTGTCCCAAAAAGAAAATTTAGCCTGTGCTAAAAGAAAAATTTTTAAAAAAGCATGAACACACTATCCATCACTATTGACATCGAAGACTGGTATCATAAAACCTTTTTGCAAGCAAAAAGCTTTACCATAAAACCTTTAGAAAAGGTTTAATCCAAAACTAAAACATTTATTGAGAAATGGACAGGAAGATACGATTATTTAAGTTTACGTAAGCCAACGAAAAGAGTGCTGGATATGCTGGATGAATATGATATACGGTTATTAGTGTTAGCCGCTAAAAGTATATAATATGCAAGGGAGATATAAACAAAATGGAGGGAAAGATGAAAATGGAAGAAGCAAAAACGATAAAGATCAGTCCTAAGATTTATGCGGAATTAAATGCATTTACGGGTCTTCTCAGTGAACGATTGAAGAGGCGTGTTTCGATCGACGATGCGTTGGAAGATTTACTATCGCTTGCACATGGAAAGAAGCCAAGCGATTTTGCGGGCGCATGGATAATGAGCGACGAGGAAGAGAAAGAAATCAAAGAAAGTCTTAAGGAGTTATGGGGAACGTGGAAGATGGATTAATCGTGGATACAGACATCTTAATCGATCTGCTACGCAAGAAAGACTATGCAGTTTCACTCATAAAGAAGATTGAGGATGAAATAGAACTTGCAACGAGCGCAATAAACGTATTTGAGCTATATCGGGGTGCGTACAAGTCACGAAATCAGGAGAAGAACCTTGCATCGGTAAAAGGGCTCTTAAATAGTCTGCGTATGTTAAACACCGATGAGGATTCGATGGAGATAGCGGGGAAAATAACCGCAGGTTTAGAACGCGATGGAAATATGATGGATATTCGGGATTTATTGATCGCTTCGATTGCGTTGGTTAATGGTTTTGGAGTTTTGACAAACAATATAAGGCATTTCAATAAGATAAAGCATTTGAAGGTGATTAGTGGCAAATGATACACAGATGAACTGATAGAAGAAGAAATGAACACACTATCCATCACCGTTGACATTGAAGACTGGTATCATATACCATCCGTAACAGGTTCGCCTTTCGCAGTATACAAAGATGTAAATGAATTTTTTGAAAAATGGAAAGGGAGATACGATTATTTAAGTTTACGTGAGCCAACGAAAAGAGTGCTGGATATGCTGGATGAATACGATATAAACGCTACGTTCTTTGTGGTTGCGGATGTGGTGGACCATTATCCGGGATTGGTGGAGTCTATTGTTGAAAGAGGGCATGAGGTTGGATGTCATGGATTGCATCATGCGTGTAAAAAATAAAATCGATCCAAAGACGAAAGAGCCGTTGATGAGTGTTAAAGAATTTGAAGAGAGAACGTTAGAGGCGAAGGAAACGCTTGAACGAGTTTGTAAGGGTAAGGTAATAGGATACCGAGCGCCGAATGCGCTGGTTGGCGACTGGATGCGGGATTCATTATAGAAGATTATGATTCAAATATGATTCTTCTATATCTGTGAATTCGTTGTATAATAAAACGGATTCGTCTCTGGAAGGGGTTTCTTCATATCCTTATTATCCCAAGAAGAATAGTTTGGGTTTGGAAATAGGAGAAGAAAAAGGGGAAAAAATTGTGGAATTCCCATGGGCGTACTGGAATGTTTTTGGTTTAAATTTTAATTTTAAAATACCTACCTCTGGTGGTCCAATGCTGAGATTCCTCGGTGCGCATGTAATATTAAAAGGATTGAAACAAAGCAC
>WSZT01000167.1 GCA_013139985.1 Candidatus Methanophagales archaeon | reverse complement strand
GCAGTAGATTTAAATGAGCCAAACAGTGTAGTTGGAGATGCGACTGAAATAGAGTTCAACCAGACAGTCAGCGGCTATATCTGCCCGAGGTATGATGTGGACTACTACAAGTTCTATGTGAACAGTTCAGGGATAATGCAAGTAAAACTAGATAACGTTCCAAGTGATATGAGGGCCCAAATTAACATCTACGATAAAAACTTCAAGGAGATAAGCTATAAATACGCGAGCAACGCAGGCGATACTCTGACAGTCGAGAAAGATATTGGCGGTCCCGGATGGCACTACATTAAAATTAAGGATCGTAATAACAAGGCACACAGCGAGGAATATACATTCAGAGTACTTTTGGTTTAAAGCAAATGCAGAAGGACCAAAAATCCCCCAAAAAATCGAGATGCAAAGATAGAACGGCTTAAACCCGTTCTTCATTTTTTCCTGATCATGGCAAATAGTTCTTTAACAGATCAAAAAAATCACTCTTCATACCACTTTAGCTTTTGCAGCCCATCGCACTTTTCTTCTTTTCCGCCTCAGCTTTATCATGTTGCGTTCGCACTTAGAGCTACAGAAATAAAAGACCGTTCCATCACGCTTTACATACATCATCCCTCTTCCTTGCTCTATTGGCAAGTCACAAAAAGAACATTTCTTCTCCATAGCCCTTCACTTTCTCACTAATTTCCTTACTTCTCTCGCGGTCTCCAGTAGCATAATATAATCACCTACTCTTAGTGGGCCAATGCAATTCCTCGTGAGGATTCTTCCTTTATTCTCCCCATCCAGTATCTTGCATTTTATCTGCGTAGATTCACCATGCATCCCCGTTCTACCCACCACCTCTATTACCTCAGCAGGTACCCCTCTCTCTTCACTCATTTCCTACATTCTCACTTCCGTTAGTTACGCTTTTACCTTCTCTAGTTCCGCTATAACGCCCACAACTGCTTCTTCTGCCTTACCGGGGTCAAGGATGACCGCTGAGGCACAACCCTTGTTTATACCACAAGCAGCACCTAAATCTTTCTGGTTCTTCACATACAAGTAGGGTATGTTTTTTTCTTCGCACAGCGGTGGAAGATGCATTACTACCTCCTCTGGAGTAACATCCTCACTGATCAGCACTAACCGTGCCATACCCCGTTCTATAATTTTCGTGGTTTCATTTGTCCCCTTCTTCACGTTACCCGTAGTCCTCGCCAAATCTAAGGCCTCTAATGACTTCTTTAACAACTCTTCCGGCACCTCAAATTTGAGGCCTGTCGTCATCTCTTTTTTTTCCTTCTCGCTCATCTTTCATTCCCCTTACAATGTTATCTGCGTTCTTACTTTAATATCAGATAGTGCTTTAAGTTTATAGTCTTCAAGTAAGACGGGTTGCACACACTCTTCGGGCACACTCAGTGAAATCTCCTTAGTTCGTCCATATCTACCTTTGCTTACAATTACTGCATTTAACAATCCTAAAATGTCCAATTCCGAGACCAAATCGGTAACACGCCGCTGCGTTAACGCTTCCATGCCCAGATGGTTACACAATCGCCGATAGGTGTTATAAACTTCGCCGCTGGAGAAGCGCCTTTTATTCTTCTCTCTGTTTAGCACTAGCACGCTGTCCAACAATATTTTTGATTGCAGCGGTAGTGTTTTTATCACTTCTTCCACCCTATTAGTCTCTAGCTTTTCACTTGCAAGTCTCACATGTTCCTCGCATACCTTTTCGGATCCCGAACTTTCAGCAATTTCACCGGATACTCGTAACAGATCGAGAGCGCGCCTTGCATCGCCATGCTCCTGAGCTGCGAAAGCAGCGCATAGCGGTATCACTGAATCTTCAAGCACGGAATCAATGAACGCCACCTTGGCTCTCTCTTTCAGAATATCCTTTAACTGGTCGGCATTGTAAGGAGGAAATATTATCTCCTCCTCTCCTAATGACGACTTTACCCTTGGATCCAGTAGTTCAGTGAAGGTCAGGTCATTTGAAATGCCTATTACACATACCCGTGCATTATGTAACTCGCTGTTTATTCTTGATAGGTTATATAATGCTTCGTCCCCTTTGATTGCTAACTTGTCCACTTCATCTAATGTCACAATTACGCACCTATCTTCTGCATCCATACCCTTCTTAAGCTCGGAATACACCATATCTGTTGGCCAACCGATCATCGGAACACGTTTATTGAATACCCGTGCTAAATAGGTAAAAACTCGATACTGAGTATCAAATATCTCACTGTTTATGTATATTATGGTGCAATTAGATCCAATCCTCAGCGCCATCTCCTCTAATTCTTTGCTCACGAATTTCATCGTTGCCGTCTTTCCCGTCCCGGTCTTACCGTAGATCACTATATTAGATGGTGTCTCACCTTTTAATGCTGCGGAGAGTATTCTAGCCAACCCTCCTATTTGCTCATTCCTATGCGGTAAATTTTCAGGAATATACGTAGAGCGAAGTACTTCCTTATTTGCAAATACCCCCCCTTCTGTTATCAAGTCCTCAAACAAGTTTTCCATCTTTTGTCTCTATCCTACCTAAGAAATGTAATGGGACTAATTAAAAGTTTTGATACCTATACGCAAACAAGACAATCTTGGATATGTCCTATGCACATCCTAAGAAGTGAATATGTGGACAATTGCGGTTCCTCCCGTCCCGCCAATGTTATGTGTCAGTCCAACTTCAGCGTTGGGTACCTGCCTTTTACCTGCTTCTCCCCGGAGTTGCTGTGTTATTTCTACCGCCTGCCGTATGCCCGTTGCACCAAGAGGATGCCCGCATGCTTTTAACCCACCAGAAGGGTTTATAGGTATACGACCGCCGATTTCTGTCTGTCCTTCTCCTGTAGCAATTCCGCCTTCACCTTTATTAAAAAACCCTAAATCTTCGATAGCTATTATCTCCGCTATGGTATATGAATCGTGCACCTCAGCAACATCTATCTGCGAAGGTTCTAATGATGCGGTCCGGAAAGCTTTCTTCGATGCGAATATCGTTGCATCCATCGCGGTTATGTCGCGTCTATCATGAAGCGAGATGGTATCACTCGCTTGTGCAGATGCTTTCACATATACCGGTGAATCAGTATACTCCTTCGCCTTCTCCGCGGCACATAAAACGACTGCAGCCGCACCATCCGCGATGCTTGAACAATCCAGCATGTGGAGGGGATCCGCAACAAGGGGTGAATTAAGCACGGCCTCCGCTGAGATCTCCCGTCTAAATTGTGCATAGGGGTTGTGAACGGCGTTGGCATGATTTTTCGCGGCTACCTTTGCCATTTGCTCGCTCGTAGTATGATATCGCTCCATATGTGCACGCGCCATTTGTGCGAACAATGACGGAAGAGTGGCACCGCAAATCGCTTCCCATTCCCTATCCACAGAAGAAGCAAGCAAATCATCTGCTATGTCTGAGTCAACATCGGTCATTTTCTCCACTCCCGCTGCTATTACGAAGTCATACCAACCGGAAGCGACGGAAAGAACAGCTAAGTGTAATGCAAGAGCACCAGAAGCGCAAGCAGCTTCTACTCGCGTTGCGGGAATGTGCAACCCGGTTAACCCTGCGTAATCAGCGATCAACGCGCCAATATGCTCCTG
Organism: Candidatus Methanophagales archaeon; assembly: GCA_013139985.1. GTDB lineage: Archaea > Halobacteriota > Syntropharchaeia > Alkanophagales > Methanospirareceae > Methanophaga. The sequence continues at coordinate 1,736 of WSZT01000167.1, read as the reverse complement.
CTCTATAAATCTACCTGCCGACATGTTTCCGCCATATATTGCATCTATCTCATCGCCGCTTATCCCTGCATCTCCTATCGCCCTTAAACCTGCTTCTACAGAGATGTCGCGAAATGATTTCTCCCATAGTTCCCCAAATTTAGTACTGCCTGCACCTATTATCGCAACTTGTCTCATTTTATCAGTATCCTCTACATCCTTATTTTACCTTGATGTTTTGCATAAGCGGCGTAATCCAAATATTTCTTTGAGCTAAGGAAATCTTCAACCCTTGGTGCTTTTTCTCTTACACTCTCTATAAGGTCTGTAACACGAAGTGCAAATGCGTCAGAACCCGCACCTGAGCCAAAAGAGGTCATCAAAATCCGTTGTGACTCCGATGCCTTATCAAGCACGGATGCGAGACCTATAAGGGACGCGCCAGAATAGGTATTTCCAAAATGCGAGACCATCAGGCCGGGTTTGAGTTGTGCTGATGTAAATCCAAGGGTCTTTGCAGCCTTAAGCGGGAATTTGCCGTTGGGCTGATGGAAAATGACAAAGTCGAAATCCGTCGGCCGAAGCCCCGTTTTTTCCATTAATGCTTCCGAAGCGGAGATAGTATGCCGGAAATAAGCGGGTTCGCCTGTGAAGCGTCCACTGTGTGACGGGTATTTCTGCAGATCTCGTCGCCAGAAGTCGGGTGTATCCGAAGTGAAGGAAGCGTATTCCTCTATCTCTGCGACTATCTGATTTTGCCCGATGATGAAAGCGGCACCTCCTGCGCCTGCAGAGTATTCTAATGCATCTCCCGGACTTGATTGTGAAACGTCTGCCCCGATAGCAAGTCCATATTTTACTTTGTTTAGTGAAACGAAACCCATGCAAGCCTGTATGGCTGCGGTCCCTGCTTTACATGCGAACTCTAAGTCCGCGGCAGTGGTAGAATCCGCGGCTCCAATCGCCGCGGCTACAATGGTAGCGGTAGGTTTTACGGCATAAGGATGGCTTTCGGAACCCACATAAATAGCACCTATTGCCTTTGGGTCAATGTTTGCCCGAAGGATAGCGGCACGAGCTGCTTCTACTGCTATTGTTGCAGTATCTTCGTCCAGGTCGGGCACGGATTTCTCTTGCACAAGCAGCCCTGACTTTATACTCGCTGGATCTTCATTCCATTGCTTCGCTATTTCCTCTACTTTTATCCTATATCTGGGCACATACACCCCATATGAGGCTATACCAATCAATCGAATCACCCATAATAACAATGTTTGTGGAGAATATATATCTTTCGCAATTTCGCAAATCGAGACGATCCAAAAATAAGGACTATATAGTGAAATGGCAACAACAATTTTAACTATCTGCATTTAACAGATAAATTGGTCGTTTTTAGAATGTGATTATATACAGTATGTAATTAATAGGGTTGTTTTCCCTAAAATAAATTAGGAGGTGATATGGAAAAATGAGAAAGATAGCACATGTGTTGATTGTTTTGATTGCTATGATTGCTATCACGAGTAGCATATATGGACAGGATTCCCATGAGCCAAACGATGCACTAGGTGATGCAACAGAGATACCGTTTAACCAAACAGTTATAGGCGACATATACCCCGCGAGGGATGGGGACAACTACAAATTCCACGTAAACAGTTCTGGGATCCTACAAGTAAAACTTGAGGAAGTGCCAAGTGATATGAGGACTCGTATAGACCTTTACGGTAAGAGCTTTAACTGGATAACCCGTA
>WSZT01000200.1 GCA_013139985.1 Candidatus Methanophagales archaeon | reverse complement strand
AAAGCGAAAACCACCCAATTCCCTTAATGCTTCTTTTAACAGGTCAATTGTGTATTTCACAATGAAAGGTGATGTCGCTGAAACCGGATGCCTTCAGCAGGGTGTTGGATAAATTTATTACATGATGTAAGGTTTGAGCAACAACTTATTTCATGTCATGTTCATCTCGAATTTCACCAAATATCTCTTCTATCAGGTCCTCCATAGTTACTAACCCGATTATTTTTCCCTCTTTTGATTGAATTACTGCCATATGCAGCTTCATCCTTTGCATTTTTCTCAAAACATCATCTACTTTCATTTTTGGCGAAATCTTTATTATTTCTCTCATTATCTCTTTTACCGGCATATTCTTATCCTTGAGAAGAGCATCCTTTACATGAACCATACCCGCGATTTCTTCTTTATTTCCCATATAAATGGGAAATCTCGAATGGCCTGTTTTAATTGATTTATTAATAAGTTCTTCTACCGTCTCGTTCTCCCATAAACCAACCATTTGCTTCACAGGAACATATACTTCTTTCGCTTCTGTTTCATCAAAGTCAAAAATTTCTTCTACAAGCTCTTGTTCATCCTTTTTTATTGTTCCATTTTGAACGCCTAAGTCCATCAAGGTTTTAATTTCCTCTTCAGTAACAATTAACTTCCCCCTTTTTTCCTTTCCCATTATTTTTAAGAACGCATCGGAAATCACGGTGAATGCCTTCACAATTGGGTAAAAAATCGTTCTTATAAGATGGAGATGTCTTGACACTTTAAAAGCAAATTGTGCGTTATTTATACCATAGGCTTTGGGGATGACCTCTCCAAAAATGACGATAAGTGAGGTCATTACTGCTGTTGCTATGCCCAGGCCAATATTTCCTAATAAATAGGTAGCTATCGTTCCAGCAAGAATAGAGGCAGTTATGTTCACCAAATTATTGCAAACTACTACTGCACTTACTACTTCATCAGGACTTTCTAAAAGTTTTTCGAGCAAAATAGCATTTTTCTTGCCCTTTACTGATTCTTCCCTCACTTTAATTCTATCTACAGATACGAAAGCCATTTCTGCAGCAGCGAAAAATGACGATAACAAAATGAGAAGTGCTATTACTGGAAGCGCTATTAACCACATCGTATTTATTTATTTAGATATGCATAAGAATATTTATTTCCGGTTCTAGTAAGTCTTAGGTTGCTAAAACGGATGAGTTGAAAAATCGTACGCTCTATTTCGGTCATAGTTCTAAATTAATTTAAGTTTGTTTTTTATAACATATATAACTAAAAATCAAATGAAACTTGACGAGCTATTTCGACTGATAAACTTCTGCAAAACAGTACAAAAAGAGGGGACAGACCCATTTGATCTGGACGTTAAGAAGTTTCTCGAAACGCTGAAACAATATCTCAACAAGTGGAAGTCCAGGGACGACCTACTTTTAGATGCTGAAGTAATATCTGAATTAACAAAGATAATCGAACTGCAAGGCAAATGGATACGAGACCGCTCCTCATCATTCTATGTTGACCCGGTGCTAATGGAGCTCAAAATGAAAATGCTGGAGCCCGTTCAGTTAGCAAATGCATTCTTCAAGTCCTGGCAGCCGATAATAGCTATGGATAGGCTTACGCCAAAGAGGTTGAAAGAGGGGCTGGATTATTGGAATGCCCTTTTACCGTTCGCAGAACGTGGCGATGAATTCCCGCTTCCTTCAACATCTGAAACCGTTACGTTCAACCACGAGGATTTGATTGATTTGCAAATCTTGTCCAGGACTGAGTTTGACGACTCAATGAAAGAAGTGTTAAAGGACCTTGAAGAACGAGGCAGAATCGAATACCACGATTTTATTTATGATGTCGATTTTGAGCGCAGTGTTAAGAAGGCTTACCTAACGAGTTACCTGGTGAGCGAAGGAAAGGCGGAATTCGAGATAAACCCATTAGAAGAGGAAGTTTTTATCGCTCCGCGGACGGCAAAAGCGAACACAGGCGAGGTGCAGTCTATCGCAATTTCGTTGAGCTATGAGGACTGGTTACAATGGCGACAGAAGAGGAATCAAGAACAGAACGGAAAGTGAAGAAGGCAGCCCAGTTATTACTCTTTAGAAGCCATAGAATCCCGGGTGTCAAAGGCTGGGAGCTCAAAAAGGCGTTGGGTGAGGATTACATAGAGGTAATAGCGGTTTTAAATTCTATGCTCGACCGATTGGGAATGGAAGTGAAACGAACAAGTGAAGAGGGTAAAGGCAATGAAGAAACAACGGACAGATTTATGGTCGTGCTAAAAAGTCCGTTGATCGAAAAGGCTTCGGGTGAAAGAATAGATAATGTCGCAATGCTGGCTGCCACATTAGCATATATCGTCTCGAAACAGGGTAAAGCCACGAGGAAAGCGGTTGAAGAATTTTTAAGCGAAAAGTTCCCCAAACGTAGACTTTACTTCGCTCTGGACAGATATATCAAGCAAGGCTATCTGGGCGAAAATGATAAGGTGTTATATATCGGATGGAGGACACGGGCAGAAGTAGATAAGAACTCGCTTTTAGATTTGATATTATCTTCTTGACACTTTCTCTTTTTAAAAAGAAAATTTAGCCTGTGCTAAAAGAAAACAAAAATAACGTTTTTATTCGCGCTGTTCCTCTTTCATAACCGATAGGAACCGTTTTGATACAGCATCCACTACGAGTTGTGCAATTGTAGCTCTATCCTTTATTCCACTGAAGATACCAAGTGGAATCTGCGCAGCCGCCATTGTCGCGTGTCCACCAGCAGAACCTATATCATCAAAGGCTCGTTCAAATGCATCTCCTAAATTCACCCTTATATCCTTACTCCTACCAGAAACGCATGCGGACTCCTCGCATAGTCCTATAACGATAACCGTTGCGATTCCTTCCAGATTAAGCAGGTAATCAGCAGCCTGTGGAATGGCATCTCGATTCGCCACAGCGCCCACATTTGTGATTAAATAACTACCTTTAATCCGTTTATTTATTATCGCATCGCCCACTACGTTCAGCATTTCTGTGGACATAGGCGGCGCTTCTATCCGCTCTAAAAGGTCCTTATCCGCCTTCTCGTAGAGATACGCCGAGGCGAAGAAATCACATGGATGCGCCTCTCGTTTAAAGTCATCTGTATCTACTCTTATCCCATGCAAAAGCGCAGTTGCTAACACTTTATCCACCGGGACATTCAACTCCTGCAGATAATTCGTCATTATCGTTGAAGTTGCACCTTTGTCCTTCTGGACGTCAAAAAAATCAGCATATACCGCCCCATTAGTATTTACCATATGATGGTCTATGATGATGTCCACATTACCTTCAGGAGGCGGTGGCAAAGGATTGTTCGCACCCGGAACGGACGTATCTATGAGCGCCAACTTAGTATATTCTTTTAATTCCGCCTCGCCTTCTATTTGCCGCATCTCTATCCCTAAGATGTTTACAAAAGCTCGATTCACATGATGCCCGGTCTCGCCATGATACAATATATCCGCGGAGACATCCACTTGCTTTGCTATTTGCTTTAGTGCGAGAGCGGAAGCTATTGCATCTGAATCAGGACTGTCATGAACTACAATCCCTAACTTCCCTTTGCCCTCCCCGAGCTCATTTATCGTTTCTATTATAGCGGTCAATTCCTTCGCTTTCCGCCCGGACTTCACCTTCTCCAGATACTCAATTGCTGTTCTTGCTGCTGTATCGGGAATGGATAAAACTACATCCACATCTAACTCTTTTAACTCTTCTTTATCTGCAGGGTCAATCGCTCGCACTACGGTGTATGTATGAGGCAGCAGCTCTTTTGTATTTTTCACCGCTTTCATGTTCACTTCGCTATCGCTGCTAAGGATATAAATCGCTTCGGGCACACCATCACGTTTTACTTTATTTACCTCATCAGGATCGCAAACGTCACCGATGGAAGCGATGAAATCCTCCTCCTTCAATAGTTCCACCTTCTTCTCATCTATATCCACAATGACAACATCCAGCCCTCGCTTTTTCAACTCCTTCGCCACCGCATAGCCAATTCTGCCGCACCCAAAGATTACTTGCAACACCCTACTTTTTCCCTTCGCTTTGTGCTCTGTACCTTCTTCTGCGCTCATTTATTTCACTTTTATTTTTGTTATAGGATATATATATACTCTAAAACTTATTCGAATTTTTTTATTGATAAAACTTTCTTTTCAAATAAAAGAAATTTATCTGTGATATGAAGTATAGTGATTGGGATCCGATATACAAGGAGATTTTGGTAGATTTTGGATTTGAACAGGAAAAGGACGATGAAGCGGCGGGAGTGGCGTCGGAGCTGATAGCTCGTAAACGAGAAGTGGTAGAGACGGTAAAACGAGAAGTAGAGATGCGAATAAAAGGTAAAATAGCATTAGTTTGTGGTAATGCACCATGTTTGGAGCGAGATATACGCGAGAAGGAGTTCGATGATTTATCTCGTGATCATGTAGTAATAGCAGCAGATGGTGCCACTTCGGCTCTTTTACGTAATGCGATAATACCAGAACTCGTGGTTTCTGACCTTGACGGGAACATCGCGG
>WSZT01000152.1 GCA_013139985.1 Candidatus Methanophagales archaeon | reverse complement strand
ATTGACCTGATTTTTGTAGTCTATAAATATATTTATTTCGCGTTTTTCGTCGCTAACGTTAGATAAGCGATTTGTTATATTGTTTTATGCCCTCTTAATTTGATTTTAGCTCAAAATCTTGTGGATTTCGAGCTATTAATTGCAAAATGCAAATTGCAAACAATAGACCCACTCCTGCTGCATGCATGTCTGCTCTGCAGCAGGTCTATGGGCACTACATTTAATTTAGAAGTCCGTCATTACACGGTATTGGTCTATCTCCTCCTTCAACAACCGCAGGAACCTTCTGCTCACGCCCTCTACGTCCTTCGAATTTGTTATCCCTCTCCCTACAATTATTATGTCCGCACCACCATTTATCGCTTCCGGTGCAGTATCTTCCTTTATGCCACCTGCAACCGCCACCAGCATCTTACCTCCTATTCGCTTTATCTCCGCCATATCACCCCAGGCATGCCGCTCTTCCTGTTCTACATCTATTGCACGATGCAACTCGACCACGTCCGGCATCATCCCACCTACACTTAATTCTTTAAGCACCGCTAGCGGTTTTTTAACATTTAACATATCTAAGGACGAGTAAATACCGGTCTTCCTTGCCTCCTCTATCGCCTTCTCCATCGTCCGAAGTGGCGCTAACCCCGAGATCACCACGGCATCTGCACCCGCATCCGAAACCATCCGTACCTCTAAGTTACCGGTATCGAGCGTTTTCAAATCTGCAATCACAAATGTATCGGGCTTTATCTCTTTTATCTTCGCCACTATGTCCACTCCGTATCGCTTTATCAATGGCGTACCCGCCTCTATGATAAGATGGTCATTACTCGGCAGATCCTTCACCACACGCTCCATATGCCCCCAGTTCGGGATGTCCAGAGCGACCTGAAGGTAAGGTGGGTCCCATAACTTTGTCATTTTCATACCCAAAGAAGGATGCCGCGACCGGTCCTTCTCATATAGCACTTTCTTTATATCCGGGAACCCATCCATAGCCCGTTTTAACGCCAACTTTGTAGCGCCATAATTGTAACGATATATCTTATTATAATCATCCGCATGAGGATGCATGAACACACTTACAATCACCACGAGTTCCTCTGTCTTATCCTCCGGTATCACGCCCTCCTCCACCGAATCCGCAACCGCTTTTGCTATTGCACTCTGCGCAGGGCCAAATATCTTCTCCGCCTCTTTCATGTTTCGCACCGTAACCTTCGGCACGACTACCGTAGATGGCTTAACCGGTAAATTCGGCCTTATCACTGCAAATAGCGGTGTGTGCCCAGCAGACATTTGACTCAAGGCGTTTGCGAATGCCATACCTACCGGTCCGGATTTGTCTCCGATCATCAAATCAATATGCGCAATTTCTTCTCCATCCCCAATCAATGCTTCGCCCAAATTCATCATGTTATCTTATCCCCATTTTTATTGATTCTATTTGCTTGCTTTCTTTTTTTATATCTTATCCAATGCCTTTCTTACCTTAGGTAGCAGTTGGGATTCAAGTTCTAACTGGTGAAAGCCCGGTCTGGGTCCACCTTTTCTCGTCGCTCTACATATCCTTTGATCGCCGATTGGAAAACCCCGAGGTTTAGAAAAGATGCCGTTTTTATCTATTTTCCTTACCTCTTCCGCAATCTCTCTTAGTGCCTGCCCTTCCCCTTCTATTAAAGCGCCAAAACATGTCTCTTTTACCCTGACGTCTGAGCCGGCCATGCTTTTATCTTCGCTAATCAAAGCCAAAAGCCTACTCTTCAATTGTTCCGGTGTTATCTCAGAATCAGGCGAGATTAAAATTACTCTTGTCTCAATCCCCATTTTTCTTCCCCGCTTTTATTTTTAATCCATTCTTTGATATAACTTTCTTCTTAAGAAAGTTTTATTCATGGGCCCGCGGAGATTTGAACTCCAGACCTCTCGGTTATCAGCCGAGCGCTCCAACCAGGCTAAGCTACGAGCCCTTTCTTAATTTGCTATAACCAAATACCGTATACAAGATATGAGAGTACATTTAGCTGCTCACTATTTGGCTATTATCTATACTATTAGATTAATATTTTTATAATAACATATTTATCTTTTATTTTGTTATGCGTGACCAAGCAAAGAGAGATGTATATTAAGGAACATAATCTTGACTCCGGGCTAATGGTGGCAGTCTGCGATACGGAATTAATAGGTAAAAGTTTTGTTGATGGCGATCTGAAACTAAAAATCACGGAAGGTTTTTATAAAGGTGACGAAGCGACTGAAAGAGATGTGATAGCTTCTTTGAAGCACGCAACAATAGCGAATCTGGTAGGTAAAAGGGCAATTAAATGCGCAGTAGACAATAATTTTATCGAAGATGCTAATGTGATCTTCGTGGATGGTGTGCCGCATGCACAGATGGTGAAGTTCTGAACGAATGTTGTAAAATATCCGCCACTAAATAAGTGCTCTTCGCCTCCTTTACCCTTACGTTATAACGGGCTCCGAGCGGCAAATCATCTTTTAGTACTATCGCCCTATACGCCGAGTCACGAGCTATTACACCTCCCTTTTTCCCCCTCTCCGTTACTAAAACAGGTAGTTCTGCCCCTTCTAATTCCTTGTTCTTCGCGAACACAATATTGTGATAAACGGTAGAGAATATTCTTGACCTTCGCTTCTTCTCCCGTTCCAACAAGTCCGTTAACTTTGATGCTTCTGTCCCGGGCCTTGGTGAGAACCGCGTTATGTTCACTTTTTCAGGCTTTATTTCCTCCATTAAATTTAGTGATGCGAAGAAATCCTCTTCCGTCTCGGTTGGAAAACCAATGATGAAATCTGTGGATATTGTGCTCTGTCTGAATCGCGCCCTTATGTTTGTTACAATCTCAACGAAATCATTGACTTTGTAATTCCTTCTCATCTCTCTCAGTACCTGATCAGAGCCCGATTGCACAGGCACGTGAAAGAATTTGAAGATTTTTTCGGTATTGAACGCCTCAAGGAGTTCGTCCAGGATAGGCATCAGCGTGAATGGATTCATCATACCCACTCTTATCCTAAAATCGCCTTCCACTGATGTTATCTGTTCTAACAACGCCGGTAGTTTTATATCGGTGCTGCCCCAACCGTATGCACTAGAATCCTGCGATGTTATCCTTATCTCGTTCGCACCGCTTTCCACTGCACTCTTAACCGCCTCGCATATCTTTTCCGGCTTGTAGCTTTTCAGCTCGCCCCTCGCTTGTTTCACAATACAATAAGTGCATTTACCTATGCAACCCTGTGCTATTGTAATCACCGCAATAACACCATCGAACTCAAGCCGTTGCTTTTCACTAGCTTGTATATCTCGGGGCGTCACCATTGCTACATCATCACCTAAAATGCTTTTTACCAGTTCTGGCTGTGCCGCCGCCATGCAACCAGCCACAACTACCGCTTTACCACGCTCTTTTAACTCATTCAGTCGCTTTATCACATTTAACTCTGTTCTTTTCGTTACTGTGCATGTATTCACTATAACAATATCCGCTTCACTTTCTTCTACTATCTCATGACCGGCATTTCTTAGTATCGCTCGCATTTCCATTGTGTCACCGGTATTTGCGGTGCAGCCGAAAGTTTCTATAAAAACTTTTGCTGTGCCCTCGGATAATTCGGTTAGATTCATTAGATAATATATTACCTATTAGTGCATACAAATAATACTTATTGGCATTGTTATTGGAAGGGTAGAAATGAACCAAACATCGAGAAGGAAGATAGAACAACTCCAGATATGTACGGAAAAGGAAGTGGAAGCAGAAGCGAATTGCTTTGCAGACGTTAAGCTTGTTCATGTTGCATTACCCGAGCTAGATAAAGAGGCGATAGATTTAAAGACTGAGTTTTTAGGTTTTTCGTTTCAATATCCGATAATGATTGCTTCGATGACCGGCGGGCATCCAGATACGAGAAAGGTAAATATAGTCCTCGCAGAAGCTGCGGAAACACTTGGCATTGGTATGGGTGTGGGCTCTCAGCGAGCGGCGTTGGAAGGTACCGAACTGGAGGATTCTTTTCGTGTGGTTCGTGACGTTGCACCCGATTTGTTCATCTATGCGAACTTAGGCGCCCCACAATTGAAGGAATATGGGGTAGAGGGTGTTGAGCGAGTTATAGAGATGATAGGTGCAGATGCTATTGCAATACACCTCAACTTTTTACAGGAAGCTATTCAGCCCGAGGGTAACGTAGATGCAAGCGGGTGTTTAGCTGCGATAACCGAGGTATGCGAGGCGATAAAGAAGCCCGTGATTGTAAAGGAGACGGGTGCCGGGATTAGTTATACAATGGCGAAGATGTTACACGGGTCAGGCGTATCTGCGATAGATGTGGGCGGCTTAGGCGGAACGAGTTTAGCGGCTGCTGAGATATACCGTGCGAATGCAGAAGGGGATGAGTTAGGAGCACATTTAGGCAATCTCTTCGGTTGGAATTGGGGTATCTCCACGGTGGAAAGCATTGTAGAGTGTCGTGCACTTCCTTTTACTATCCCGATAATCGCCACTGGAGGAATAAGAAATGGGCTTGATATTGCAAAGGGCATTGCTTTAGGTTCCAATATGTGTAGTGCTGCTTTGCCGTTTCTGAAACCCGCAATGGAAAGCGACAGCATAAAACGTAGCGTAGACAAGGTAATAGCGAAAATAACGGAATTTAGCGAGGAATTAAAGGTCGCAATGTTCTTAACGGGTTGTAAAAACACGATAGATCTAAAGGATGCCGAGCTAGTTATAACAGGCGAGACAAGGGAGATAATGGAACAGCGGGGCGTTTTTGATCGTGTGAAGCGGAAGAAGAAGCATACTTAATTCCATAACAGCCTAAAACTATGGGGCGTTATAATCACAAATAATGGCAACATCTTTATGTATACGTAAACTGAATAAGTAAACATGCAAAAAGTTATATCTATTAGACCTACGACCGAGATAGAGAGGAAGCTCGAAAGGCTAATCGGAATAGATAAAGCTGAGAGATCCGCTTTGATACGAAGAATTTTGGACACTGGAATAAATGAGGAATTAAAAAAACGTGCACTGGGGTTGTTCAGCGATAAAAAAGTATCTCTGGCGAAAGCTGCGGAAATAGCTGGTATATCTGTCAGAGAGATGATGGATTTGATAAGGGAAAAAGGTATCTCTCTGCACATAAGCATTGACGATATAAGGGGTGACTTCGAGGCGGCAATGAAATAGATGATATGGATCTTCGATTCTTCTCCTTTGATATACCTAAACAAAGTAGGGCTAAATTGGATTTTTAAGCAGTTAGAGGGCGAAAAAATCATACCTACAGAAGTATATAAGCAAGTTGTAACAGAAGGAAAAAACCAGGGATATGCTGATGCATTGATTTCCGCGGATTTGGTAAATAAAGGGGTCATTACGATTGTACAAGTAGCAGAGAATGGTTTCAAGGAGATGTTAAAAAGTCTGGAGAAAGAGCTGCATGAAGGCGAACTGGAAGTACTTACCTTAGCGAAAAATAAAGGCGGCGTTGCTGTTTTGGATGAAAGCATAGCCAGAGAAGTAGGAAATGTTTTAAGAATAGAAGTTCATGGCACATTATTTCTGATTTTCCTGATGGTAAGAAAGAGAGAGTTGAAAAAAGAGGAAGCAAAAAATAAAGTGGATTTGATGATTAGAAATGGATTTCGACTAGGCCATGAAGAATATCAGGAATTTTTGCATTTACTCGAAAATGTCTGAATTGGGAATATGGACTATTGGAACGAGTAACAGGAGCATAGAGGAATTCCTAAACTTGCTCGCGGCATATCGAATAGAGGCAGTAGTAGATGTGAGACGCTACCCTACGTCAAGGCACAAGCATTTCAAGCAGGAGAACCTAAAAGCGAGCTTGAATCAGTGCGGTATAGAATATCATCACGTTACGGAACTAGGCGGCTACCGGAAAGGGGGATATACGAAGTATATGAAGACCGGCGAATTTGGAATGGGGTTAGACTACGTTGAAACACTTGCAAGATCGAAACGAGTAGCGATCATGTGTGCGGAACGTTTATTCTCCAGTTGTCATCGCCGATTTATTGCAGATGCACTCAAACTGCATGGCTTCACCGTGATACACATAATAGATCCGGGTCTGTGTTCTGAGCACAAAGGCAGAAAGCGGAACAAAAGGTTGGATGAGTTTTGATATAATATAATATGCTCCGCCGGGGATGAAGATTATTTTAGCTTTTGAAAAGGTAAGTGATACAAGATATAGAACACTTTTCAAATTATTAGCCTTCTCAGGAATCAGATTAAGAGAAGCGCTATATCTTTTGAATCATTTTGATACAGAGAGAGTCATATTAAATAAGGAAATTGCA
>WSZT01000018.1 GCA_013139985.1 Candidatus Methanophagales archaeon | reverse complement strand
TCCCCGCCATCACAAGTATCACCGGCCATGAGCCCAGGAAGACGAACCCTATGAGCAGATCCACGACAAACTCCGCCATGCAACCTTCAACAGCCCGGTTCTTCAATTTTGGTATCCAGGTCCTGCCGAACCTCTTGCCGAATAATGCTGCTGCTGCGTCTCCAAATGTGGTCATCAGTATAGCGGCTATGGCAATCTCCTTAGAAAATACGCTAATGGCTATTATTGCACCTATGAGGAAGAAGACGTTACCGCTTAATCTATCTTCTTCCTTCTTTCGGTATAGTTTATGAAATAAAGGCAACTTTAGCTTGAGATCTATCCTGACAAATTCGATCTCCAGGAATAGTATCAAAAACAAAGTCATTATCAGCAATACTGCCGCTTTGGGCAGAATGTAATAGCCTGCAACTATCAGTAGAGAGGTGACGTGCACCACCTTTCTTTGGAGTTCCCTTTTCATACTGATTTCTTCTGTTTCCATCGGTTTTAGTGCCTTTTTTCTCTATCTATGTCGTATAGTTACCAATAAAAAATATTCGCTAATATGGCCATTCATCGCTAAACATTAATAAAAACAAATAATTTAAATATAGATATATATGCTAAAGGAGTAAATATGGACGGACTTGGAAAGATATTCGGAAGCAATGCGCAGCTTATTGTTTTGGAGCACCTAATAACAAATCGGGGCATGACAACGTATCTCTCGGGAATCGCGGAGGCAACCGGGCTTTCTCATTCCAGCGTTGCACGTGTAATCGAGCCGCTTTTAGATTTGAATATCGTGAAAGAAGCCAAATTAGGTAAGCAAATAAGGACGTTTACGTTGAGTGAAGATAATGAGGTGACCAAGCTAGTGATGCAGTTTTATGCCGATTTGGAGAAGATTTTGGGCGAATGAATTTTAGGTACATGTTTTTATACTTATGATAACTAAGGGATAAGAGAGTGTCACAAATCTTTTTAAGTAGTACGGCGTGATAGGACATTTGGGTGATGATAGCAGTGAACTATCTGCGCACAGGTGATGAAACATCGGATATGGTGAAGTAAGAGAAAGGTGAAGTAAAATGGTAAAAGAGCGGAAGAAGAAATTTGGACGAGGCGCGAACGCATGCAGACGATGTGGTAGGAGTAGAGGCCTGATTCGTAGATATGGGATTTATCTCTGTCGTCAGTGCTTCCGAGAGATAGCGAGGGATATCGGATTTAGGAAGTATAACTAAAACCTTTTCTTAAATAATTAAATGAGTTACCAAAAGAAGTAAAGCTAAAAAAAGGGAGAAAAAAAAATGTCGCTAAATGATCTGCTTGCAGATGCGCTTTCGCACATAAAGAATACAGAGAGAGTCGGGAAGATGGAATGCGTGATAAAACCCGCTTCAAAGCTGATAGGTAATGTACTAGGTGTAATGCAAGAAGGCGGGTATATAAAGGAGTTTGGATTCGTAGAAGATGGGAAATCGGGTATCTTTCAGGTGAAGCTTGGTGGTAGGATAAATGATTGCAATGCGATAAAACCACGGTTTTACGTCCGTGCAAATGAATATGAGAAATGGGAGAAGAGACTACTCCCAGCAAGGAATTTCGGTATGCTTGTGATTACAACCTCAAAAGGTGTGATGTCCCATGAAAAAGCGATTGAGAATGGCGTAGGTGGGCAATTACTGGCTTTTGTTTACTGACTTGACATGGTTACATTTTGTTTACCGCAGAGAACGCAGAGGCATCAGGAAAGTTGTTCACCACCCGGCGTATGCCGTTCTTCAGAACCTTTACATTAAAGTTGATCAGTAAGCCGACTTTGTAGCCAGAAAGTCTCAGGTAGGAGAGCAACTGGGCCTGATAAATTGGCGCTAAGCTATCAACAGCCTTAATCTCAACAATGACCGTTTCTTCGACAAGAAGGTCCAGGCGGTAGCCACAATCCAGCTTCACCGCCCTATAGACCACGGGCAGGGGCTTTTGCTGTTACACCTTAAGACCTCGTTGTACCAGCTCAAAAGCTAGACAAGCTTCATAAGCCGATTCTAGAAGACCCGGGCCCAGGGCGCGATGTACCTCGATAGCCGCGCCAATAATGCGTTCCGTTATCTTGTTATGTCTCTCCGTTTCCGTCATCTCTGCGCTCTCTGCGCTCTCGGCGGTAAATAAATCGCATCAGCTCTGCATCAACCGATTCACCGCGTTGACTATTGCCTCTACAGAAGCCATTACTATATCTTCTCGCACACCCCTCGCAGTTACCATTCTTCCACCCTTCGTCACACCCACGATTACCTCCGCAAGTGCATTGGAACCGCCGGTTATCGCCTCTATCCTAAAATCTTTAAGTTCGATGTCGCCACCTATTTCACCGCCTATTATCTCCTGAATAGCTTTTATCGCAGCATCCACAGGACCAACACCCATCTGCGCGCTTTTGCATTCCTTCCCCCGCACTACTGCTTTCAGCGATGCTGTCGGTATCAAATTATTCCCGGTCATAACCGAGAGTTCCTTTAGCGTTACTATACGTTCATGCATTGATACTTCGCCGGTTACAACTTCTGCTATTGTAAATAGGTCATCATCGGTGACTTGTTTACCGCTTACACCAAGTTCCTTTACCCGTTCGAGAATCTCATCAATTTGCTCTTTTGTGGGTGACATCCCGATTTCTGATAATTTATTCAATACCGAGTGCTTGCCTGTATGCTTCCCAAGAATAATCCGCCTCATATGCCCTACCATCTCCGGCGTCATTATACCCGGCTCAAAGGTATCGCTCTTCTCTATTACACCGTGCGCATGTATCCCGGATTCGTGAGAAAATGCATTATCACCCACTATTGGCTTGTTTACCGGGAGTTCTATGCCTGTTAAACGTTCAATAAGCTTCGCCATCTCAAATAGAAACTCGGTCTTTATGTTTGTTTTTAGTCCATATATCGCGTTCAAACCCATCACGGTCTCTGCGAGGTCTGCATTTCCCGCTCTTTCGCCTATCCCATTCACAGAAACTTGAACTTCCGAAGCACCCGCCTTCACTGCCGCTAAACTGTTCGCCACCGCAAGACCAAAGTCATTGTGGCAGTGTATGCTAATTGGAGTCTTCACCACACGATCTATCGCTTCTACAAGCTCGAAGATGGCGAAGGGGTCTAGTACGCCCACAGTATCAGGCACATTTAGGATGTCGGCGCCTGCTTCTTCTGCTGTTTTGTATATCTCAGTTAGATAATCTAAACTCGTCCGTGTAGCATCCATTGCAGAGAACATACAGATAAATCCATGTGCTTTGACATACTTCGTCATCTCGTATGTCTGCTCTTGTACTTCCGCTTCGCTCTTCTTTGTCGTGTGCTCACGCTGAATCACGGAGGTGGGCGCGAATATATGGATCATATCAACCCCACAATCAATGCAGGCATCAATATCCTGCGTTAAAACCCTTGCCAACCCACATATCTTTGCCGAAAGTCCCTCGTCACAGATATACTGAACTACCTCCTTCTCCTCCTTAGACGTAATCGGCGTTCCCGCTTCTATTATGTCCACACCCAGCGTGTCCAACCGCCTTGCAATTGTGCCCTTCTGCTCTTTAGTAAAAGAGATCCCAGGTGTTTGCTCTCCATCCCTCAATGTCGTATCAAAGACCTCTATTATCCTTTTAGCGTCTCCGTGAGTGCTTCCTTCTTTCATCTTATACTCTATCCTCTACCATTTTGAAAGTGAGAAATAAAGGTAGTTAAATAAAATGAATTTGAAATAAGTTCGTTGATAATCAAACCACAGGGGATTGCGGTATCAATGTCCAGTGGAACATCTTTTATATCTGCCACACTAATTTAACTTGAGAATTCCCTGTGGCTTGCCACAGGGTGACCTTGTAAAGTATATAAAAAATTTCCGGTGCTGCGAAGCAGCATCACCTTGGCGTAATACCCTGTGGTCTTGCCACAGGGATAGTCAAGGTGAAGGAAATTTTTTCTTCTTTACTCCTATCACCTCAATATCCGTTGGAAACATAGAGACCAGATTATGCAATGTGCCAAGAAATCACTTTTCTCATTTATATTATCACTTTAAAAATAGAAAGATATAAAATGACTTA
>WSZT01000003.1 GCA_013139985.1 Candidatus Methanophagales archaeon | reverse complement strand
TATTTTTGCAATTTGAGAAAAGTCTGGCTATAAATGTGCATTGAGTTAGAAAGAAAGCGTTTTTTTAGATTTTTGTACTATTGTATAATTTCTATTGGTTGTTGGGTGATTGTGGGACAGCCTGTATCGCTCATAAAACTTTGTTTATCGAATAATATCCCTCTCTCTCCACATTGCATACAAATCTCTTTTATCCTCTTCAAATTCTATAATCTTAGAAGCCAAAGCACCCCTTTCCGTTTCTTTTGTTACACCTTCTCGCTTTCTTCGCAGTTTCTCCCATCTTTTTCAGGCGCTCTCAAAAATCTGTGCAAAAACGTTATCCCCTCGTCCTTAAACGAATGCACAGAGCGTTTGCTCGCCATTATCCAAAAATGGAACTGCAAGTTTCAAGTTCTCTATGTCCATCTCAAGACCCGCTATTATCTTCGACAGCTTGTTCAATCTTTCCCAAACCTCAATTCCCTCCCCTCTTCGTCCCACCCCCTTGTATTGTCATATTTATCTATATTTCGCGGTATTTAAAACTTCCGATTTTTTTACATTCGTCATTTTAGCGATAATCAGGTCTACCATTATTCCTCTTCTATGCTAACATCAAAGAACGAAAAATCATCCAACAAATCAGCTTTCAGCGATTTCGATGCTCCTTCTATGCCTTCTAACCGAATATCCGCTACTGTTTCCCCACCTTCTTCTCTTAAAACTATCCTCACCTCAACCCCGCCCTTCCCCCTTCTCATGTATACTTGGTATACCATCTCAGAGAAGTTGTCACTGAGATACCGGTGCTCCCGGAGAGTGGCATTCTTCTTGCTAAAGATGAAGCGGATAAGCTTCTCCACAGACTTTATATCCGCCTTAAAAGTCACATTCAAACGTTCAATCTTCTTTTCGGGCTTGATCTTCTCTATCTCCGCTTTGTATATCTCTACCCGCCCAGCACTTATCTTGGAATGCAACTCATCGATAAAATCGCCGAGTTCGCCTTCAGCCAAATCAGCCTTCACAACTATCGCTTTCACCTCTGCTACTTCACCCACCTCTCCCCTTAGCCCTTTGCCCTTAGCCCTTAGCCCTTCTTTATCCCCCTCCCTCTTATCTATGACATACCGCACACGCTTCTTCTCCGTGTCGTCTGCGCAATTCAGGATTATGATATGCATCGTCCTCATTTATACTATAATACATAAACAGTATATAAACCCTTAGTATTTTTTACGATAGTACATAAAACTTCCATTATCTACTTTTTTTAAAGGTTGTCATCGGAAAAAACCGAAAGCTTTTTAAGTAGCTATACAAAAAGATGAATCCATGAGTATGGAAGTATGGGTACTGATAGCCCTCGCGGGTATAGCCGTGTTGTCATCATTAGGAGTTCTACTCAGCAAAGACAACTTCTACTCTTCGCTATACATGTCTGCGACACTGATCTTTGTAGCGAGCATTTACGCTATCTTCAGTCTCCAGCCAGTCTTCGTTTTAATCGTGTTCATCTTTGTAGGTGCGATAGGTATAGTAACAGTGGCTGTGGCGGCGACATATAGGTCAGATCCCGAAAGTCAGTTTTCAAAGCCTTGGGCAGTTCTGGTGGTCATAACCGCCGCGGTCGTCGGCTTCGCAATTTACAGTTACAAAATGCTCAATCCGGAAATGTCTTCCAGCGTGATCAAATTCGAACTCATAAATTTTATGTCACAATCAGAATATCTAATACTGGTTTTATCGCTGGTGGCGCTTGTTGTGCTTCTACTCTTATCGGTATTAAAAATGGTTGCAGGGGGGACGGAGAACTAAATGTTAGCGATTGATATGACGACAGCATCGATAATCTACATTACCTCTTTTGTAATCCTACTTATAGGCTATCTCACAGCGATTTCAAGTAAAGATGTAATCAGGCTACTTATATCTCTGGAGCTGATGTTTGGGGCAGTGTTCATGGCATTGATCCCGCTCTTCTCTGTTGCGCTTCTTGCAAATGCAGCCTTTGGTATTGCAATCGTCACGATCTTCACGAGCAGCGGCGAACTGTTAATTTTAATCGCTGCTATTGCTATACTTGACAAACAGAAGAGGGATATTCACACAAAGACGATTAAGATAGGGGGGGATAGAGTATGATTATGCTTTACGTCTTGCTATTACCATTAATAGTAGTATGTATAGCGCCGCTTTTATCATCAAAGAAAGCGACATATCTTTCTGCAATCTCATTTTTAGTACCTTTTTTTGCTATCCTCTACTGTATTCTCAAGGGGTGTACGCCTGAGATATCCATAGTGACCCTTTCCGCGCCAATAGGCGAGATTTATCTTAACTTTGACTATATAGGACATGCGTTCGGACTCACAATTTGTATCGTTTCTGCAATGGTCGCCCTTTTCGCTCTTCCATATATGGTACACCGATTTGGGGAGATGGAACTGAATGTGGAAAGCGAGTTCAAGAAATACATATTCTTATACCAATTTTATGCGGTTTCGATGTTGTGGTTAGTGTACAGTGGCAATCTCATCCTGCTGTATGTGTTCTTGGAGATTGCGCTTATTACGGCGTTCTTCCTTATTTACTTCTATGGCTATGGTAACCGGCAGTGGGTGGGCCAATTATACCTAATTTGGAGTTTAATTGCCGGTGTGCTTGCATTGGCAGGGATAATAATAATAGGTGTTACTAATGGTACGCTTGCCCTCAATGCATTAGTGCCACCTTTTGCCACGGTCGGCATGATCGCATGGACGCTTATCTTTATCGGTATGCTAATAGAACTACCGGTCTTAGGGCCTCATGTATGGCTTCCGTGGGCACACGCAGAAGCACCTACGCCGTTGAGTGCATTGCTAAGCCCCTTAACTGTGGGTCTGGCAGGGTATGTTTTGCTGAGGATTGCACTTATAGATTACTCCTTTATTGCTGCCTACCGAATGCCAATACTTATCTACGCGATTTTTTCGAGCATTTATGCGGGCTTCTCGGTCTTCAAGCAGACAGACTTTAAGCGACTGTTAGCGTATTCCACAGTATCTCAGATGGGTTATATGTTGGTAGCACTCTGTCTTGGACCTTTTGGGCTCGTCGGATTGGTTATCCAGTACATGTCGCATGCATTCGGTAAGTCAATTTTGTTCTCGAGTGCGGGCGGGATTATCGCCGTCCATCATGGTCTGAGAGATCTTAATAAGATGGGTGGATTGCACGATTCCGTACCAGCGATCTCAAATGCAGCAGTAATTGGATTTTTGAACCTTGGCGGTATGTTGACAATAGGAATGATCGGTGAATTTTTCATATTGCGTGGTGTTGTAGAAACGTTCCTCATACCGGAATCACCATCTTTCCTCGGCTGGACCGGAAGCATACCAATTCTCCTGGCTGTAATATTCATGTTCATTCTCTCGGTTTGGTATGGTTTCTATACCGTACGAAAGGTGTTCTATGGTAAGCCAAAGGACACGAAGAGGTTGGAGATAAGCAGATACTATTATGTGCCACTATTTATAATTGGTATCGTCTCGGTGTTGCTCGTTTTCCCACCACTGTCAACAGCATTGATTCCTGGGCTTAACTCTCTCATTCAGACATTAATGCAGTTGCAGGTAGCAGCCGTAGGGGGTGTTTTGCCATGAGCAATGAGCAAATAGTTTTCCTGCTGCTTTTCTTAGCTCCTGTTGTTAGTAGTATCCCTATTGCTTTAGCATACAAGAGTAAGGGATGGACAGATAAGCTGCCTTATCTCTCGGTATTCGGCATCTTCATCTCGGTCGTGATGAGTATTTACATTCTTATTAACTTAGAGGGGCAGTATCCTTACCCCTGGATACCCGATCTCGGAATAAACTTTGTTTTTATGATCGATTATTTAAGCAGCTATATGGGCGTTGTAACCGCAGTTATAGCGTTCTTCATCGCTATTTACGGCCTGGACTATATGAAAGGCGATTACAGACCAAGCTGGTACTGGTTCTGCTTCAACCTTTTCACGGCATCAATGCTACTCGTTGTGTATAGCGACAACCTATTCCTGCTCTTTGTTGGCTGGGAAGGTCTGGGTGCGGCATCATGGGGGTTAATCGGACACTGGTTCAGAGATGACGATGACATAGCGTATGTAGGTAAAGCCGGAAGGAAGGTGGGCCCGCTTGAATTTAGCTGGCCGCCGAGCTTTGGCGGTTGGAGAGCGATTTCAACGATAAGATTTGGTGATGTGCCGATGTTCCTAGCAATCGCAGCGATATGGGTATTCGCAGGCACCCTCAACATATCAGAGATAGATTGGCACACGCTTTTTATAACTCTTGGCGCTGCGGGGACAATAATACTTATGGTTTGTTTGCTTATGGGGCTATTCACGAAATCGGCGCAATTTCCTTTTAGCGAGTGGCTCATGACTGCAATGACTGGCCCCACAACCGTTAGTGCACTCTTGCACAGTGCGACAATGGTAGCAGCAGGTGCTTTTGTTTTCCTCAAGCTTACCTGGTATATTGAACCCTGGCACTTGCATGATGTGCCCGGGCTCGAGTATGTGTTTATCTTCGTTCTCGCAATTGGGCTCTTATCAGGCTTCTATGGTGCGCTTTGTGGAACAGGGATGCGGGAGCGGAAGGTTCTGCTTGCAGCGTCCACAATGTCGAGTATTGGTTTGATGTTTGCAGCAGGAGCTACTTCTTACTGGATTGACATAGAAGTAGCGGGTATGAATTTGGCGTTGCTCGTTGCATTCTGGTATATGGCGATCCATGCATTTGCAAAAGCGAGTTTGTTCCTTGTAGCCGGTCACTTGATTCATGGCACACACAGCCGGTTCCTATGTGGCGATCTCGAGTTTGGGAAGCGAATGAAAACCGCTTTTGCCGTTACCATCATCGCCTCGTCATTCCTCGTGGGGATACCACTGCTCACTGCTTACTGGGTGAAATCCTCGATGGATGTGCTGTATGAACATCTCTGGCTTCATCATGACATGCTTTGGCCCATTGTGCTCCTAATCGTTATTTCATTACTCTATTCAGCAGTTCTTGCAAAGTTCCTCAGCTTGAACTTCATAAAGGGTGAGAAGCCCGAGCACGAGCATTTAGAAGGTGGCGGTTTGATGAAACTCGGATACGTACTGATGGTAGCAATGCTTTTTGTAATCTCTTGCGGTATTATCATTTTCGAGGAGGCCGCGCACTTCCGCCACGCAGGGGGCGAAGCGATGTCCATTGGCGTAGGGCTGGCAATACTTGCAGTATTTCTCGTTGCCGTATACAAGCCAAGTATAAGTGCTCTTTCCAGATTTGGCAGTTTCCTCAGCGACCGGATGTATCTACCATATCTTAACGATTATATTCTACCGAAGATAGGCTTTTTCATCTCTCATATCCTTGATGATTATGTAAACCCTGCGATAGACGGGCTCTTCAATACAAAAGTGATACCCGGCTTATTCGGCTGGACTTCAAGAAGAGTCAGGGCTATTCAGTCAGGATACCTCAGCAGGTACATCAACATCGTTCTAGGTCTTGTGATGATTATTCTCGTGATTGTAGTAATATTGGTAAGGGGGGTGTGGCAATAATGGACTTGTTGGTAATGATGCTAGCGGCACTAGTAATTTTAACGCTATGTGCTGTTTTGTCCTATAAATACCGTGATTTAGGGCTCATAGGTGCGATAGTAGCAGCGATAATAGCGTTTTGGGCTGTTTCAAGTTCAAACCCAGAACTCACAATTTATTGTGCCTTTGTATTTGTAATAGGTATCATCAACCTGGCTTCGTTAAAAGCGATAAAGAGTGTGATTCAGGGTGTTGACTATGGCTTAGTAGGGCTGATGATACTTGCAACCATGTACATTTTTACTACGCAGGACCTTGCAATGATCCTGGTAGCATTTGTTCTCGTTTCCGTACCAACGTACATCTTAGTTATGATTAGAGAGGGCGGCACAAACGTAGAAGTAGGTATCAAGTATATTACGTTTATGGTTTTAGCCACCGTTCTGTTTTTGATTGGTGCGGTTATCTTAGCATACACAAAGAGTGCACCTAACGCTATACTCTACATACTTGGCTATGTGATGCTTGTATTAGGGTTGAGTATAGAAGTGGGAGTTGCACCGTTACACGAATGGGTTCCAG
>WSZT01000093.1 GCA_013139985.1 Candidatus Methanophagales archaeon | reverse complement strand
TACCATTCATGCAGTTTTTCACTCCATGCCTTCAAATCAAAAGTAACCTCCGTTAAACCCGCCGCTATTAGCTCTTCTAAGTACACATCGTCCAAAAGATGCCCGGTCGTGTCAAGCACTATCCCTCCAACAAATTCCTTTAACTGCGATACCAAATCTACGAGGTAATGCCTGTTTAGCGTAGGTTCGCCACCCGTTATCACCGCTTCTTCCAGTGTGCCATAACATCCGCTTGCTGAGCCTTTCACCAGGCTTATTAACTGTTCAACTGTCATCTGCTCGCCTATTGGATTACGAGCGAGGCTAAAGCATCCTTTACATTTGAAGTTGCAGCCCGAAAGCGTAATCCAAACACGCGGTTTTAGCTCTGACAGCGTTATAAAAGGAACATATCTGTTCATATCACATCCCCTCGTTGGCTTTTATTCCCGTTATGCTTTATCTTTGTATATAAAGTATAACTTCTACCTATTTAGGACGCTGATTTACGCAGATTATAAACTCGATAAAAGATTCTAATAATCTCCTCCGTCTATTAAACCTTATATTTAAAATCCTGATTATCTGCGTTCATATGCGTCCGATTATCAAAAATTATTCTTTCTTGATTTATTACGCTCCTTAACTATTTATCAAAACAAAACTAATTGTTGGAATATCCGACTTAAAGATACATGATACCGGAGCCAAATGAAAGGAACTAATACCGCTCTTTTCCCGTTCCCTTCGATAAGGGATGGGCAGCGTGAGTTTATGGAAGATGTAAAGGATGCCGTAGAAGGCGGTAAAATCCTTGTCGCGCATGCACCCACAGGGATAGGAAAAACAGTCGCCACACTCGTCCCCGCATTAGAATACGCAGTGGAAAACGGAAAAACGATCTTTTTCCTCACTTCCAAGCGCAGCCAGCATAAGATCGCTATTGACACGCTCAGGCTGATAAAGGATCATGCAAAACGCGAGTTCACCACGGTTGATATTACCTCAAAGCAATCCATGTGCCCACGGACGAAACCAATACACAGGGAATTTTATTTCCTATTCAACGAATTTTGCAGGTCCGAACAGAAGAACAAAAGATGCCGCTATTTCATGAAACAGGATGAAGAAGCACTGGGACGGATAAAAAGCGAGATAATGCATGTGGAACAGTTATGTAACTGGTGCACCACGAGAGGCGTATGCCCTTATAAGGAGGCTTTGGAAGCAGCAGGAAGTGCAGATGTACTCGTCTGTGACTATAACTATCTCTTTTCCACGGACATCACAGAACGGATATTGGAGAAAATAGAAAAGGGGTTAGAGGACCTCATTGTAATCGTTGATGAAGCTCATAACCTGCCAGACCGTATAAGAAGTAATCTCAGTAGTGAATTACGAATGAACACTGTAACTGGTGCAGCACGTGATCTTCGCCGAAGAGATCGAGAGATGCAGGGTAATCTCATGGGTTTGGAAAGTATATTCAAAAAATTAGCTATGAGCGCGAGTAAAGAGAACAAGGACGAAATAAAAGTGGACCGGGATTTTCTGGTGGACGAGATGGCGAAGGTGTTGGGGCGGGGGCGAATAGAAGCGATGAGTTATGACGATTTTGTAAACGCACTCAGGAGCATTGCCGAAGACTTTGAAACCTCTGGTAGCAGAACTACGGACGACATGAGATATAAAAACGAGACGGTACAGAGGGACCTACTCAGCGTTGCTGATTTCCTCGATGGCTGGAAGACAAGAGAGGAATGTGTCAGGATATTTTCGCTCGCGCAAAAAGACTATCCGCGACTCTACTTCAAACTGCTTGATCCTTCGGTGATAAGCGAGCCGATATTCGCTAAAGCACATTCAACCATATTAATGAGCGGCACATTATGCCCAACCGAGATGTATGCCGATGTTTTAGGTGCATCTCCGGCTAGGATAAAAGGTAAGGAAATCGTTTTAAATGAATATAAGTCGCCTTTTCCATCTGAAAACCGTATGATCGTCGTTACAAAGGCGCTTACAACGAAATATACAAAAAGGGGCGAAGAGATGTATAGGCTGATGGCGGGAAAGATAGGCGAAGTGGCTAAATATGTAAAAGGCGGCATGGCCGTCTTCTTCCCTTCATACGCGCTACTAAAAAGCGTTGCTACACACTTACCAGACACAGTAAGGAGTAGGGTAATGATAGAGCGGAGAGAGATGAGAAAGGAGGAGAAAAATAGGTTATATGAAACGCTGAGGGATGATACTGACGGTATATTGCTTGCCGTGCAGGGTGGCTCGTTTTCCGAAGGCATGGATTACGAATCCAATACGCTAAAGGCGATTATCGTGGTTGGATTGCCGTTAAGCCCACCAACGCTGGAGGTAAAGATGATAGAGGGCTATTATGTGCGCAAATACGGAGCTGAAACCGGAAGGAACTACGGCTATCTCTACCCTGCGATTACAAAGGTGCTGCAAGCGGCTGGTAGAGGCATAAGAAGTGAGCAAGATCGTTGCATTATCGTTCTTATGGATTACCGATTTGCACAATATCCATATAAAAAATGCCTACCCTCGGATTTCAATGAGACATATACCAGTAGATCAGAAGAGTATTGCAAAACGTTCTTCCGATGAGATACCACAACTACTCATCGAGACCTTCGAGTTCGTCACCGAATTCCTCTTCTACTTCCTTCGCCAGGTCATCGCTGGAAGCAGCACCTAAAGCAGCTCCCAATAGCTCTTTTATGGATTTAAACATAGCCAATGACTTTTCCTTCTCGTAAGGGAAATTGAAACGCTTTCGCCCAAAGTTACTATCTACTATCTTATCGCCTTCCATCTTTCGCACCCAGTGCTGCTCTATGGAGATAAACTTACCATATTGCCCTTCTTTTACAAAACCCCGCCATACTAACCTTGGGGTTCCATCCTCATTTTCCAGAATTACTCTATATCCAACATCTTTCAATGTTACTATATTTGGTCTTGCTTCGCTCATGGTTCTTCTTTCACCTATATCCTCATAATGTATATACTCTTCATATTATTTTTGTATATTTAAAGTATAATAAAATTTCTGGTGAAGTTTTCTTTTTAATTGTATATACAGTATATCTTCTACCCATTTGAGACGCGGATTTACACGGATTTACACAGATTTAATTTCTTCTGCGTTAATATAATCTGTGTCAACAATTACTTTTAGTTGGATACATATTATGCTTTCCAAATTGGCGTACTAAACGATTTCGTTAGTTAGTTACTTTATATTAGAAGGCATATATAGTATAGTAAGTGAGCTATGAATAAGGAAGCGATAGGAACAAA
>WSZT01000099.1 GCA_013139985.1 Candidatus Methanophagales archaeon | reverse complement strand
GTGAGCATTTTCCTAGCCCCTGCCTGCAGACTCTTGGATGCGCTGCGCGCATCCTGGGGTTGGGTCGTGTTCTGAGAGACATCGCGATTGGGGGTAAGGGTTGTTCCATTTAACTGCGAGGGGTTTAGAGGCTGCAGCCAATCGCTTGGGCATCACATAGCAAATGACACGCTCTTTGAGCGAGTGGTTGGCACAAAGGAGCCCGAATACATGACTGATTACGACATGAACATCATTGGTGACTACAATATCCAGGGCGATCTCTGGGAGATAATGCCGCTATTTGAGCGCATGGGGATTAGAATCCTTTCCACATTCACCGGAAACGCTTCGGTTGATGATATTGCGCAGGCGCACCGAGCAAAGCTCAATCTGATGCACTGTCAGCGGTCCACGCCGTATATCTGCAAGAGAATGGAGGAAAAATACGGTATTCCTGTCTTGAAGGCGTCACTGTTTGGAGTAGAACAGACTTCAAAAGCATTGCGAGACGTTGCAGCATTCTTCGGCTTGGAAGATAAAGCAGAAGAGGTGATCAAGGAAGAAGTAGCGCAAGTAGCGCCGAAAATCGCGGCATACCGAAAGAAATTCGAGGGTAAACGCGTTTTTATTTATCAGGGTGCGCCACGAGCATGGCACTGGGTCAATATGTTCAGAGAGCTAGGAGTAGAAACGATTGCCGCCGCCACGACCTTTGGACATGAGGATGATTATGCGAAGATTTGTGAGCGTGTGAATGACGGTGTACTGGTGATTGACAACCCGAACTCACTCGAACTAGAAGAGATTCTGACCGACTGGAAGCCGGACCTGTTCATTTCAGGGCTCAAGGAGAAATATCTCTCTTATAAGCTCGGTGTGCCATTCATAAACGGCCATTCTTATGAGAAGGGACCTTATGCGGTCTATTCAGGATTCTTGAACTTCGCAAGAGACGTCGATAAGACGCTGTTCGCACCTGTGTGGGGTTTGATAAGGAGGGGAAAAGATGCGTAGCGTAACGATAAATCCAGCAAAGATGTGCCAGCCAATAGGTGCAATGTACGCGCTCTTCGGCGTTCACGCCGCGGTTCCGCTCGTTCACGGTTCTCAGGGCTGCACTGCGTATCCGATGCGGATGTTTAACCGTCATTTCGGGGAGCTCGTGCAGGTGGCGGTGAGTTCGCTCGGTGAAGATGCATCTGTATTTGGAGGGAAGAAGAACCTAGTAGTGTCAATAGAGAACATAATTGCGAGGCGGCATCCGGAGCTGATAGGCGTGATTACTACCTGCCTCTCGGAGACTATAGGCGATGACATTGACGGTATCATCAGAGAAGGTAATTTTGAAGACTCGAAGGTGGTTCCAATCCACACGCCGAGCTATGTGGGGTCTCACGTCACGGGATACGACAACGCACTGAAAGCGCTTGTAACCACTCTTTCTGTAGAATCTGACTCTGATAACGCAAAGGGCAAGTTAGACATCGTTCCTGGGATGGTGAATCCCGGAGATGTCCTGGAGATAAAGCAGATGCTCGATTCTATGAATATATCATACACGATTCTGAGCGACATTTCGGAGACTCTCAATGCCCCGCTTATTCTGCCAAAGCCGCCTTTTCCCCGTGGTGGATCATCCGTAGCTGAAATAGAAGATTGTGCAAAAGCACGAGGCGTTATTGCATTATGCGAGCATGCGGGTGGTTCTGCTGCAGTATACCTGAAGGGTAAATACGGTATGGCAGCAGATACGATTTGCCCGATTGGGGTTGCAAATACTGACAAATTCCTGGATGCCGTATGTGATATGACTGGAACAGAGATACCATATTCGCTTGAGCAGGGTCGTGGCAGGCTTATTGATGCGATGGTAGATGTGCATATGAAGACATGCGGCAAGCGAGCTGCTATATTCGCCGACCCGGACATCGCACTTGCACTTGCAGAGTTCGTGACGGAACTGGGTATGGAGCCGGTCATCGTTTCGAGCAGCACAGCGAGCAGGAAGTTCTTACAGAAGGCGAAATCGGTAACTGATGGTGAGATATTGAACGGGCGCGATTTGTACGAGTTGCAGCGCGCAGTGAAAGACAATGAGGTGGATATTCTGTTTGGAAATACGAAATGCACGCCGATTGCTAAGGATGAGGACGCTGCATTCGTGAGATGCGGATTCCCGGTCTACGATAGGGTTGGATACCACAGGTATGGTATCATGGGGTATCACGGCGGGATGTATCTCACGGATATGATTACGAATGCGATTCTGGAGTGGGGGGAGAGGGGGTGAGGTTTAATCCTCCCATCTATTTATTTTTGGTAGGGTTATAGGGTTGTAAAATGCGAACAACATTTTTCACATTAAACGAAGTTTTTGAGATACGAACAAATTTTGTTTATGCAATGTTAGCCGCTGTTGTGTGATTATTGTCCTTCAACCCTAATCAGAAAAGGATCATACTCTGGGTCACCTTCAGTTAATTGTAACGTTCCTCTTGACGGAACGTGAGAGTGAGGAATATCCCAGTTATAAACTGTTTCTTTTGTATGACCCTCTACATCCAATGAGAGAATTATAATTGGTTGTTCACCCCTGCCTACCGGCCATGTTTCCCTGACTCTCTCCCATAATTCATCCATGTTTATGTTACAAGCATATGGCATCTCGCTTTTTTTATATTCAATAGGTATAATATAACGTACTTTTTCACGTCGTACATTAGACTTCACAAATCCTTTGATTTTATGAAATGGCTCAAGTTTAGCAAAGTCCGATTTAACAAGTTCAA
This sequence comes from Candidatus Methanophagales archaeon, assembly GCA_013139985.1. Taxonomy (GTDB): domain Archaea; phylum Halobacteriota; class Syntropharchaeia; order Alkanophagales; family Methanospirareceae; genus Methanophaga. The sequence continues at coordinate 598 of WSZT01000099.1, read as the reverse complement.
AATTGAGCAGCAAATCTCTATTTGGGTTCAATATCACCTCTAACACCAAACAACATAGCTGATGATAAACAGCTTGATCGTTAGGTTTTAATAATAGTGTATTGCCTGCCCTGTTTGTCATCTCCAGACTTCCGTCACTACGTATCAAGAATGAGCTCCCATGTGTAAGTACATTCCTATAATCAACAAATACTTTAAAAAGAGAAAAGAAGGCTTCGTTTAATCTCGGTTCTTTGGAGAAATATGAAGGGAAACTGGCGGATGGTTTTTTAAGTAACCTAGGGTACTCCTTAATTTTGTCAACGAATCTCCATTTATTAATATTATTATTCTTAAGAATCCACTTGATTATCATGTCTTGAAGTTTGAATGACGAACCGAATGCCAATGGGATAAAATTTTGCAAAGATTTCCTAACTGTTTCCTCACAACCGCTGTTCGTAGCCTTAAGATAACGTGTAGCCTTCAACTTCCCAGATTCGCTACGGTTTCCCTCGATAAAAGTAGTACTACTACTTGAATCGTCCATTTGACCGTGAAATTTAGACCGGAAAAAATTGATGACCCACAATTCATACTCTGTCCTGTCCTTAAGTGC
>WSZT01000189.1 GCA_013139985.1 Candidatus Methanophagales archaeon | reverse complement strand
AACAATAACAACGTCAAACTCTTTTCCAGCAAGCTCATTGGATACCTTTTGAGGTGGGATAAGGGGTTTCTTGCCAGGATAATCAATCTCGTTTAGCACTCCCCTGACTTGCTCAAAGCTACCAGCAATATGTCCAGCATCCACAACACTTTGATTAGAGGGAAACTGCCCGCTTAATCTTACGATGCTATCTTCAACGGAGACTGTTGCCTTTTCACCAACTGCTTTCTTTATCTCACCCTGTATGGTTCGTGACAGATCTCTTTCATTCATCGATAATCTGATCCGCTACAATTTCAGTTATATCTTTCATATCCACATCGGACAGGACAGATTTGCATGTGGGGCACGCTGAAAGGTAAACATCGGCACAAGTTTCCTTGAGCTCATCGATGCGCATTAGATTCACCTTATTGGCGACCTCGGCATCGCCAATCTTCGCTCCGGATAGCCCGCCGCAGCAGTGTGTATCCTCTCGCGAGTAGACTGGCTCCCTTATCTTGAAACCCAGAACTTCAAGGATTTCTCTGGGAGCTGTGGCAATACCTCCATCATTCACCAGGATACATGGGTCGTGGTAAGTTGCCGTAGCACTTGCTCTGTTTACTCTTAGCTTCCCTTCCCTGAGCAGGCCATTGAGAAAAACGGTAGTGTGAACAAACTCCACATCGATATCAACGCCGACGTCGTGGTATACCTCTGTCATCATCTTTAAGCAACTGGGACAGTCTACAATGACCTTCCGCAGTTTTCTCTTTTCGATCTCCTCTTTCATTTTTTCTGCTGCCTGCTTGAATCCTTCCGTATCTCCGGCGTAGTAGAGGGGTGCGCCACAGCAGATATCGGCACCGCCGAATTCATGAACCTGCTCCTTGCTCGCCGAAATTATTCTGTCCATGGCCTGCGGCACCTGTTGGTCACGGTATGCAGAACAGGAAACGAAATAGCCGACATCTCCCGTTCCCTTCTCAAGAAGCTGCCGCTCGCCATGGGGATTGCCAAACCTCCTGAATGTCTCCATTCGTTTCGCTGTGTCATTCGGAAGTATGTCCTTCTGAAAAGCTTTGCTACGCGCTCTCTGAATGAATCTCCTCAGGTCAAAATCGTCGTAGATACAATGTGCCTTGCATGCTCCGCACATGGCGCACTGGAACATCACGTCAAAGAAGCCCTGTTCGTCTTTAATAAATGCTTTCTCCTCATATAGAATAAGGCGAGCCTTTTTCTGGGGAGTAATTGTTTCCTTTCCCGTGGCAAGATACGTGGGGCAACTGTGCTTACACATGTTGGCGCACATTGCGCAATTTGTGATCTGTTCCAATTTTTCTTTATCTTCCATCTTCGACAAGTTTTCCTCTGTTCAGAATACCATTTGGGTCTAATGCGAATTTGATTCTCTGGAGGAGTTCCACACCACTGGCACCCAACTCCTGCTGCATAAATTGTATTCGCCAGTATCCAATGCCATGGTGATGGCTAATAGAGCCGTCGTTTCTCAAAGTGGCTTCCATGGCAGCAGTCCATGTATCCTTGTAGTAACGCATCGGGTCCTTGGGGAAACCAACGAACGTGATGTATAGGCAAGCTCCTTCACGGTAAAAGTGTGAAAAATGACCCGACACTGATATTGCACCTTCCACTGCCTTCATTGCGGAGATCATGTCATCATAGAGCCTTGCGGCGTCCTTGAATAGCGAAACAACCTCAATTGTGTCTACAATACCTCCCCGTTGCATCAGGATGGGAGCTGCACCTATATCGAACCGTTTTTCAAGCCATATATTCACCCGATCCTCCCCCAGAGACTCTCCCCCACTTTCTTCGGCTATCTTCTCGATTACGCTGCTTTCAAGCGCCACGAAATCTGGCTCGCCCTCTGAGATGAAGATAACCGTTACTTTATTCTCTGTTTCTTCGAAATACCTCTCACTTTCGGCTACATCAAATATCCTTACTACTGCGGGCTTGGCATCACCTCTTAAAATTCTCCGCACTACGTCGCATGCTACTTCAACGGATGCAAGATTAAATGATTGCTTTACTGTTACCTCTGGTAAAGGATGCACTGAAACCACTGCCTTTGTCACAATACCGAGAGTTCCTTCAGCGCCTAAGAATAGGTCTTTCAGCGAAGGTCCCGTGGAGCGTCTTGGAACCGGTTTTATATTAAGAAGATTTCCGTCGGGAAGCACCACCTCCATTCCCAAGACCATATCCTCGATTTTCCCATATTTTGTGGAGAACTGTCCCACAGCACGTGTTGCAATCCACCCCCCCAGCGTGGAGCAGTAGAGGGACTGGGGAATATTTCCCATTGAATATCCCCTGTGATTCAGCTCCCGCTCGAGATTTGCGCCGATAATCCCTGCTTCAAACTCAGCAACGAGTGACATTTCATCCAGGGAGATAAATTTGTTCATTCTCTGAAGGTTCAAGATAGCGCTCCCTTCCATAGGAATAGTGCCACCGAGCACGCCTGAACCACCGCCAAATGGCGTAATGTTAACCTTATATTCATTGGCATATTTCAGGATACCCTGTATCTCCTCATGAGTCCTAGGAGAGATAACGGCACACGGAAGCGATGGTAACTCGCCGTGCTGAGAAAGGAAGATTCCATATAACCAGTAGTCAAGACTGTATGAAATGAGGTCACACTCCCTCTCCGAGACATTTTCCTCGCCTACAATATGCTTCACTTTTTCAACAAACTCGGAAGGTACCTCTCCTTTATCCGACAGAAAAGTTTTTATTTCCATTATTTCCCCTTACCTTCTAAAATATGGAATGCCAAAGAGCCAACGTTTCCCCAGAACTTCGGACTATTCCTTATTCCTGCCCAGCAACTCTCCGACCTCATAGGCTACCACTTTTACGAAAGGCTATCAACCATACGTCGTCTGTATTACAGCTTCATTCGACCACAACATA
>WSZT01000016.1 GCA_013139985.1 Candidatus Methanophagales archaeon | reverse complement strand
GCATTTACAGATATGACAATCGTCCTCATGAAAAATTGAGATACATGAAAAGTTTTCCCATGCATTTTCATGATGGAAGCGATGACAAAATAAAGGAAGGGGAATTCGGTGAGCATCCCAGAGACATCTTGAGGGCATTCTTGCAGATCGTTAGAGAAAAAGTTTGATAGATATGTTTGAAATAGCCAAATTGGCAACGAGGGAAGAAGCAGAAAGTTGGATTGATGCTCTTATAACCACAAGATTACACATAAAACCTTTAAAAAAGGTTTAATCCAAAACAAAAACGCTTATCAAAAAATATGAACACAATATCCATCACCGTTGACATCGAAACACTTTTTCTTTTTGTCCCAAAAAGAAAATTTAGCCTGTGCTAAAAGAAAAATTTTAAAAAAAAGCATGAATACGCTATCGATCACTATTGACATCGAAGATTGGTATCACATACCGTCAGTAACAGGTTCGCCTTTCTCTGTATATAAAGACATAGATGATTTTTTTAAAAAATGGACTGGATGATATGACTATCTAACTTAGAGAGCCAACGAAAAGAGTGCTGGATATGCTGGATGAATATGGTATAAATGCAACGTTCTTTGTGGTTGCGGATGTGGTGGACCATTATCCGGGATTGGTGGAATCAATCGTAGAAAGAGGACATGAAATAGCCTGTCATGGGCTGCATCATGCTTGTAAGATAGATCCAAAGACAAAGAAGCCGTTGATGAGTGTTAAAGGCGGCGAGAGTTATGATGCACCAGGTGAAAGAAGTGGTTATGCGGGAAGAGGAATGTTAGTGGGGAAGTGAAAAGGCGAACATGGATTTCACCGTGACGAAAAGATATACAAGATGGTATAATTTAAAATCGCATATATTGATATTTATTTTATAAGGGTATAGCGAAAATAAAGATATAGGAGGTGACGGGAATGAAAGCATCCTTGGCAGAAGAAGAGGTTTCAATCGTAAAAGAATCGCTCCGGAGAGAACTTGCATTATCGGAGGCGAAGGTGAATTTAATAAGGGAAGAAATCGAAGGATTTGAGAAGAGGTATGAGATGTCCTCAGAGGAATTTTTAGATAAATTTGAGCAGGGCGAGCTTGGGGATGCTCAAGATTTTTTTGAGTGGTGGGGATTGGAGAGGGGGCTTAGGAAGATAGAAGAACAGATAGGCAGAATAAAGATGGCGAAATGATTTTCAGATACGATAATGCGCCGCATCATGAGATATCAACTTTCCCACATCATAAGCATCTTCCTGAAGGAATAAAAGAATCAAAAGAGAAGGGGATTAATGAGGTTCTAAAGGAAATCGAGATGCTGGTTGTGGGTTTACGCTGAAAAAATGAATGGGATAGTAAAGAACATGGACTTCACGTTAAGCAGATACAAGGATTTGTGTTTGGCGCTTTTAGATAGTGGCTACACGCCACTGACGGTTTATTCGTATCTTGAGGGAAAGCAAAAGAACAATAAGTTAGTCGTTCTGAGGGATGATATAGACTAAAAGCCGAAGAATGCGTTGCGGATGGCAGAATTGGAACATGAATTTGGAATTCAGTCAACTTACTACTTCCGAGTACCTTACACATTTAAGCCGGATATAATGGGGAAGATGCATGATTTGGGGCATGAAATTGGCTACCATTACGAGGTTTTAAGTAAGGCAAATTCAGCTTCTCTATAACCACAAGATTACACAGATCAACACAGATGGAAAATTACAAACACAGAATAGGCATAGAAGAACTCATTGAGAGGGGAGAAACACAAAGTTTGGAATTCAAAGAATCTCTGAGATTAAAGGACGAAATCGGAGAGACTGTTTCCGCATTCTCAAATTCGGATGGCGGGACTATTATAGTTGGAGTTTCTGATGACGGTGGGGTTCCTGGAGTGGATATTGGAAAGAACACCTTAGAAGAGTTAGCGAATTACATAAAGAGAAATACGGACCCACAGATATTTCCTCGGATAGAAATTACAGAGACGAAAGATGGAGAGGTCATTCTCATTGATGTTGCAGAAAATCAGGAGAAACCTGTCTTCTTTAAAGATAAAGCATATAAAAGGGTTGGAAAAACGAATCAGAGGATTTCTACTTCCGAAATAAGAAGGCTGGCAATGGAAGAGAGGAAGAGATTGGGCTGGGACGAGCAATTTTGTGAAGAAGCGTGTCTGGAGGATATAGAAGAAGATAAGGTGCGGTGGTTTTTGAGAAAATCAAAAGAAGAGAGAGGATTAGCAATAGAAGAGGATGCGAAAATTTATGGCATTCTGACACAATTAAACCTGTTGCAGGATACTAAATTGGCAAATGCGGCACTTCTGTTATTTGGTAAAGATCCTGAACACTTCTTTATGCAATCAGAAGTTAAATGCATTGCTTTACCTACAACAGAATTTGTTAAACCGTATGATACGTACCAAACATATGGAGGCAACTTATTTGAACAGGTGGATAAAGCCACAGCATTCACGCTTGAAAATATACGAAGACCGCTATGGGTTGAACCGGGTGAGGTGGCAGCAAGACATCCTTATGAACTACCGAAAGAAGCTTTACGTGAGGCTATTGTTAATGCAATTATCCATAGAGAGTATGATTCACCTTCAAAGGTGCAGATTCGCGTGTTTCCGGATAGAGTTGAAATCTGGAACCCTGGTTGTTTACCACTTCAATTAACCATAGAGGATTTGAAAAAACCGCATCCATCTATACCGGGCAACCCATTGCTCTTCAGACAATTTTATAGAGTGGCATACGTTGAGGATGTTGGTGGCGGAACACTAGATATCATCAAAAGATGCAGAGATGCCGGTTTACCAGAGCCCGAATTTGAGGAGAAGATGGGATTTTTCGTCATCATCTTCTGGCGTTCAACTGTAACTGAAGATTATCTGGAGAAAATAGGAATAAACGAACGTCAACGTATGGCTATTAAATTTATCAGACAAAAGGGTAGAATTCAACGATCGGAGTATGTCGAACTCTGCGGTTGCTCACCAAAAACCGCATACAATGATATTCAGGATCTGGTTAAAGAAAATATTCTTATAGCATCAGGTAAAGGTAAACGAACATATTACACGCTTTGCGGCACCTATATACCGATATAAAGACAGGGAGTGGATGAGGATTTGGAATTACACGAAATTACACGAAATTACACGAAAGATATAAATGCTGGTGGAACGATGAGGGTTATGATGCACCAGATGAAAGATGTGGTTAAGCGTGGAAGTGAAAAGGCGAACATGGATTTCACCGTGAAAAAATATAAGGATTTGTGTTTGGCAGTTTTAGATAGTGGATACACGCCACTGACGGTTTATTCTTATCTTGTCTTGGAGGGCAAAAGGAAAAGAATAATAAGTTGGTTGTTTTGAGGCATGATATAGACAGCAGATTTTCGCATCATCAATGAATGCACAGAAAGCAGATGTTGTTATAGTTTATTTATATATATTTATAGATGCTAATCAAACATTATTGTGAGCTATAAGAGAGAGCGCTAAGATAGGATAGGAGTCAAAGATATTTATTTTATTTCATATTATGGTGCCGTATCTGAATTGACTTTCTGGTGGGAGGGTGATAAGAGGATCGGCATTGGGCAGCGGGAGCTATCTGCAAATCAAAAAATATGAACACACTATCGATCACTATTGACATCGAAGATTGGTATCATATACCATCAGTAACAGGTTCGCCGTTTTCTGTATACAAAGATGTAAATGAATTCTTTAAGGGATGGAAAGGAAGATACGATTATCTAACTTAGAGAGCCAACGGAAAGAGTGCTGGATATGCTGGATGAATTTGATGTAAAAGCGACTTTCTTTGTCGTTGCCGATGTGGTGGAACATTATCCGGGATTGGTAGAGTCAATCGTATCTGTGAATTCATTGTATATACTTTAGGTACAATAAAGAGGGAAGAAAAAAAGAACTTGGGTATGAACTTGATAGGATAATAAACGTACTAAGAAAAGATATAAAAATCAAGTTATTGAGAGAATGATACAGAGTATGGCACAAAGGATAAGTTTATTATTTTATATTATAAGGTATGGTTACATTATTTATTAAAGAAGAGATGATAAGATGGGGATATCCGTAAACGTAAATCCAAAATTAGTAAGCGAGCTGAACGCACTAATTGATGGAAAGATATATCATAGCAGGGACGAAGCCGTTGAGGATGCCCTCAGGTTTTTGATTGCCCTTAGAGGTAAATTATACACAAGAACAGAAATAAGGGAAGTACTAAGCAAATATATCTCTATTCCATCTGATGAACTATTAAGGGAGATCAAGGAAGAAGAGGAGTTATGAAAAGTGTTTATATCGAGGCAAGCGCACTTTTCAGAGCGTATAAAATCAAACCAACAGTTTTCATACACGCGGACAATCATTTCTCCGCAAAAATAGTAAAAGAAAAGATAAAAACGATGGATATCAGGGGAAAGGATGCCCTAAAGAATTTGAAGACATTAGTGGAAGGCAAGACATCTAACGAGGAGTGAATTCCAAAAATAAGATATACAACTAAAAGAAAAACAAAGTGAATGCTTGAAAACAATTTTAGAGCGAGGGTAATAGGGTTCCGAGCGCTAAATGCGTTAGTTGAGTGAGCTGAGAGGTAAGATTAATGCGTGATTTCACATTGAAAAAATACAAGGATTTGTGTTTGGCACTTTTAGATAGTGGGTACACACCACTGACGGTTTATTCTTATCTCACGGGAAAGCAAAAGAGTAATAAGCTAATTGTTTTGAGGCATGATATAGATCGAAAACCGCTGAATGCGTTAAAGATGGCAGAATTGGAACATGAATTAGGAATTCAGTCGACCTACTACTTCCGATTTCCTTACACTTTTAAGCCAGAGATAATAAAAAATATAAGTGAATAGGTTATAAACAACAAATAAGGGGAAAAGAGATGGGTGAACTTATATTGAAGATACCAGGAGATGTTGTGGAAGCACTCCGATTACCTCTCAATGAAGTAAAGGGGGAATTGGAGAAGGAACTGGCGCTGGCACTGTATCAGCGTGGCGTGCTATCTTCAGGCAAAGCATGTGCCCTTGCCGGGATGACTCGCTGGGAGTTTGAGGAGATTTTAGGACGTCGATGGATCAGACGACACTATACGGAGAAGGACCTAGAAGAGGACATTGAGTATGCCCGAAGCCATCAGTGATTCCTCAACTTTGATTCACCTAGCAGGAATTGGACGTTTAGAGCTTTTGAAAGAGTTTTATGGGAAGATTCTAATTGCGCCTGCTGTCTGGAGGGAGGTTGTAGAGGAGGGGAAAGGCAGAACCGGTGCCGAAGGGGTTGAAGAAGCCCGTAGATTAGGTTGGATTGAAGTGGCTGTACCGGGCAATGAGTCCATAGTTCGGTTGTTAGAGAGAGAATTACACAGAGGTGAGTCGGAAACTATTGCATTGGCGATTGAGCGGCATTCCGAGGTTATCTTTCTGGACGAGTTAGAGGCGAGGAGGGTTGCGAGTGTCTATGGATTGTGCAAGACAGGAGTGATTGGAATTCTGATACGGGCGAGATTGGAGGGGAAGGTGATTTCACTTCGTGAGGAATTAGATAGACTACGTAGCGAGGGGGGTTTCTGGATAGGGGACGAAATATATCGGCGAGCATTAGAAACAGTGGCTGAGGATTAGATTTACGTTAGAAGATGAGGTGGCAGAAGCCATAAAATCATACCTTGAGCGGATGAGTGCATATAGTGACGATCCATTCTTCCTAATAGGGAAAGCAGGTAAATCCTGTTTGAAAGACCGGGCAAAAGCGCACGATGAGTATCTCTATGGTAAGGGAATCATTTGGATTCGTTCAAAAGCCATAACAAAAAAATAACCTTGATAAAAGTGGAGAATGCGATGAGAATGCTTGATTTCACATTAGAAAAATATGAAGAGTTGTGTTTGGCACTGTTGGATGGTGGTTACACGCCACTGACGGTTTATTCTTATCTCACTGGAAAGAATAATAATAATAAGAAGCTAATTGTTTTGAGGCATGATGTAGACAGAAGACCCGGGAATGCGTTGCGGATGGCAGAGTTGGAACATGAATTAGGAATTCAATCAACTTACTACTTCCGATTGCCTTATACTTTTAAGCCAGTTTTTTGATAAATGGAAGGGAAGATACGATTATTTGAGTCAGTCAACGAAAGACTATATAAATATGAAAAATAATAGTTAATTAAAGATATGCAATGTATTTATTATGAAAGCAATTCCAGATTCTTGCACATTGATCCATCTCATAAAGACGGGACTATTGGATATAAAATGAAGATATTCGACGAGGTACGGGTTGGTGAGATCGTGTATTTTGAGACGGTGGAAAGAGGGAAAGAAGAACAGGAATCCGATGCCCTTCTATTAGAGAGGAGAATAGAGGATTTATCGGGTATAAAAGTCAAGGAATTAGAAGATCGTGGGAATTATGAGAAAGAAAAGCTCTATTTTGTTGGACCCGGGGAGACGAATGTATACAAAATCGCAAGCCAAAACAGAAGCTTGGTCGCGATAACATCAGATAGAGAGGCATAAAATAAAAAAAATATTGACACAGATTAACACTGATTAACACAGAAAAAAATTAAATCTGCGTCCTAAATTAAATTCATAGGTAGAAGTTATACTTTATGTACAATAAAAAAGGTTTAATCCAAAACTAAAAACATTTATTGAGAAAGGGCGATACGATTATTTGAGTTTACGTAAACCAACAAAAAGAGTGCTGGATATGCTGGATGAATTCGATGTAACCGCAACGTTCTTTGTGGTTGCGGATGTAGTAGACCATTATCCGGGATTGGTGGAGTCAATCGTGGAGCGAGGGCATGAGATTGGATGTCATTATGAAAGACAATATTTATAATATTAGAAAGAAGATTTTGATAAAGGTGAGGAAATGAAAATAGAGAAAATTATCGAGGAGGGAGAATCTGAGACTCTTGAATTCAAAGAAAAATTTGGGAGGGAAACCATAGAAACTGCGGTCGCTTTTTCCAATTCAAAGGGAGGTATGATACTTATTGGCGTTTCTGACAGCGGAGAGGTCAAGGGGATTTCTGTAGGAAAAGGAACTCTGAAAGAATGGATTAACAAAATCTTTCAATCGACAGAACCTACGTTAATTACTGATGCTGGAACTCATGAAATTGAAGACAAAAAAGTTGTTGCAATAATTGTTAAAGAATCTCCGATAAAACCAATATCTTACAAAGGCGTTTGTTATTTAAGGATTGAAAACAGTAACAGGAGATTAACTCCAAAAGAAGTTGCAGAACTTTACTTGCAAACAATTGGTTCTTCGTGGGATAGTTATTCGGCGAGAGATGGAGATTTAGAAGATATTGATTTTGAAAAAGTTAAGGATTATATTAAATTTGCAAATGAAAGTGGAAGGAGGGTGATTAAAGAAGAGCCCTTAGAAGTTTTGAAAAAACTTGAATTGATAAAAGACAATAAACCAACCTGGGCAACGATTTTACTTTTTGGTAACGAGCCACAAGGATTTATTTCACAAGCAAAGGTTCATTGCGGCAGGTTTAAAGATGAAACAACAATCGTTAATGATGAGATGGTAGGAGGGAGTTTGTTTGAACAAATAGAAAAGGTTATGGATTTTATCAAGAAAAGCATAGGTGTAAGGTTTGTAATTACAGGGAAACCGAGAAGAGAAGAGATTTGGGAATATCCTTTAGAAGCTTTGAGAGAAGCGGTAATAAATGCAGTTGTTCATAGAGATTATACAGAACCAAGTGAAACACAAGTGAGGGTCTATGATGATAAATTGATAGTTTGGAATT
>WSZT01000014.1 GCA_013139985.1 Candidatus Methanophagales archaeon | reverse complement strand
CCCCGTATATCCCAGCAGCAGAAAAACCTACAACCCTTACACAGGTGAGACAAACTTCAGCAACAACGAGCATAACGGCATCGACCTCTCAAATTCCGGCAACAACAAAATCTATCTCAATAATTTCATAAACAATAGGGAGAACGTTCATCCTGAAATCTCTGGCAACTTCTGGAACTCAACCGAACCATTGACCTACCAGTACAAGAACACGACTTTCACCAGTTACATGGGCAACTTCTGGAGCGATTACAAAGGTCCGGATGCAGATGGTGACGGGCTTGGAGATACATCTTACGTCATAGATTCAGACGAAGACAGCCATCCCCTTATGAGTCGGTTCGAGAACTACTCTGATATTTGTGCTAAGGTGTGGCACTAAAAGGGGGTAAAATAAAAAGAAGGAGGAAAGGGAAAAGATGGTTTTGAAAATGATAGGAGGTGATATGGATGAAAAAGATATTGGCAATAAGTGCAGTAGCGATATTGGCTATATGCCTAGCTATTGTGGGCAATATCCCTTCCGGGGCAACTACAGTAGATAGTAATGGTAATTCCACCATCTCCGTTTATGGAAGTGGAATTATAGAAGCAGAGCCGGATGAGGCAAAAGTATGCCTGGGAGTGGAAACGCAATCGGAAAATGTAACGGACGCTTTGGAGGAGAATTCGGCGAAGATGGCTGCGGTAATCGAAGCGATGGAAGCGCTTGGTATTCCTAAAACTAGTATTGAAACCACCTATTTTAGGATCAGGTCCGTTAGGGATTACGAAACGGATGATGATAAAATCGTGGGGTATAAAGTGAAAATTGAAAACATAAATTACAGCATAACTTCTATTAATTCCATTGATTGTAGTGGGTTTAGCGGAATTCGGTGACAAAATGCAACTATCCATCATGCTCTTAGCTTCAAAAACCAAAAAACATATGTATTTATTTCTCGGTACGATACGGGCCTTTTTAAAAAGTTCCTCGTAGGTAGATGCAAAAAAAATCTAACTTTATTTGGCTTTATATCCAAAACCGAACATTTTTAGGGGTCATTATTTATGTACCTAATACCCAATCATCCTAACATTTAGGATAACCTAAAAAGGTGGTGGCATATGATGGAAGATATGAAGAGAACAAGGGTGATGAAGGAACTGACGCGACTACTACAGAATAACACTGAAGAAGTCGAAAGTGAAGGTGAATTAGATGAGCGGGTTGAAGCGATAAAACGAGAGTTGGGTGCGTGGTTTATTGGGGGGTATCCACTGTATCAAGCTTCATAGTCAGGAGGAGCAGATAACAAATGAGTATGGAAGAAGGAAATGGTAAAAGGAGGCTATGGGAGTTTCAGCCATTTACAATTTGTCGTATCTTAGGGTTGAGTTTTGACGAGAGGATGCTGAAGCGAATTTTTAAGGAGTTGAAGCTTAACCATGACAACCAGTTTTCAGCGGATTTTGAAATGCATCAATCCCTCGCCCAGATATGTAGGACGCAAAGTCAGCCAGCAAAACGAGTGGAAAAGATGCTGGAAAAGCAATTTGCACCGTATAAGAAAGAACTTGAGCGGTTAGACGCGCAAAAGATAAGTGCAATTATCGAGGGTAATACCGAAAACACTTTAACAAATGTGCCCATCCCCGCTCTTATCTGGTTTGCTGTACGTAATGGCGGTCAAGATAAAGAACTGGAAACGAGGATTTTCGCCGCTATTCACATGAAGGAGCATCTGGCATTGCGATTTTACGATGAACTAGCCCTTAAGTTACCGGGACGTAAGGTTGAGGATATAACAAAACAGTTAGAAATAGCTTTTGAATCAAATGAAAAGCTACAACGCAGGTGTGAGCGGTTGGAACAGAAGAAAGAAGAATTGATTTCGACACGCGATGCAATAAAAACAGATAAAATCCGGCTCATTCAGGATTTGGAAGAGCAAAAGCGATTAACAGGCCGATTCCAAGAACAGCTAAAAGAAATAGGCGGAGAAGCAGCGTATGTGCAGATTGAAGGGCTGAAAAATGAACTCGAGTTTTTAAGAAGCGAAAGAAAGCAGTTGAATAAAGAAAATGCAGAACTGCTCAAAATATCCGCACTCTCATTTGAATCCAAGATTAACTCAAAGAATGATGTCGGGAACAAGGTCGTAGCTTCTTCTTGCAACTGTAACAGCAATGATTGTGGCGATCAGAACGAAATGGTAACGGCGATGGGAGCTCAGCTTAAAGGAGTGAAGGTGGCTTATGTAGGTGGTGTCGAGCCGCTTGAGCCTAGTTACAAGGAAATGGCGGAATCCTTTGGCTGTCTCTTCTGTTATCACTGCGGGCACTGCGAAGGCGGGAAAAGGATGATGGAGCTTCTTGTAGAGAAAAACGACGTGATATTTTGCCCTGTGGACATAAACAGTCATTACGCTTGCCGATTGGTTAAGGAAGCATGTAAGTTGCGGGATAAGCCATGCCATTTCCTTCGCAGTTCTGGTTTGAGTGCGCTAAAGAGGGGGCTGTTGAAGATAGGTAGTGATGGTTCTGCATAGAAAGGAGAGAAAAAATGAACGTACCAATAGAAAGT
>WSZT01000142.1 GCA_013139985.1 Candidatus Methanophagales archaeon | reverse complement strand
CCTTGATGAATATACTCCTTTATCCTGTCTGTCTTCTCCCAGGTGCTTTTTATTGTTTCCGGCTCTATTTGCCCTTGAGTAACAAATCGTAACAGAGCATTCAGAAATTGTTCAAGATACGCATTACGATAAAAGCCCCACCAGAAGATACCGTCCGGCTTGATAGCGTTAGAGTCCAGAGTATCGTACCAGTTACGCACAATGGCTGATTTCCCTACGCCGCCCCAGCCAATGAGTGCTCCAATCCGTACTTCCGGATTGGTATACCATTCGGTGATGGTTTCAAGTATCTCTTTCCGACCAACAAAGTTTGGTTCGGGCGGGGTTTGGTTGTGGAGGCTGGGTGGAGATGAGGAGATATGTCTTTCTATTTCAGGAGGATGTTCAGGTGCAAAAGTCTTTAGGGCGGTAGCAGGAATGAGTAAAGTCCTAGCCTCATCGCCCGCTACTATCATACCTACAAAAGCATTATCAATACAAGCAGGGCTACCACTGAAACCTTGTAAAACAGGACTGTCCAAAACATCTAAGTCATAGTGCCCAGCGTATCCTCTGACATAGCGTGTTAAATGCTCCAATCCATAATCCTCAGGCATGCTGAAACCAAATATGTGAACCTCCTTTCCTTCTGAAAGGGTATCGAATGCCCACTCTATAATTTCCGGATTATCTGAGAAGGGTCTTGTTATAATGAGGCACGCCACATCCGGATCTGAATGGTTCTTGTAATGTTCAACTCTTCGTTCCTCATCACGCCATCTAACTACGATATCTGAAGCAGAAAGGAGTTTCTGCTCTGTCTTCAAAACATGACGGCACGTAAGAATCCTTGTTTTAGAAATAAAGAAGCCAGATCCCAAAAATACGCCCTCGGCTGATTCTATCCGAACGACACTCATTCGTGGGTTCATTTCTTTTCACTACCTTTCCACTTAGCTATAATCTTAAAGGTTGCGCCTGCGGACTGAGTCAAAATAACAGGTATACCTATTTTGCCTTTCACTGCGATATTGAACTCTAAGGTAAGTTCATCGGGCTGAATCTCTGAGGGAAAACCCTCACGAATACATGAAACAGCGGATTTAACTGTATGTTTCAAATCTTCGATTTTATCCGTTATGGCTCCCTTAGGAACAGCACCTGGTGGTAAACTTAATGATTGCTCTTCGCCTTGAGGATCTTCAATGTTTAATTCTTCATCCCCGGTTTCTACCAAAAACGACAATTCGTTATTAACATGAATACGGACTATTTGTGACATAATAAACCCTCCTTTGATCTGGACACGATGGTTGGTTCTTGGCTCTTCGTTTCGTTCTGTGGAATGGCGCTTAACAACTTATATCCGAACACTCTTTGCATATAACTCCAATTTAGTGGTATATCCAAACTTGGTTCGCATATTCCTCCCTTTGGCTGAAACATTCCCCTCATTTTTATTATTTTCTAACCTTCAGATAAATATAAATAACTTTCGTTATTTCAAACCTTCAAGCACCCTTTCCGAGTCTTTCACTTCGGGATCCAAAATCTCTTTCCTGCATCCAACCGCTTTCTCCATCCACTCTCTCGCTTTCACTTTATCACCCATCGCCAAATAGATTTCTCCTAACAAATGCACCGCATCACCCTCTTGCCAGCGGTAGCTCATACTAACAGCTTTTTCGTATGCTGAATGGGCAAAGGTTTCGGCTTGCTCAATATCGTTTAGTGCCAGATACCCCTTTGATAGAACTATCTCAGCCTCAGGCTCATAGAGCTTAAAACATGTCCAGACACAAATCTTCAGTACTTCATTTGCATCACGAATAGCATCTTCATATCTCCCCATATCTAAATGCAGCCTGCTGGACTCAAGCAGGGTCTCGATTTCAAGAAAAGGCATGCCAACCTTGCGAGCAATTTCAAGAGCCTTTTGGAGATGATCTTCAGCCTCCTCATGGTTTCCATTTACCCTTTCAATAGCACCGAGGCAGCGGTGACAGCTTGAGATTACAGCCGGCCAATTTTGACTTTTGCCAATCTCAAGGTTTTGTTTTGTGAGTTCAAAAGCTTCATCAATTCTCTTCATTGAGAGGAAGAAGTCGGCATAGTTAACTCCAACCAAACTGTAAAGCCGATTACCATCAATCTTTATTTGAAGCTCATCTGCCTGACGAAACCAATTGCCGGCTTCTTCGTTTTTGCCCTGGAGATGAAGTATCCAGGCAAGATATGCTTTTGAGCCCACGATATACTTATCATACTCTGCTTTCTCTGCTGTATCAAGTGCTCCTTTGGCACTTTCAAGTCCAGACTCAAGCTCACCGACTCGAAATTGAAGGTCAGCTAAGTTTTGATAATCCGCAGAGGCGTTTTTCCAGTCTTTTGCCTCAATATTCATTTGGACTGCTGTCAAAACTGGTTCTTCCGCCTCTTTTGGCCTGCCTGTACAAATAAGTGCCACTCCTGCTTCATTAAGGAGCCTGCTTTGGGCGCTCTTATTACTTACAAGCGGCATTTGTGAAAGGTCACCTTCTGGGAAGAATGTTTTAGCAAGAGAGAAGTCAGTTTCCCAGGCACCAAGTTTATGGGTAATAAAATGTTCATTCATTCTGCGTATTCTCTTCACAAAAACATCATCAAACACCTCATCATAAAGCCCGGCTGCACAGCCGTGATATACCTGCTCAAATAGAGGCTGCATCTCCTCTAATGTCTCAGGCCACTCCGGTGCATACAGGCCAAAGTACTGGTAGATGTGCTTATGGCAGAGCTTCTTAATCTTCTCATCAAAATTGGATTCGAAATAGCCTTTGATCAACGGGTGTGTTGTGTAAGTCTTTTTCGTTTCATCATAAGATATGAGCCGCCAGTCCACAAAACCGTCAATTAGGTCTTTAAAATCAAGTTCACTCATCTTAACTAGTACATCATTGAATTTTGTATATTCTATTTTATGCTGAAAGACAATTGCAAAATCATTTTCTGTTACCTCCGTGCGAAATAGCGAGAAGATATACAAAAATATCCGCTCTGACTCAGACATCTTCTCTGCGTATTTACGTAATAGCTTGTTCACATCGTAAAATCGCTCCCTGTCACTCAGGACGAATTCGACCTCAGGTGCCTGTTTTATATCTCCATCATAGTATCTGTTTAAATATCCAGCCACGGATGTCAAACTCAGTGCATGCCCTTTATATCGCTTGATAACCTCGGTCATGTCTTCTTCACTTCCTTTGATTCCTTGGCTTCTCAACATTAGCAGTGAATCAGGAATGCTCAAGTCAATCAATGACAGATTCTTGTAACCACGCTCATACCATTCGTCTAAATCTTTTAACGAATAGCGGGAAGTAATCAAACACAGACCTTTATGGACGTCTGCTAAATAATGGAGTAGTTCCGTGCATTCGCGATGCATCATCTTTCCAAACTCGTCGCCGGGTTCTGATTTTTGCATCTGCTCAAGTCCATCCAGTACGATTAAGTAGGTTCCCTGATGAATATACTCCTTTATCCTGTCTGTCTTCTCCCAGATGCTTTTTATTGTTTCCGGCTCTATTCGCCCTTGACTAACATATCGCAACAGAGCATTCAGAAATTGTTCAAGATAAGCATTACGATAAAAACCCCACCAGAAGATACCGTCCGGCTTGATAGCATTAGATTCCTGAGTATCGTACCAGTTTCGTACAATGGCGGATTTTCCTACGCCGCCCCAGCCAATAAGTGCTCCAATTCGTACTTCGGGATTAGTATACCAGTCGGTGATAGTTTCAAGCATCTTCTCGCGACCAACAAAGTTGGGTTCAGGCGGGGTTTGGTTGTGGAGGCTGGGTGGAGATGGGAAAGTAAGGGGCTCCATCTTAGAAGGCTGTTTGATAACAACGTCTCTACCTGCTTGGTAAATATCCCGCTGAGCTTCTTGTTTTTCTATTTTAAACTTTGGTTGTCCTTCATTCATTGCATTTTCCAACCGGCTAAAACATCCAGCCTAATTTTGCGGCAGTCGTACCCAGCCATGCGGCAGCTTTACCAACCAATACCCCTATATCTTTCAGAGTTTCACCGGTTGTTTTTGCTTCTTTCAAAATCTCGGTAGTCTTTTTAATACTTTCAGCAATTGATTTCTTGTCAGGTTGTTCATCTTCAAGTTCTATCTTCGCACCTTCTATTTGATTGACTATTCTCTTTTTGTCTTTTTCGGCAATCTCTAATTCACCGACCTTATGTTGAATAGCTTCAATTATTTTTAGAATATCCTCTGCCGGTGAATTCTGATTAATATTCAAATCTCTTGCAATGTTAAAAATATCGCGCCCTGCATGCTGCTCTCCGATGACAAAAATCGGTTTCTCGTTCATCGTTTCACCTCTAAGATTTCAATCATTTTCGCGATATTAATTCTTCATTTATTCTTAACATCTTCTTCTTTAAATCTGGAATGTCTCTTGTAACGACCTCCCACGTCAACTCCAAATTCTTCAATCAACTCAACGCACCCTAATATATGCTCTATGAAAGTCTCAGCGTCTTTCTTCATAGGATCACCTCTTGTTCGCTCAATATCCTTTCCCTGAGGAGCGGGTGAAGAGACTTATATGTAAGAACATCTACCCTCCTTCTTAGCAATTCCTGAAGCTCTAATTTTAAACCTGCAAGGTCTAATAAACTCTTTCTCCCTTCAAATTCTATCAGTAGGTCAATATCGCTCTCTTCAGTGGCTTCTCCTCTTACAATAGAGCCAAAAAGGGCTGCCTTTTTCACCTCATATTTCCTCAACACATCAATGAGCGTCTTCTTTATCTCATCTATCTGGTCTTCTTTCAACAGAACCGACCCCCTTTCATTCCGTACGTAAGACGACCACCCTCAATATTCCAAAGAATATGATACAAGTTCCTTCTTTTCATTATCCCTTACAAAGACAACCATCTCGTTATCCAAAATAGCCGCCTCGTATTGTTCTTCTAATTGAATCTGAGACCTTTTGCTTAAATTTGACCTAAAATCGTTATACGGATAAGCGTATATCTTCTGTTCCTGGATGTCCAATAGAATAACTGGCTTTTTAGCCTCGAATCTTTTGTACAGTCCGAGAATATTGTCCCATTGCTCGCCCACAGCATCCCAATATTGCTCATACATTTTCGTTTTGATGCCTTTTTTTATTGTATATGCAGTATAACTTCTAACTATAAATTTAATTTAGGACGCAGATTTACACCGATTTACACGGATTTAATTTCTTCTGCGTTAATCTGCGTTAATCTGTGTCAATAGATATTTAATTTTAGTTGGATATTATGCTTTCTTGCTAAATCCATCAAACAACCCCTCACACCACCGCCTTTACCAACCAACCATCCACACACCTTATCAATCCACTTCTCTTAACCTCATATTTCACTTCATTCTTCAAAAAATTGAATACATCAATACTATCAAATAAGGCCTTTCCCTGTGTAAACGCATCTAAAAAAATTGTGTTCTTGTTCTTAATCTCTTTTAAGCAATCTTCGAGGGTATAGCAAAACAAATCAGCAGGGAAATCAATATTTAATACCTGATTTTCTTTTTCTTTTGTGATGATCAGCAGATCGAAATCACTCAATAAATTATCTTCGCCTTTAGCCTTAGAGCCGAAGAGGATTACACACATTTCTTTCCCTTTCAAGCCTTCAATAAACGCTTTGAATTTTTCTCTCCAGTCCTCATGCAGCTCTCGAATCACCTCATAATACCGTTGCATATTTTAATATCTCCTTCATACAGCTCATTGCGTTTTCTGCCTCGTCCACCTCATATTCTGTAATCCTAGCATCTGGATATCTTGAATTTAATATTATAAACTATAACTACCCCATATTATCTTTATAATCTGTGTCAATCCGCGTTAATCTGTGTCAATAATTGATTTTCACTCGCTTCTTGCCATACCACTCGCCTTCTTCCGTTCAGCCAATCGCCGTATCAACCCGAACCCCTTATCTTCTATCTCCTTCACCTCTATGTAGCCCTTAGCCAGAGCCCCCTTAACTAGCTCTTCTCCTTTCTCCGAGCGAACGAAAACCGTTGACCAGCCCTCTTCCGAGCCTACCGAGCCCACGGAAATGTCCGCGAGTTCCGCAGTGAAATCCATACAAACCGAGCAGCCATCGCCCACATAATCTTTAATATCCACTAACGGGATACTATGTTTCTCGTTCGCATAGACAGAGAAATCCTTACCCTTTATGTCGCACTTGCTCACATTTTCCAACTTGGTATATTTCTTCGCGATGTAATCCAGCAACTCCTCTCTGAAATTCTCCATACAGAACACTCCAATCAGCAATTTCAACTTATCTATGCCTACGTCATAAGGCTGCTCAGACATTTGGACTTTTCTTAAACCCTGGATTTGGCATGGCAGCCCCACAAACCCTATCGCGGTATGACCTTCTTCTATTGCGTCCCTAACGCCCATTACGCTTGGGTAAAGTGTGTATTTCGTGCCTGCACCGGCCTTCAAATCTGCGCTATTCGTTGCAACTTTCGTTTTCGGGCGCCATTGGTCATCCGCAGCGGTAATGGCAGCGCAATCTAACACACCCTCTTCAAGTGCATATGCAAGCAGAGCAGTAACCGTACCACCATCCTGTCCGGTTATATCACTCTTTTTTGACTTGACTGCATAACAGTTGCGATAAACACCAAGTACATCCTCCTGTACCGCGCCAAATATCCTCTGCTCTAACTCTGACAGAGGCAACGAAATCCGGGGACAGATGGTATAGCAGAGCCCACATACAGTGTCATAGTCCTCGCTAAACGCAGGTGCTACCTCGTTTTTACCACCCTCTATTTTTATCTTATCGCAAAACGCTGCGCATGTGCCACAAAGACAGCAAATCCGCTTAGACACAACCTCGCGGTTCAAATCGGAAAAACCGCGTTCTAAAAAGGTCGGTAACCGCACATATTTTTGCTCTTCTATTGCCAACCCGGCTGCTTCTTCTACCATCTTTTTTACTTCACCCCCGCCTTTTCCCTCAGTTTCACGTAATCTTCTTCCACCCTCGTCTGTATCGTTGCGATAGTATCATCGTTAAGATGCTTGAACCGCCCTTGCTTTTTTAGATACTCTGTTACG
>WSZT01000123.1 GCA_013139985.1 Candidatus Methanophagales archaeon | reverse complement strand
CTCAAACCATTTCCGTAATGCCCAAGCTGTTTTCTGGCCACGTTTGAATCGCACCAGCCCGATGTCACCCTGTAGCTTCTGCACATACACATGATACGGCGCTTTCTGTTTTAGCTTTGTCGAACTCGCTTTTATCTCGTTCCATGTAACCGGTTCCGCTTTCTCTTCCAGTATCCTCTCTACCTCTTTCCTGAATTTCTCGTAGGGCATAAGTCTTTGTTTCCGGCAATTGCATTTAAAGATTTTTTCTTTCCGACCACGCATGGTCATCCTAAAAGAAGATGAGATTGTATCAAAGGTAACAAAGAGTGGCTTGTTCAGGCTATCGAGAAAAGGTAAAAGAACATATAGTTTTTTTAACGGACATTAAGATAAATCTTTCACCCCTTTCTCACTTCCTTCCTCTGTGCCATTCGATAGCCACAAACAACACTCATATACCCACTCAACTTTTCGTCCAGCTCATCACTGCCCGTATCAACCATAAGAACCGGCGTTTCACTCAGTTTGTGCGGCGTTGCAAGCACAATCACATTCGCCACACCGACCGTTTCTATCACTTTTGCACTTATCTGCTGACTACCACGTCCAAATACGAACCCCTGCGCGCCAATAGGACTAACCATTATCTTCGCTTTCTTCTCATGCTCCAATAACCGCATCAAGTCACGCTCGTTCATATCTTTCCCGACTAATTCTCCTTCTTTCACTGCGTCCACACCAAGTAACGTCTTCTTATCGCCCAAGCCAAGCAACTCCGCGATTTTATGGATTGTCGTTCCGGCACCTAAGATGTAAAGCTCATCATAAATCATGAACTCAGATGCGAATTTTGCAATCTCATCCTTCGCTCGCTCTTCACTCACACTCTGGAACAAGCTTTTACCCTGCTGTACCAGAACCGGCTCATAGGGTGTGCGGGCATACCCAAATACCTTCATTCGCAGCTCGTTTCGCCTGTATGCGTCTTCATCAGTATCCATTACCTCGGCATCACGCAATTCTGATTGGGCATTTGCAAAATAATCGACTAATTTCGCGGCACTCTTTGGCGTTATCGCAAATACCGCTGAATGCATCTTCACACCCGCAGGGATACCTAATATCGGGATCTCTTTTCCGATTACGCTGTATACATTCCTTGCCGTTCCGTCACCACCACAGAACAGCAGTAGCTCTACCCCGTTATCCAAAAATAGCGTACATGCGTTCTTTGTATCTTCTCTCGTGCTCATTCCATCGAACGAGTATGCCACTTCATAGCTCTGCTTTATTACTGCATCTTCGCCCATCTCGCCCGAGCAAGTGAGAATAAAATGGTCGGTATTTAGCGCATCCATGCATTTCTTTGCTCGTTCTAATGCTATCGGTTTAGCACCCCTCATCAGCGCTTCATCTACCAGTCCGTCCGTTCCTTTTAGTCCTACAGACCCGCCCATTCCCGCTATCGGGTTGATGAGGAAACCTATTTTCATTTATCTATGCTCAAAAGAAAGGTTTTTTTAGTCATACTTTCTTTATACTTTATTAGGAGGTCCTGGATAAATAGATGTACCCAAAAGTTAGGCTGAGGCGTTTGAGAGGTTTGAAGCTATTAACAGAAAGCAGGGTTTCCATAGACGATCTGATTCTCCCGTTGTTCATTGACGAGACAATAGCAGCCAAAAAACCGATTGAGTCCATGCCCGGGCAGTATAGACACCCAATAGAAGGAGTGGTAAAAGAGGTCTTAGAAGCACGTTCGCTGGGCATAAAATCGGTGCTGCTGTTTGGAATACCCGCGAGTAAAGATGAGACAGGAAGTGAAGCATTCAATAACGAAGGTGTGGTACAACGCGCAGTTAGACAGATAAAGCAGGATATTGATGATATTGTTATTATTACCGATCTATGTCTTTGTGAGTACACAACACATGGGCATTGCGGGCTTATAGAGGATGGGCAAGTGCTCAATGACCCAACACTGGAAGTGCTGGGCAAGATAGCGGTAAGTCAAGCGCAATCGGGTGCGGATATTGTCGCCCCTTCTGGCATGATGGACGGTATGGTAAAGGCGATAAGAGCGAAACTAGACGATGCGGGCTTCTCTGATACTGCTATTATGTCATATGCCGCGAAATACAATTCGGCTTTATACGGCCCTTTCCGCGAGGCGGCCGATTCCGGCTTCCAATTCGGTGACCGAAGCAGTTACCAGATGGCGTTTGCTAATGCACGGGAAGCGCTCAGGGAAGTGGAACTGGACATACAAGAGGGTGCGGACATCGTAATGGTGAAACCCGCTCTTTTATATCTCGACATTATCTCTAAAGTGCGTGCAAGGTTTGATGTTCCGCTGGCGGCTTATAGCGTCAGTGGCGAGTATGCAATGCTAAAAGCGGCATCCGAGAAGGGATATTTGAAGCACAATGACGTGATGATGGAAGGCTTAACAGCGATAAAGCGAGCAGGTGCTGATTTGATTATCACTTATTTCGCGAAAGAAGCAGCAAAGGTATTAAAGACATGAAGAAAGAGGAAATCTTGATAGAGGCGCTACCATATATCCGTGAGTTCTACGGTTCGAAAGTAGTGATAAAGATAGGCGGGCATGCGTTAGTAAACGAAAGCATTATGGACAGCATCACGCAAGACCTGGTGCTGCTTAGATTCGTCGGAATATCGCCCATCGTGGTGCATGGCGGCGGTCCGGAAATAACGCGGATAATGGAGCGATTGGGCAAGAAGCCCAAATTTATCGGGGGGCTTCGCATTACCGATGACGAAACAATGGAAATAGCTAGTATGGTGCTTGTAGGTAGCATTAATGAGCGTATAGTATCTCTTATCGGGAAACATGGTGGTAAGGGTATTGGTTTATCAGGTAACGATGGCAAGTTGATCGTAGCGAAGAAGAAGCAGAAGCATAAGGTTGAAGGCGTGGAACTAGAAGTTGACCTCGGCTGGGTGGGTGAGATAGAGACTATAAACGCAGAAATACTAAATATAACTGCTGCTGAAGATTATATTCCCGTTATATCGCCAATAGCGGTGGATGATGCGGGAAACAGCCTTAACGTAAATGCTGATTTGGTAGCCGGCGAGATAGCATGTGCAATAAAGGCAAAGAAGCTGGTATTACTCACTGATGTTCCTGGCTTGATGCGTGATCCCTCTGACGTTTCTACTTTGATCTCGCAAGTGACGGCCTCGGAAATAGAAGCGCTTATAGCAACTAAAATTATCGGTGAGGGGATGATACCAAAAGTAGAAGCGGGTTTGAGAGCGGCTTCCGGCGGCGTTACGGCCCATATTATTAATGGGCGGGAACCACATTCCCTTTTGCTCGAATTATTCACTGATAGTGGTATCGGGACGATGATCGAAGGGATAACGTAATTACTCAATATCCTACTTCACAGCCACTATTATTTGTATTTGAATAAGACACTAAAGCGGGCATCGTCTTTTGATCCAGGAATGCTTTTGTCGCCGCTGCGAGCTCTTTTGCTCTCTTCTCGCTTTTCACTATTGCATACGTTACAGGGCCAAAAGAGGACATACCATACCCCAGGGCATGAGCATCGAAGAAGTGGAAAAGCTCATTTATTATTTCATGCTGTAGCTTTAGCTCTATCCTCTTGAACCCTACCTGCTGTAACATGGTTAGACTCTCTGCAAATGTTGCTATATCATTCTCAAGCACGGATGGTAGTGTCTGCATAAGCAGAATCCGGCATACTTTTTCCACCTCTTCGCGCTCTATGGGGCAGCACCGCTTGAAAATCTCTATCTCTTCAGGTCCATGTGCGCCCCTTTTCACTTGTGGTATCGCAATGACAAAGAACCAGTCTTCGGGTAGCGGATGCTGAAAGAGAACAGGTGGTGGCGGCACGTCAGATGCCGAAGAAGGGCGGAAGCCCGTTTTTAGCCCCTTCACGTTCTTCAAGCTCTTATCATTCCGAAACACATGACCGCCATCTAAGATGAACCCGCCTTTATCGAATGCCGCCACGCCTATCCCAGAAGTGCCACCCCTACCCACCAGTTTTGCTAATTCTACCGCGTTATCGCTTCGGCCTTCCAGCACGCTTATCGCTTTTGCCACACTTAGTGATAATTGTGTCCTGGAGCCCAAGCCCACATGTGATGGCAACTTCCTCAATATCGTTACGTGGTAATTCGCTCTCAACTCTATTTTACTTCTTAGCTGTTCTAATATAGGAACAACTTCTTCCGCTTCCACCTGATCGTTATCTACTGCAGATACGGCTACTTCCAAAGAGGGGTCATTCAATGCTACCCCTACTCCACCATCTACTCGTCCAAGCTCACCGTTCAGATCTATAAGTGCGAAATGGAGTCTGCTTGGTGAAGTTATTGTGACGCTCATTTTCCCTTTTCAGTGTTTATTTTATGAAGTATAACTTCTACCTATAAATTTGATTTAGGACGCGGATTTACACAAACCTTTCTTTAAAAAAGAAAGCTTTACCAAAGAAATTGGCTTTTGATAAAACTTTTTTCTAAAAAGTTTTAGTGTTAATCTGTGTCAATAATTGATTTTAGTTGGATATTATGCTTTCTTGTTCTTTAACCGACCGCTGACGTATCTCCTCATTTATACTGCTCTCAACATCTTCCGCAGCGCATTTACATCCGCATCCACCTCTATCGGTGCTTCGCATATGCTTATCGCACGTTCCGGGTCCTTCAATAGATGACCGGTGGTAATACAAACAACTCGCTCATCTTTCGCTATCTCTCCCAGTTCGACTAGTTTCTTCAGGCCTGCGATTGAAGCTGCACTTGCAGGCTCTACGCCAATGCCCTCCACCCGTGCTAATTCCAACTGCGCTTCTGTTATCTCTTCGTCCGTCACCGATTCCGCGACACCACCGGAATTTCTAATGGCGTGCAAAGCCTTTGCCGCGTTCACGGGATCGCCTATTCTTATTGCAGATGCAATGGTCTCTGGGTTAGCTTCTGGTGTTATCTCAGCTTTAGCCGCTTTAATGGCATCCACTACTGGTTTCGCACCCGCTGCTTGAATGCCAGTCATCTTCGGAATCTCGTCTGTTATGCCCAAAATGTTCAACTCAGAAAAGCCTTTGAATATCGCACTTATGTTACCGGCATTCCCAACTGGCAGAATAAGACGGTCTGGAACGTTCCATCCAAGCTTTTCCGCTACTTCGAACGCTATCGTCTTCTGCCCTTCCAACCGGTACGGATTCACGGAATTCAATAAATAAATGTTCTCTTCTTCGCATAAAATACGGACAATACGTAGAGCATCATCAAAGTTACCTCTTAACGAGAACACTTTTGCACCGTGCATCATCGCCTGTGCTACTTTCCCTAAGGCTACTTTACCTTTTGGTAGCAGGACAAAGCAAGGGAGATCTGCCTTTGCTGCAAAGATGGCAAGTGATGCGGAGGTATTACCGGTGGATGCACATGCTACGCCGCCTACACCCAACTCTACCGCTTTCGTCACGCCTACGGTCATCCCACGGTCTTTGAATGACCCTGATGGGTTCAGACCTTCATGTTTCACCCATAAATCTCTGATGCCAATCGATTTAGCGAGTCGGTCGCATCTATACAAAGGCGTGTTCCCTTCGTTTATTGTTATCTGTTCTGTCTCGTTACTAAAAGGCAATAACGTACGATATTTCCATACGCCTTCTCCTTTCGCGTTCACCACTTGTTTCGGGTCTATCTCCGAATAGTCGTATTTTATATTCAGTAATCCATCGCATTTCCTGCACGTGTATACTACGTCTTCCTTACTGTAATGTGCGCCGCATCTTATGCATTCGACTTCGTATTCTTTCATGGCTCAATACAGATAGATAATAAATATAGTACATAATTAAAAAGAAATATTTGTATAGTAGATTTTAAAAACCACGAGATTCCACAAGATTAACACAAGAAATTTTTCCAGTGATTTTTTATATTCGATTCCCGGGACCAAATCGCCCAGCAGATCATTATTTGCGAATAGCCTATCTCTTTTGATAACTGCGCCATCTCGTCGATGAACAGTAAATCATTATTCGCATGTACTCCTAACTCTCGTTCCAGCACCCGCTTTATTATTTTGTCCGGCACGCTTGTATCTATACCGGCTTGCATTCGCAGATACTGAAATGTTATCAGTCCGACACCGTTAATCTTTCCTATTTCATCATTTCCCCAGTCCTTAACCCTTGCATGCTCCGCCCAGTACCGCACCGCATTAAAATCAGTATCCAAACCCTTACGTATTTTAATGCCTCTTAAAACGCGACTTATACCTATTGCCACCTGCCAAACACGCTTGTTATTCATTATCCCTCTCAACCGTGCATCTTCTGTGGAAAGCGTTGAAAAAGCATTAAAAGTGCTTAGCTCGTCCGTCTTCACGTAATCGTTGTAAAAGCGCTTAACCCGCGGCACAACTATATTGAAGTAGTGCAATCCAACCGAATCCAATGCGGCATCTACAACAATCAGTACTGCATTCCCATCCCACCGCTTACCTTGTAAACACCGAAGCTCGCTTTCTTTCGCCGCTGTAAGAACATCTTCAAATCGATCCTCAAAAATGCCCTTCAATCCTGTCATAATAGCCCCCTTTCTTTCATCTGACTTTTTATATGTGAAATCTATTGTATTTTTACGTATTGAGTAAGGTAAATTCACCATTATTAAAAGAATTTTTTGATACTGCAAAAAGAGAGGCTTTTTGGTTAGATAAAGAGGGCCCTGAGGGATTTGATGAGGCTTTGTTTTACGATCCATATCTTTTATGGTATCTATCAAAGATGGGTTTGAGCTCAAATGAATGTTTTAAAGAGGCTCTAGAGGCGTTCATTAAAAAACCACAAACGCGTGAGGGAAAAATCCCTACCGGTGATTACCCCCCGCACACTTTGAACTTGAGAGTTTTGACATCAGTAGAGCCGGATTCTGAGGCTACTGATTTGGCTGTGGGGTATTTTTTAGATAATTTAGATGAGTTTAAGAGTCATCATTCTTCCCCTTTACATTCTCAATATTTAAAAGCCCTCGCTATTGGCACGCTTGCTCTTTGTGAACTCGATTATTTGAAGTATAAAGAAATAATAGACGATTTAGGCGAATTCTTAAAAAGTGAACAAAAAGGAGAAGGCTATTGGGGTGAAATTCATCAGTGGAAAGACGGAACATCATACCCAATTGAGGGAACATCCCTATTGATTGAAGCTCTTTCAAGGGTTTTTGGACAAAATGATGAATGCGTAATAAAAGCAGTTGAGTGGATAAAGAGGATTCAAAAAGAGGATAGGTACTGGAGTGCTGATGCTTGTCTAGCATTAATAAGCGCTGGCGAGGGGCCAAAAGCCTCTTTAGAATATGTAGAATGGGGAGATATGCTAAGGAAACAGGAATTAAAATATATAAAGCCCTATTTCGTTCACACATCACCCAAATATTTTGAGGAATACCATGTTGAAGATGTACAGGAAATAATAAAGAGGATGCTTCACTCAGCCAAATCTGAGATAAGAATCTTATCTCCGTACATTGAGATACTGCATGATGAATTGATAAAATTAATAACTGAGAAACCGGAATTAACCTTTAAAATGATAACCCGACCGAAGGACGATAAAGGCGTAAATAGAAAAGTTATTGATCAGCTAAACAAATATAGCGGAGGAAATTGCAAAAGTAATTGGAAAATTCATTCCAGGATGGTGATAGTAGATAAACACGAGGTATTAATATCCTCCTCAGACCTTGATCGGAACGGCTTAATTGATCAATATAACGCAGGAATATGGACAAGAGACCAGGAAACTGTGACTGAGGCGATAAAGTTTTTTGAAAATATTTGGAATGACTCTAAGGATAAAACACAATCAACAAACTGAAGAGAAAGTGAATAATCATGGACAAAATCGAACTGCTTCTCGCTAACTTCTCTTTGTATACTGAAGACCTCGGGATAGACTTGACGGAGCCAGCAGGCAGGTTCAAATGGTTTTTAGCGTCCATCCTGTTCGGTGCGAGGATAAGCGAGAAGATCGCAGTTAACACGTACAAAGCATTTGAACGGTATGGAATTGACAGCATGGAGAAGATCATTGCCGCTGGCTGGG
Source organism: Candidatus Methanophagales archaeon (assembly GCA_013139985.1). Classification (GTDB taxonomy): domain Archaea; phylum Halobacteriota; class Syntropharchaeia; order Alkanophagales; family Methanospirareceae; genus Methanophaga. The sequence continues at coordinate 28,681 of WSZT01000123.1, read as the reverse complement.
ACGAACTGGTAAAAATTCTGGATGAAGGTGGATATGTGCGATACGACTTTTCCAAAGCGACAAAGCTGCTCGATATATCGCAAACGCTAAAAGATAAATATGGGTCTCTGGAGAACCTCTATAATCAATCTTCAGATACAAGAGATTTAGCGAGAAGGTTGCAGGAATTTAAAGGTATTGGTGCTGTAACGACACAGATATTCCTGTGTGAATTGCGCGGGGTATGGCACATAAGCCTGGAAGTATCGAGCAAAGCTAAAAGCGTAGCAGAGAATCTGGACATAAATCCGCATGAATTTGAAGGCGAACAACTTTCACGTGTTGAAACGGCACTTGTTAAACTCAGTATAAAATATTGCAGGCGTAAGAGATGCGAAGAATGCCCGGTGAAGGATTTTTGCGGATTTAAAATGGTTTAGAGTTTAGAAATTGTGATTTAGGATTTTCATTGAGGTGGATATAATAGATTTTATGTCTGCGAGATAAAATAGAAAACATGAGTGCAAAAGCTCTTCTAATGGTCAGCGGGAGTATGCATAATGCAGACATGTATTACGCAACTCGTTTCCTCTCTGCGGACCCCTTTGTTTATCTTCGCTTGCCTCACAAAGACCTCCTCCTTGTATCGCAGATGGAATATGAACGTGCGAAAAAGGAGTCAATCGTAAATGAAGTTCGATCTTCGCTCGATTACGGTCATGATCTAAAAACAGAAGAGTTCATCACAAACGTCCTGCATGAAGAAGGTATAACCTCTATAGAAGTGCCCAGGTATTTCTCTTTATTCACTGCCGAAGAACTAAAGAAGACGGGCATAGAAGTAGTTCCCGTAGAGGAACTAATAATGACGAAAGAGCGTGAGATAAAGGGTGGGCAAGAAATAGAGTATGTAAGGAAGGCGCAAAGAGCATGCGAGCACGCAATGGAGATTGCCATAACGGTTATAAAGAGCTCTTCGGTGAAGGGCAACTGTCTTATGGATAACGGGAAGGTGCTAACGTCAGAGAGTGTAAAGGCGTACATAGAACACGCTTTGATTGATGCGGGATGTAACTGTGACGGAGGAGAATCAATAGTAGCATGTGGGGAAAGAGCTGCAGATCCCCATTTTGCGGGTTCTGGTCCCATTTACGCAAATCAAGCCATTATCATAGACATCTTCCCGCGATTGAAGTTGGAGCGATATTTTGCAGATATGACAAGAACCGTGGCCAAAGGCGAGCCGGAAAAGGCGCTAACAGATATGTACGTGACTGTTAAGCATGCGCAAGAAGCTGCATTAGCGCTCTTAAAAGCGGGTGTAACATGCAAAGAAGTGCATAATCTCGTATGCGATATATTCGAGGAAAGAGGGTACGGGACGATAAGAAAAAGAAGTAAGAAAGGATTTATTCATTCCACGGGTCATGGTGTGGGGTTGGATATACATGAGACACCCAGCGTTGGCGATAACGATTACGAACTACGTGCAGGGAATGTAATTACAATAGAGCCGGGATTGTATGACCCCAAAGTAGGTGGCATCCGACTGGAGGATATGGTGCTGGTGCTGAAGAACGGCTGTGAGAACCTGACGAAGTTAGAGAAGAAACTTGTGATATGAGAACTTGCATCTTGTATCCTGTATCTTTCTCATTATAAGTGCGCAAGTAAAGCCCCATGTTCATCTATCTCGCCCGCTGTTATCCGCGTAGAAGAGATTACCTGCCCATCTGTTGCTTTTGCATGTGCCACTTTTACTATCTTTATCGGATTCTTGCCACGCTTTTTCCTCAGTTCGTTTATCGTCAACGCAATGACATACGTTTCTGGCGATATAACTATATAATCAATATCCGCATCTAGGGTGATGCCATATCGGTCGTTTAATTCCATCGTTCTCACCTTCACCCCGTATTCTTTATACATATGTTGTCGGATCTTCTCTGCCCTTCTATTGTAAGGAAGAACCAGTCTGTCCTTATTTGCACGTGCCATTTTATCCGATGTCACGCCTATGACGATTTCTCCACCTTCACAGAGCTCATACGCCTTCTTCAATAACTTCTTATGTCCGTCATGCAGCGGGTCAAAAGTGCCGCCTATTGCTATTCTCATCTTTCTCACAACCAAGGATATATATCTATATTTTACGAATAAATTTTTATTTCAGTGTAGTTTTATAAATTATAATAGCTCTTAGCTACTTGCATTGCGTATTTAAGATCATAAGGGTACCAGAGCACCACATACGAACGCAATTAACCCAATAGCAATTGCTATTAACGTCTCTTTCCTCAGATAGTTATAGTTCACATCCTCTTTTCGCAGTTTGATACACACATGCAGAAACAGAGCATCGGCAGCTAGAATCACAAGTATATACGCAAGATTAAAGGCGTAGGTTGTTTTGACCAGGAAAAAAGGTATCACACTCAGTACGACCGCGAGAGAATAAGAAAGAACAGTGATCGTCTTTGCCTTCTCCACACCGTATATCCGTGCAACACTCTTTATATCTCTCAGTGCATCGCCTTTTACATCTGCTATATCCTTCATCACTTCTCTTCCGAAACCTGCAAGGAACGCAATAGAAGAGAGGACAAGCAGCGACATATCTACTCCTCCTGCTATTAATCCGCCAAAGATAAAAGGCACTGCCATCGTAACGGCTATATAAATATTACTTATCGCAAGGAAAGCCTTCATCCTTAGGTCGTAGAGTATGCCCAATGCAGCTAATATAAGTGCCAGGAGCAGGAGAATAAAGCTATTCAGGATTATTGCAAGGATTATCGCAAATATAATGCCAAGTGCAGTGGCGAAGCATGCGACTAGCAAAGCTTCCTCTTTTCTTAGCTCGCCTCTCACCAGCGGTCTATCCCTCCTCCGGTTTGCTATGTCCGAGTCCAGGTCGCAATAATCGTTTAACGCGAAGGTGCCTGCTTGAATGAATAGTGCGATAAGAAAGCCTAAAATCGCTACTGCATAGGAGCTCCCGCCGGCTATAACTATCCCTATTAGCACACCAAACCCGTACATCAATCCATGCTCCGCCCTCGTTAGTTCCCAGACGGCTTTTAGTTTTCGCTTCATAAACCTTTTCTTTTTAAAAAACCCTTCATTTCAAAAAGTTTTATTTAAAAGTAACAGAAATCTTTTTATAGTATCAATCACTTATAGCGACTGTAAGTGGTAACGGTATGTAGCTGCAATCTGCGGGATAGGAAGGTGCATATGCGACTTAATAAAATATTGGATAATATAATATTTAGGGCTGTTTACAAAGAGGTAAAAGTAGAATGTGAACTCCCTTATTGTTCATTCGAATTGATAGAGGAAATAGAAGAAAAGATAAAAACCGATGAAGATTTTAGCGGGCGATATAAAGCGGAATTGAGTAAACAACTTCAAAAGCAAGGTTACGAAAAATTAGAGGTGATTGACATTGACACTTCCTCTAATTGCTTGAAAGTTAGATATACGGCATATTATTCCGGACGTAGAGAGTATCCGGAAGTCCATTTAAAAGCTCTTTTAATCTTACATGAAGAAATGGGTAATGACATATATAATCCGGATGTTTTTGCTGAAATTGTAGAGAGAGCAAGAGAAAACTTAGGTGAAAACGGCAAAGTAGAGCGACTCAATCATTTCGCCACTCTGTTTAAAGGTGCTATGGATATGGATTTGAGTCCGCCTGAGCAGTTACGTGTTAAGCTTTGATACCGTCTCCAAGATTCCGGGGAGCGAAAGAGACATTTATTGACCTGTCAGACAAGGCGCCAAAAATAAAGCTCACATAATTGTCGCCGAGGCGTGGATATATATCATTTACTATAACGTGCCATCCGACGGAATTAAAGCTATATGTGGTGTTCCCCTGCCCTAATTTCGCCCATTCTGTTACCCATGCGCCTTCTGATACCTCCGGCCAAAATTACTAATACTATTGGAACTCGACCAATGAATATCAGTGGCAACAGCAAAGGAAAAGGGGTAATTATCTGCGTCTAATGGGAAGGTAGTGAAATTGTTTATGCCATTAGAGGAGCTATTAACCCGGTAATGGTATGCGTTTTCCTCATTTAGCCCTTTTATCGTGACCCAATGGTATTTTGTGGGTAGGTCGGGTGCAGGAAGAGTGCTATTAAGGAGAAAAGGGGAAAGACCATAATCAAAGAAACAGCGTGATTCCGTTGAACTAACCCAGCTCATATCAAAGCTATCTGAACCCACTGAGACTACTTCGACTCGGGTATAATTGGCTTCTTCTATCGCATCCGATATATGCGTAATCTTAAAATTAGATATAAACTTTAAATTAATAAAAATGGAAATAGAATATGGAGTGCAGATAAGGAAAGCAACAGAGGCGGATCTGCGAGATATTGTACGTGTATGGAAGGGGAATATAAGAACAATAAATACATCGTCTGATATAGCGGATTTGTACCATTCCTTCGAGCGATATTTCTTTGTCGTTTCTATGGTGGATAAGGTTATTGGTTTTGTCGGTGGCGCGATAAGAAGAGGGCATGGGCATATATCCGGACTTGCAGTAGCTAAGGACTATAGAATGAAAGGAATAGGAAAAAGGTTATTAAAGATAGTGGATCACGAATTTCTCGCGTCTGGTTTCGATAAAGTCACGCTGGAGGTCAGAAAAAGTAACTGGGGTGCGATGAAATTTTATAAAAAACAGGGTTACAGACGGGCCTGTCTCATTAAAGGCTATTATGCAGATGGCGAGGATGCAATAGTATATGAGAAGAAGATTTGAATTTTACTCTCCATCCTTGGATAATTTTTCTTGTAGTTCTTTTTACACTAAATCAACCCTTACGGTTTTCCCCTCCATCACTGCTTCTTCAGTGACCTCTACCACAACCTGCCTTGTATCCCATACTATCGTTTCGTTTTCTATATGACCTATCCTTAAGACATAGGGGGCTGCGAGAACATCAAAATTTGTGTATCCGTCTCTTTCTATCGGTCCTTCTGTTGAATATGGCACAACGAACTCGTAGGTGCCGTTAGGCATTGCTATTTGAGAGTACATAAATTCTCTACCCTGGTTTGTGGTTATATTTGTCGCTATCCCAACAATAGCACCCTTAGGTGCTCTACCTTCTATCTTCGCCCCTTTCACATATTCGAAAACCTTTACAAAGCTCATCGGCGAAACGAAAGGCGGGGTCCATCTAGCTATATCTTGATATTCAGGATCGATAAAGCCATGACGGAGTTCATACGCTAATCGTTCTGCCATAGTATAATTAGATCCAACATAGCATTCCCATGCCTGTAAGTCATCGGTTTTGACATTTAGAATAACATGTGGTACCATGTATGTGGATGACTCGTGCACCAACCGGTAATGTTGCAAAGGTTTCGTTTGAAATGGTCTAATTAGCAATATGGATGACTTTCCAAGGTATCCGCCTTTGAATTGCGTCTCACTTCCGTCGAACATATGCAACTTTGTCACCATCGTCTTGTAGTATTCTTCTCTCAGCTCAAACGTGGATCTCCCTTCTGTTTGGTCCAACGTATAGCGTCCAGTTGTGTCATTAGCCCAGAAGGTCATTGACCCGTATAGATCCTGGTATGAGGCCATTGTATCTACCATCGGGAAAGCACTCACAACATACCTCACGTCAAATGCATCTGCGACCTCATTTGCTACTGATTCGTTTTTCGCAATGAAAAAAATGGCGGCGCCAGGACTATTTGGCCCTCCTATCCCCTGCTGAAAGTTATTAGCCACCGGAATCCTATGTGCGATATAAGTGATCCAATTACCATAGTCCCACCAGCTCATCACGGAATATGCAGAGTCAGGATAGGCATAATCGCGAGGATATAAGGCATAAAAATCAACACCTGTATCGGGTGTGTTCCCCCTCATCCAGGAAAGCGATTCATACCAGTCCTCTCGCGGGCCTCCACTGCCAAGCTTTGCCGTTGTCAATGCCTCATTTAAGGGGAAGAAGAAAACAACAATTAAGATGACGATGAAGGTTAATATAACATCAACGCGTAAGAATTTTTTATTTTTTATTTCATTACTCTTTTGCGTTTTTATCGTTTTTCTTCTCCGCTTACCCTTTATGGCATCCACTCTTTTCTCTTCCAACGGCCCTTTCGATTCTTTCATATCTTTGACGCCTTTTTCTGCACCTCTAAACGCCACGAGCTCGATAATCTCCCAGGATAGGAAACCACAGAGGAGGGCGACATTTATTGCATAATAAGCACTGAATCTGCCCTGACCGAAGCAAGCAAAAAGCATTATTGCGCACCACACGAGAAGAAGAATCTCTTCTGCCCGCCATTTCCTCCAGATATTATAAACTATCCCTGCGAGGGCGACAAAAGCGATGAAGAAAGTGGTAGTGAACCAAGCCCATATATTGCCCCATACCATGGGTTGGGCCTCAACTATGGCTAAATACGGTTTTGAGGGTGAGAATATGTGTAGAAGTGACCATGTTATGGTCGAGTATAACGCAGGCGTAAAAACGAACAATACAACAAAAGATGCTACAGTTATTGCTAAAATCAGAATAGGATACCAATAAGGTTTTATTTTTGCTTTTCTTATCAATAAAGAAAGCGCAGTTAAAACGGGCGGAACGAATATGGCAAGAAGAAGAGACCAGTTGTGGATTTCGGAAAGGAACCCAAAAGAAAGCGCAGGTGCTATCATAGCTAAGGGAACGATAAAAAGAGGTACGAAGATAATGCAAAGATAATCGGTATCCTTCGCTCTAAGATGATCGGCGACATGTTGAACCACTGCATATGTACACAAGATTAATATGAAAAGCGGAGCACCGAGCCATGCGAGGAAATAAGATCCCAGAAAAACACCAGATATGATGGAATATACGATTGGCTTTTTTAACGAACTCCTATCTCCTCCTAAGAATGACTGAAATGTTATTCCTTTCTCACGCGCACTCTTCAGCGCAAGGATAAGAAAAAGCATGGCAATCGTGCTGAAAAGGGTCTCCATAGCGTGATGGTCTGTAAATCCTAATAGAGAACGAATTAAGAACTGTCCGGGGAGGATGGCTATAAGAGCTGCGGAAAGAAGTCCTGCACCACGGTTATATAATCCTTTCCCAATGAAATAAACCGGGAAGATAGTAAGGGCGGCTAAAACAGCAGGATACCACGCCCATATCTCTTCTATCATAGACGGGCTTAAAGTAGCGAATGGATTTCCAAGTCCTAGTGCCCATACAATGAACGCAAGCGAGAGATCAAATAACGGAGTTCCAAAAGGGTTATACGTACCCTGAGGGTAAGCGGTGAACGGATCAAAGTAGATGCGGTGAGGGAAATGATGCAGTGTATTCTCAACAAGCCTTATGTTATACCACGGGTCATAGCCGCCAAATCGTACGAATGTGTCATTAAAGACGATGTTGTACGGAATAGCGACCCGGATATAGAGCGACAAGCAGAATAACAAGACCAACGTAAGGCCACAGATCAAAGATGCTTTTTCAATCCGTTTCATTCTTGATATACCCCTGCTTACTCACTATACGATTCCCCTCTATTTAAGTCTTTTTTTGTCCTGTAGCCACCTTTTATACGCTAATTCCTGTTTGATCTATAAGAGTAGCTATAGAATAAAATATGTTGTTTGGAATCGAGGCACAGGCGGCGAATGTGTGTGGGTTACCTGTCTTTATGGCTAAAACTTTCTCTAAGAACGTTTTAGTTTTAGTGGCGATATAGGATCGCCATATTTCTCTCCCGCCTGGATTAATCTTTGCCTTTGCTCTTCCAGCACATCAAATACTATCTGCGGTGCATCATACACTTTCGTATTGTAGAACTCCTTCACTCTCTCGATCTTAGCCAAATTTTCCGCTACGCGCACAGAGAATTGCATAATGTAATCCTCTTCAGAATAGTCCTTTTTAAGCACTTCCTGGAACAGCATTTTAAGATCTTCGTATATTGGTATAAATCCGGTGGGCGTTTTTATCGCCTCTACTTCGTGATGTGAACGCAGTTCCATCCATTTAAGCCACACTGCCTTATCTGTTTTATCATTCGTGAAATTCCCTTCCGCATCACTCAGGAAATAATTAACCGAGAATATAGGCGGTGGATTATTCAATTTAGCGCCAAAATCCAGATGACACTCTATATACCTTCCTATGGGTATAGAAAGGAAATCCAGGTTAGACATGGGATTGATTTTTCTAACGCCTTCTTTTCCTAGAGTGGCAGCGGTAGTTTCTGATTCCAGTGCGGCACTCATGATGATAACACCATGCACCCAATCAAAGGATTCCTCAACCGGCACTTTTGTGTCCGAGTCTCGTCCGCCATATATTATCCCGCTTACCAACACACCTGCCGGATTATTGAGTTCCGGGTCCACATTCTCTAATAGTCGCATGTCGAGCGTGAATCGGGCATTTGGATGCGAAAGCGAAATCAAATTATCATCTTCGTCTCTCTTTCCCGGCGTCCATTCACCCGAATGATGGAACCCCCTTTTCGGCTCTTCTTCATCTTTACCTATCCAGTGAACGCCTTTCTCTTCCGTGACCAGCACATTAGAGAATATAACCTCGCCCGGGCTGTGGAGTGCATTCCAAATCTGGGGGTCGTCCACAGAGTTTACGCCCTGTATTATCCCAAATATGCCATTCTCCGGATTGACCGCGTGTATTACGCCATCTATGTTCCTGAGGTAGGCTATGTCATCACCAACAATAGTCTCTCCCGGTAGCATGGCTGTAGAGGTCTTACCGCAGAGCGAAGGAAACGCACCGGTAAAATAGGTCACCCGTCCAGAAGGGCCATGCACGCCCATAATGAACATGTGCTCGGTCAGCCATCCTTCTTTTGACGCTCGGGTTATCGCAGGACGCATCGCTAACTTTTTAAGTCCTATTGTATTGCCTCCATACTGCGTATTCATGCTATATACCGTCTCATCTTCAAGATCAATATAAACCCGGCGTTTATCTATGTTCTTTGAGGTTTTCCTTGCGTCTAGCTCTCCTGCGGAATGCACAAACTTCAAAAACTGCGCTGATCGTCCCAATCTTACGAGCTCATCGTATCCTTGCCTATATAGTAGATCTTCGGAATGCGCAACATAACCGGAATCGGTAAGTTGAACTGCGGGTATGGCGAATTGTGAATTGAGCGGCCCTAAACAAAAGAATCGCACGTACAACTGGTGCCCTTGCATAATATCTTCCATAATCGTGTGAATCTCTTTGAGCCCCTCCTCTCGGTCCATCGCATTTATATTAGGTCCTAACTCAACACCCGGCGGTAAAAGGAACTTGGAATTCACCTTATCCCTTGCCTGGTCGTAATAGCCGTCAAAATGGACTGTATGCCCATCTATAGCAAGTTCCTCCTCCTCACCTACTCTTATCGCCTCCCGCCGAATGTACAGGATGTCTTCCGGTAAATCAGAGCATACAAAAATCTTGTCAGGATTGCAAAGCTCTATATACTTAGCAACAAATTGATGGAGTTCAGGATTATCTATCTTGATAAGTTTCTGGTAATTTTCCTCTCCCAACCTCGCTTTTAACAGCCCTATTGTTCTTTCATCTTCTACCTTTCCACTTCGCTTTTCCTCTTTCATTTTCATCTTCTCAAGCACTTCAAAAGAAATAAGAAGAGGATCAATTTATAAATATATCTTTATTTTATTTTTACAATTGATGGAAACGAAGTTGAAAAAGAAGGACAAATGCATTTTGAAGGCGTTGCTTGAAAACGGGAGACGTTCTTATTCCGGGCTGGGTAGAGCATGTGGGATAAGTAGGCAAGTGGCTTTTGAACGATTGAAGAAGCTATCAGAAGAGGGTATAGTAAAGCGATTTTCAGTGTGTTTAGATGCGGATAAGCTCGGATTCTCGTTCAAAGCATATGTCCTCCTCATTGCGAAGCCGGAAGAGAATTTGAGGACGGAACTTGTGGAATTCTTGAGTGTCAGTAGAAATGTAATGAAGATTCAGCTCCTCTTCGGTAGGTTTGATTTCTTTCTGGAACTCCTTTTTCGGGACAAGGAAGAGATGACGGAATTTTTAAGGCGGATGCAATCCTTTGGCGCTGTTGAGAGGACGGAGACGTTCATAGTGTATCAAACGATGAAGGATAAACCGGAAGACCCGCTTTTAGAGTGTTTATGCGAAAAGGGTTGACGAGGACTTTTTCAAAAAAAAATATAAAAAATAGTTCTCCGCTCCTTCTAGACCACTTGAACCTGCCTCTACTACTCGACGGCAACGAGACTGAGTTCGTGCTTATCTTCAACCGCCTGTATTTGGTTAAGTTCCGCTTCGGTCAACGCAGTGGGTTTGGCATTGAGATCACATCGAAAGGCCAGAACGGTCTTCCCCAACTCCTTTTCCAGTGACTCAACCGCCTCTTGCTCACCCTTATCGAGTTTGCCCAAGTTACACATCATGTTTCATCACCCCCTAATAACAGTTTGCAGATACGACCTTAAAAACTTTTAGAGTTGTTATCTCTTGGGGTAACGGTTATGAGTTCAGGAGGTTAGAGAGCTCACAAATATTAATTTACCAGAACTGTATCATTTTCCAAGGATTTTTAAGACACCGATTAACGCAGATTAACACGGATTTAACGTAAAGTAAAGTAGTGTATTGATTTTTTAATTTCGATTCTATTCTATGAACCCGTAAAAACTTAATAATCTTTCAGGACAGTAGAGTAGCGTCTGTGTAAATCTGTAAAATCAGTGTCTTTGTATGATAATTAGACTTGTTGCGAAATTATTATTTTAGGGGCTAATATGTTGCTTCCGTCCGTCCTGTTCAACGGCACATTAGATGATAATTCCATAGTCCACATGATATCAGCATAGCTGTATCATTAAAAGTATCTTTGTTGCGAAACTTGTCAATTGTTATTCGCCTTCTCTTCGTCCGTCAATTCCTTCCCCCGAGGCTTCTTCTTTGGCATCATAACAGACGCATTGGGATAATCCTTATCAACGCCAGTGAAACCCAAATCTAGCCATAGCGTTATGCCTTTTGGGAATATCTTCGGCGGAAATAGGCCTTTGAACATACCACAATCGTGCTTTTTGCCTTCTTCTGGAGGGCTCAGATAACCAATCCATCTATTTATATCGGTGATGAGTATATTTTTTTCTATTTCTGGACCGAAACGCTACGCCAGTTGATTAAATTCTGATGCGGATAGTCCTATTGTGGCTCTTAGTGCCCTGTCGTCCATCAAGGCTCTCTTAATGAATATCCGGTTTTTCATATCGTCAAATACCTAAAGTTATATAAATTGTTCACAACATGCAGTTATGCGAGAAACTAATACGGAAAATGTCACGCAAGCGGAATGTTCCTTTCCTTTCCGGTCGGATGGAGATCTGGGCTGTGGCAATAATCCATGCCCTGGGCAGCATCAACTTCCTCTTCGATACGTCAAAAGAAGGATCGCAAAAAGTGAAAATGTATTGGGGCAGGTGTCAGGTTATAGGTTTTAGGGGCTTGACTTAGGATACTCCTACCTGACAACTCACACCTCATACCTTTATCATAGCTGAGCGAATACTAATTATCTATGGGATATGGTCTGTATGACAGAAGAAACAGAACAGGAAACACGAAAGCGGCGCATTGACCATAAACTTGAAGCCATAGGCTGGAAACTTATAAAATACCATGAATCAAAACATTTGAGCTCCTATCTATCTCATGCTATTGAGGAATATCCTACTTCAAACGGTCCTGTTGACTACGCTCTTGTAGATCAGGGACAGATAATTGCGGTAGTCGAAGCAAAGAAATTAGGTACAGGGCCTCAAAATGTTCTTGTTATCATTTTTGTAATTGCATTTGGTATTGCACAACCTTTTTTATGGTACGGCTTATTTGAAAAAGATCCACCTACAGGTGTTATAGACATAGCCAATCTTTTGCTTATCCTTATTACTTTACTTGCAGTAGGTTTGACAGGTTTTAGCGTTTTAATATATGAATCCTTACAAGAGCGATTATCGACACGTATAACTCAAGGAATCAAACAGACAGAAGATGAGGTTCATAAACGTATCAAAGAGGATCTGAATAAAGCCCACAGGACAGAAGACGAGGTTCATAAGCGTATAGAAAAGCACGTGAATGAAGTCTCGAGAAGAGAAGGGGAGCTTTCGCAAAGAACAGAAAATGAGATTGAAAATCGTCAAAATTTATTTAGAGCTCAAATGCTAAGAAGCACGGGATTTACTTTTTGGCAACTATTCGTGGTTTGGGAGGAAGTAAAAGTAGAAAAGAGCACTCAGGATATTCATACAAAAAAAATATTTGAAGATTTAATTAGGATTGCCATAGAGAAAGCTAAGGGCAGTTTGCACTATGCAAAAAAATTGTCTGAAAACGAATATAAAGAAGATATATATCGCTGTAAAAGTAATTGGGTATATTTCTTAGCTGAAGCTGCTAGAGTCGAAGAATTTAATAAGCCAACCAGACGAGATAAAGTGCTAGCATTAAAATGTAGTAACGAAATTTTAAAAGAGGTATCTAAAAAGGATTTTCAGGATTATTATCATTATTGGGAAAGTTGCGCTTGGGCGTTACAACATTTGAGCGAGAAGGAAGATGAAAAATCAAAACAAAAAGCTCACAATATTATTTGCGAGCTTCTAAATGACAAAGATATTTTACTTTTAAGTCCTTCCTGGCATGGAGAGATTGAAAATAAATGGGCAGACTTCTTAGAGGAAAAGAACGATGCCTCTGCCTCCATAAAAAATACGTGATACCCCTTCCGCGATAACTATTAATTTAACAATCAAACGGATCCGAATAAAAACAATCTTGAATTTTCATAATTTTACCTCCTTGTTTTAAATGATTTTTTGTTTAACCCTCTTAAAGGTTACTCTTGATCGACCTTTATCTCCTCCTTTATTGAATACTATTGAATATTGTTGTCCCTATATAAATAGATATGATTGTTCGCTATATAAACTTTCTATTTAGCTTAAACTAATTTCTCCACCACAGCCATCTATAGAAAGAATAAATCCAGCTTTATTATAGCATATAGCGATCACACTTATCAAGACGCAAAAGTGGATAAGTTAGATATCCTCGAATGCAGCCGAAGGTTTTTAAAGAAAGCCCTTTTACTATTCTCCCTTATTCTTGTATTCTCAAGGTCATGTGGTAAAAACACGCATTCTCATTTATGCTCACTTATTCCTCACCTCAAACCACTCCCTAAACCCACTCTGTTTTAACTCATTAATACTGGCTATCTTGACTTTTAGGTCTTTATCTGGCTTTTCTTTTCTCAATCGGAACATCACTTTCAACGCCACCTGAATCGCTTTCTTCTTCGCTATCTCATCGCTGGCTATCTCATAGACAACATCAGAGTTTTCAAGGTTTTTCCTTATGTTTTTCTCTATTTGCTCTTTAGGGCTGCGATGTTCGATTTCTATCATCAAAATTTCGCTGCCCGTTTCAGCGATTAAGACAGTATAACCTCTATGGCTTTTAGTTAAATCCGTCTCTACTTCAAATTGTGATATAACATGCTCCGCCTGGGATTTGAACCCAGGTCGTGGGCTCGAGAGGCCCGCATGCTTGGCCGAACTACACCAGCGGAGCAAAACCTTATTTATTCCAGCTCTTTAAACTTCTGCGTCAGGAATGTATCACACACCTCATCCGGATCGCCTCGCAACACAAGTCTTCCCTCATCTATTAATATCGCTTCGTGCGTAAGCTCTCGAATCACGTCTAGCTGATGACTCACAACTAACATAGTTGTACCGAACTTACGATTCAAATCTTTCAATGCATTCGTTACCATACGCAACGAAACAGGGTCTATGTCACCAAAAGGCTCGTCTAATAGTAGAATTTCACAGTTTGAAGCCATAAGAGAAGCAATTGCGAGCCTTATCTCCTCGCCCACACTCGTCTCCGAAATGTAACGACTGAATATCTCCTCAGGCAAGTTCACCGCTTTTAGGTATGGCTTAGCCGCATTAAATGCTTCGGTCGCCGGATATACAGGGAACAGTTCATTCAATAGCCCTATATCAAGATCTATCTCCCGGAGTCTACCCTTAGCCTCTTCCTCCGGCAAATCAGCAAGTCGTAAAAGAACATCGAGCGTGACGTCACTAATACCAAATTCCTCCGCCCTTTCCATCGCATGTTTCACCATCTCGAACTTCTTCAACCCGATCCGTCGTGCAAAAAGGTCTTGAACGAGCTGGTAAGGCGGAAGTGCAAACTCCTGATGAATAATACCTAATTTACTCCGCGCTTCTATTGATCTACTACCATATTCGCTAATATTAGCAAAGTCTACTGTTCCTATCCTGATCAGAATATGACCTCCATCTGGCTTCTCAAAACCGCCTAATAAGCGCATTAAAACCGTCTTCCCCATTGCAGAAGGACCAACTATCCCTACTATGCTGCCTCTCGGAATCTTGACATTTATGTCTTGCATTTCTATCGTTCGCATCAATGTATGGTATGTGACCAGGTCATATTTCTTCCAGACACCGTCAATCCAGATCATCGTGTCTTGCACATCCTTTATTGGTGCTAAAGGCTTTACGGGCTCAAGAGGGGTTAAGAACTTATCGATTACGTTTTTCGTTTCTCCGTCTTCTACTATCTTCCCTTTATCCATCATGAGCAACCGATCGCAAAGATATTCATGCACTTCGGGCATGTGAGAGACGAGTAAAATGGATAGATCTGTTTTATCTTTCACCCGTCTTACAGACTCAAGCAGATATTTCCTCGTTAGAGGGTCAGACATCGTGCCGGGTTCATCAAGGAGCAATATGGCGGGCTCTTTTGCTAGTTGCCGCGCGAGCAAAACCCTTTGTTTGTCGCCACCGCTCAAAATCGTGTATAGGTGATTCCATTTGTCTCGTAATCCAACAAGATCGAGAATTTTAAATGCCTCTTCCTTTAGCTCATCGTATTCGTCATCAAACACAGGTACATCTTCAAAACCTGTTTGCTTCGACCTCAGCCGTTTTATTACATTGTCTATCACGGAAATATTATAAAGTGCAAAAGAGCGCTGAAGATGAAAAGCCGTCTTTTCTCTAAGCTTCCTGTACTCAGACCAAGATGAATCAGGTGTCACTTTAATGCCATCTATCTCTATTACACCTTCATCAAACCGCTCATAACCGCGAAGCATGCGAAGCAAAGTTGTCTTACCTGCCCCACTCATTCCGATTACCCCTAGCGTCTCGCCTTTTTCTAACTTAAAAGATACATCATCCAGCGCTACCAGATCTCTATCTATCTTTGACAATTCGTACCGCTTACAAAGCCCATGAACACGCAATATTGCACTCATTTTTATCGCCTCTTTCTTATCTCCTGATATAATGACATACTATAACTATGAATCATAAATATTTTATCTAATTAATGGCCAAAAACCAAAAGGGTGGAGCACGCACTGCAATAATAATACTTGCTATTAGCATCGCGGCAATAGCTGCTGTGATATTTCTTTCAGGTCCCGATATTCCCTAAACGATACGATCATAGCATACGAAAATGCACAGCGGACATACGCAAAAGCACTCGCACCAAAAAAACTATATACTATTGAGACTGCCACACATGGGTACTGCAATGAAATGGCTGCATATCTCGACACAGACCTTGATGCTATGGTCTCGTGATCCCTATTCTATTTGACGTCATGTTAAGTGCTTTTGTATAAGCGCCAAGCTCTCTATCCCGCCCTCTAAGGTATACAATTCCAGCACCATTAGCCCGTGATATTCATAGTCCTTTATCCATGCCAACACCTTTTTATAATCCAGGTTGCCCTCGCCCAATGGCAAATGCAGGTCATCAGCGCCAAAGTTGTCGCTTGCATGCATGTGTATTATCTCTACAGCAGTCGCCTTCTTATTTAAAAATTCGTCTAGCGTCTTTGTCGTATTTGCATGCGCCACGTCAAGACAGAGTCCAAGATTATCCGCATTCACACCGCGCACTATTCGATTGAGTTCTTCCGGATCCCGACCCATAAGCATTTTCGCCGATGTTAGATTCTCTAATGCTATTCGCAACCCACGTTCCGCAGCAAAATCACATATTGTTGTTAGACTCGCAATCGCTTTCTGAAACGCCTTCTCCGGCATCTGCACGGTCAATGGCGAGAAAAGGCCAGGATGTACTACGCATATATCTGCAATGAACTCGTATGCCGCATCTATGCACTCCTTTATCTGCCTTATGCTTTCTTCCCTCATCCGCTCGTTTACACTTGCTATGTTAATATCCGAGAGCGGGGAATGCAATGAAAGGATGAGATTTGTCGTTTCGCTTATCGCCCTCACCCGCTCTTTAAATTCGCCTTCCACTTTCTGCTCGCCTTCACCCACAATCTCCCAGCCCTGAAAGCCAGCATCTTCTATTCTATACATCCACTCCACGGGGTTGCTGGTCGCATCTACCGCGGAGAAACTTATTTTCGGTATCATAAATAATTAACCTAACTTTTTAGTAATCTTATATAGAGAGAGCGAGTTTAACAACCTTTTAAAAAGGATAAATAATTATAAATGAAACATTTAAAAAGCTATAATACAGTCGTCCCATTATAGAAGAATATACAATGGCAGTAGAAGCATTAAGGTTTATAAGAGAAAGGGAAGAGGCAGGTCAGAAGCAGATAGAAGCGGCCAAAGAGCGTGCTGTAGAGATAGCAAGGGCGGCAGAGGAAGAAGTAAAAGGGCGAAAAGAGGCAGCGCGTGTGGATGAGAAGAACGTCTCCTTTGAGGTTGCCGATAAGTATGCGAAGGAAGGCGGAGAGGAAGAGAAAGAGCTAATGAAAAATGCGGAGGCCGAGGCAGAGAAGCTGAGATCTATTGCGGAATCTAATATCGAGAACACGGCAAGCATAGTGCTAGAAAAGATATTGGGGTTGGGGTGATTCGCTTGGGTGTGAATGAGATAGAGGGGCGGATAAAAGATGAAACAAATGCTGAGTGCGATAAGATAGTGCGCGAAGCTGAGGCGAAGGCGAGTGAGCTGATTAGTGAAGCGAGAGAAGAGATAGAAGATCGAAAAAAGGACTTTATTGTGGCTGAGGAAGCGCGAGGTCTGGAGGAGAAAGAGCGGATGGTTAGAGCCGCGCGGCTGAATGCAAGGAAGCTTAAATGGAATGCTGAGGAGGAGATGACAAAGAAGGCGTTAGAGGAAACAATGCAGAGGATAAAGAAAGTAAAAGAAGAAGGTTTCAAAGGTGTTTCGTATTCTGACATCATGGCTGGTTTGATAAAGGACGCTTCAATAAATCTAATTGCTGGTGGTGGCACAGACAATGAATTGGAAGCAGTGATTTGCGAGGAGGATGTGTCTTACATAGACAAATCTATACTTAAGAAAGTATCTACTGAACTAAGCCATGATATAACGGTACCTGTAAAATTATCGCTATCCCGTGAAAGGATAAAGTCCGCAGGTGGAGTCATAGTGCGAGGAAAAGAGGGTAAAATAGAGGTGAATAATACTTTTGAACAGCGTATGACTCGATACTCTGCCAGTATAAGGGAAGATATAATGAAAACGCTCTTTACAGAAAAATGATTGCAGTAATTGGGGACTCTGAGACTGCAAGTGGTTTCCGGCTTGCGGGAGTAACGAAAGTGTATGAATGTTCCACGGACAATGAGGATGTTACTCGTGTGTTAGATAATTTAGTACGGGATGCGGTTGCTGTTGTAATTATAAGCGAAAGGATTGCCGCCGTAGCGCGGAACAAAGAGAAGATAAGAGCGATAAATGCGAAGAAAAGCGGCGTGATCCCCGTTATCATTGAAGTGCCCGATAAGAAAGGACCTATGGTGGATGCGGTTGACGAAATAGGCTTATTGATAAAACGTGCAGTTGGTGTCGCGATTAAGTGAAACTTTTTGCGTGTAAAAAAAGTTGAGGCACTTGTCAATTCTCACCTTTTTTCTCACTTTTTACTTTATCCTGCCACTGCTGGAAATTGCAATATGGACAGCCGAAATCCCAGGGGCGCGCACCCTTTTTTATTATCTTCAACTTAAACATATAGGGATGTTCATCGCATTTGTCCTCGGTCACAACAACTCTACCACTCTTTGGCATTGGAAGCGAGAATTCACAAGCAGGATAATTGCTACAGCCTATAAATCGCTTACCGCGTCTAGAAGATAACAATAACAGATCCGAGTCACATTTAGGGCATGATCCTACGATTTTATCTGCCCTTACAGCTTCTTTGAGCGAGTTTCCAATTTCACTACGGTTCTTCTTCAGATCCGCAAACACGTCTTTCAGCATATTTCGCGAATCTTCTGCAACTTCATTCTTCTTCCGTTTTCCCTCACTTATCTCATCCATCTCCAACTCGAGCGTTTTTGTCATCTCCGACTTCGTTATCAGCGCGGCGTATTTCTCTAATGAATCTATAAGCGCAACTGCCTTCTCCGTTGGTTTTGCCGGATTGCCCTGCACGTATGTTCTATCATACAACTTCCCTATTATCTCATGTCGCGTACTCTTCGTGCCCAGCCCCAAGTCATCCATCTTCTTTATTAGTCCCGCCTGCGAAATCCTGTTTGGCGGTTTCGTTTCCTTCTCTACAAGCTCGATATGCTCAAGATCTACTTTCTCATCCTCTTTTAACTGTGGTATTACCAGCTCCTCCTTCTTCTGATACGGATATATGGCGAGGAAACCTTGCTCCTTCAGTAGTCTACCCTTTGCTGTTAATGGCTCGTCGCCTATCTCAGCCGTCACATTTGTATCTTCCCATTTCGCAGCGTCCGAAAGTGTAGCTAAAAAACGCCGAACTACAAGTTCATAGACTTTCCATTCGTCCTTCTCTAGCTTATCTTTTGTTGTTTCTGCGACCGGATGTATGGGCGGATGGTCAGTGGTCTTTTTTTTACCTGCAGTTGGCTTTAATTCCTTTTTCGTGAGTAGCAACTTGGCATGCTTACCAAATTCTTTGTGCTTCTGGAACATCTGCACTAACGCCTTTAAATCAAGCGTGTCAGGATAGGTGGTATTATCAGTACGATGATAAGAGATGAGTCCGCCAAGGTATAACCCCTCTGCGATAGCCATTAGACGCTTCGGAGTATAGCTTATAGCGGATGCAGCACTTATAAAACTGGTAGTATCAAAAGGTGTAGGCGGCTTCTCAACCCGTAACTTCGTCTTTAGCGTACGAATAACGCCCGATTTGGCAGCTTCTATTCGCGCTTTTGCCCCTTCCGCTTCGTCCTTTTCCCAGAATTTAGCTGTTTTATGTGTTACGTCAAAAATCTCACCGGTTTCTGTCTTTAATTTCGCATGCAGTTCCCAATACTTACGCGGTACGAAGTTCGCTATCTCTTTCTCCTTCTCTACAAGTAACGCAAGTGTTGGGGATTGCACTCGTCCAACCGAAAAGAACCCTTCGCCCAACCGATTTGCAGATAGGGATATGAACCTAGTCAGTGATGCACCCCAGACCAGGTCTATTATCTGCCTCACTTCGGCTGATGCTGCTAAGTTATAATCTACCTTACTTCTTGCCGCAAAACTATCTTTTATGTCCTTCTCTGTTATAGCACTGTATCGCATCCGATCAACCTTCAATTCAGGGTTTATCTTTTTGATATTGTTGAGCGCTTCAACGCCTATTAACTCCCCTTCTCGATCGTAATCAGTAGCAATGGTAATATAATCGGCTTTTTTTGCTATCTGACCCAGCATTTTAACTATATCCTTTTTTAATGCAACAGTAACTATTTTGGCATCTATCAGCTTGTAAGGATCCACTTTGCTCCAATTATTATAGCTATCCGGGAAGTCAAGACGAAAGACATGCCCGCTCAGTCCTATAACTACCTTTTCATCGAACTCGTGTGCATCTATACCACCAATCTTTTTCTTCTTAGCCTTGCCATTCGATAGAATGGCCGCGATTTTTTTTGCTGTTGTCCCCTTCTCTGTAATTATGTAATGCATTTGACCTCTCCGATTAGGATATTAACGTATTATTTCCTAGGCCCTTATAAACTAAATTTAAAAATAACCGTCTTGTCAAAATTTTTCACGGTTATTTCAAATCCATCATAGGCGCTAAAACATCATTTAAATACCGCACTGCATTTGTCTTTACATCTAACGGATGTACCCGCTCGTGTAAATAATCGAGTTCGAGCTCCTCGTAGCTATTAGCAGTTATATTGCCACCGTATTTGTCTTTTCTTTCTATTGTCACTTTACCTACCGCGGGAAATATAGTATGCTTGTATATTTGCAGTATGGGATTGCCTTCTGCGATCTTGGCGGGACAAAAAGCGCCCATTATCTTCTTCTCTACGCTTTTTACAGGCTCGTCCACCGCAATGTAATTGCCCAATGAGGAGGACATCTTCTCACCATCCAATCCGATTAATAGCGGCATGTGGATACAAATAGGTGCTTTGAAGCCTAATTTCGGGATGTTCTCGCGCGAAAGCATATGTATCTTCCGCTGGTCTATCCCGCCTACTGCTACATCTATATCAAGGTATGCTATATCCACTGCTTGCATCAGTGGATATATCGTCTGAGATACTTTCCGGTCTTCCTTGCTCCTTGAGAGCTCGTCCATACTCCTCTTCGCCCTCTTTTCCGTCGTCACTGTGGCAAGTTTTAATACATTCATCATATATTCATTGTCCAATTGGAAAGAAGACCCAAAAATGAATTCGGTCTCGTCACTTAAGCCCGCAGCGGCGAAACAGCGCTTATTATACTCTGCTGTCTCCCGTATCTGCTCCAGGCTACCTTTTTCGTTTAGATACGCATGCAGATCAGCAAGGAGCACGATTATGTGAAAGCCGAAACGTTGCAGTTCTTTCAGCTTGTTTAGTATAGGTAAATGTCCGATGTGGACACGACCACTTGGCTCATAGCCTACATACGCTCTTGGCTTCTTCTTTGACGACAATACCTCTTCTAACTCCTCTTTTGTTATTAGCTCCTCTACATTCCGTTCCAATATCCTCATTGGTTCGCTTTCTGTCATTGTTTTTGTTCTTTCTTTCTTTATGGTACAAGTTGGATGACTCGCCATCCTATCACCATAAAATTATAATTATGGGTATTAAATTATCTTTATAAAATAGCCGCCGAAGTATTCGTATCGATGAAAAATATGATGGCCCTGGCAGTCATGCATATCATCCAAAGGTCATGATGAAACTCATCATTCCGTGCTGAACTCTCTACCGCCATCATTTAATTTGTTACGGAAGAGAAATTCCGATATATTTAAATGTTCGTTTGTACGAGATATAAATGGATAAAAATGGGAACAAAAGTGAATTTGATAAGTGGAAGAACAACTGTTCAAGGCCGAAATTTAGACAGTAAGATGTCAGAAGAGTACTTTGATGAAGTGGCACGATGTGATCTGAACAAAGCGGATATGGAAAAGCTGGGTGTGGCTGCTGATGAGTCGGTGAAGGTGAAAACGAGTCATGGCGAAGTGATAGTGAAAGCGAAAGAAGATGCAGGAACTCCAGAAGGGATAGCTTTTATGCCGATGGGTCCCTGGGCAAATGCTCTTGTCAGTGGGGATACGCACGGTGCGGGTATGCCCTCGTATAAGGGCATAGATGCGGAGATAGAGAAGACAGGCGATAAAGTTCTGCATGTAAAAGAACTGATGCAGACGTATATGGGCTAGGAGGAAAAAGGAAAAAATGGTAGAAGTTACGGATGTTGTATGCTCTTTGTGTGGCTGTGTATGCGACGATATCGTGGTAGAAGTAGAAGATAACAAAGTGACGAAGGTGAAGAGGGGGGCATGTTCTGTAGGGAAGAGCAAGCTAATGGGGCACAACAGGATAAAGAGCCCTGCGATAAGAGTAAATGGCGAGCTCAAGGACTGCTCTTATGACGAAGCGATAAAGAAGGCGGCGGAGATATTAGCGGCATCGAGAAGACCGCTACTATATGGCTGGAGTTCTACGGTTTGTGAAGCGGATAAAGTAGGAGTCGAGCTTGCAGAGGAGCTAGGTGCCGTTATAGATAATACCGCTTCGGTCTGTCATGGCCCTTCCGTGCTGGCGATTCAGGATGTTGGACTGCCCTCATGCACGCTTGGAGAGGTGAAGAACCGTGCAGACGTTATTATATACTGGGGTGCAAACCCTGCAGAGGCGCATGCTAACCACATGAAGCGATACTCGTATGTCTCAAAGGGGTTTTGGACAGAAGAGGGCAAAAAGGCGAAGAAACTTGTCGTTGTTGATGTACGGGCGACAAAGACGTCGAAGATGGCGGACGTATTCTTACAATTAGACCAAGGTAAAGATTATCTAGTGTTCTCTGCCTTGAGGGCTATTCTGTACGGGCATGAGGACGTAGTACCGGACGAGGTAGGCGGTGTGTCGAAGAAGGACTTATTAGAGACCGCGGAGATGATGAAAGGAGCGAAGTTCGGGGCAACATTCTTCGGGATGGGTGTGACGCACACTGGAGCAAGGCAGAACAACATCGTGAATGCGATACAAATGACGCGAGCCGCGCATACACACACCAAGTTCACTATAACGCCAATGCGAGGTCATTACAACGTAGCGGGAATCAATCAGGTCTGCACGTGGGAGACGGGATTCCCATTTGCCGTTGATTTAACTCGCGGTTACGCATGGTACAACCCGGGTGAGCTATCGGCTACGGACCTTTTAATCAGGCAAGAGTGTGATGCCGCGATGATAATCGCATCAGACCCAGGCGCACATTTCCCGGGTGAGTCAATAAAGCACCTCGCTAAGATTCCGGTCATTCAGATAGATCCATACCCGAATCCGACAACCGAATTCGCAGATGTCGTCTTTCCGGTTGCGGTAAGTGGTGTGGAAGCAGAGGGGAACGTCTACCGGATGGATAATATACCTATACGGCTGCGTAAATTAATCGATTCGGAATATCCAGAGGATGAGGAGATACTGAAGCGTATACTGGACGAAGTGCGTGCGATAAAAGAAAAGGAGGGCAAGTAAAATGGCAGAAGTATTAATAAAGAACGGAGTGGTTTATGACCCGCTAAATGGCGTGAAGGGCGAGAAGAAGGACATTTGCATTCGTGACGGTAAAGTAGTGGCGGAAGTAAAGAATCCGAAAGTGATAGACGCAGAGGGCAGAGTAGTAATGCCAGGTGGTGTGGACATCCATTCTCACATTGCAGGCGGTAAAGTCAATTCGGGCAGGCTGTTCAGACCAGAAGACGGTAGGAAGGGCGTAGAGGCGAAGACGAAGGTTTGCCGGATGCAATCCGGTTATTCGGTGCCTAATACGTTCGCTACTGGCTATCGGTATGCGAGGATGGGCTATACATTTGTGATGGAAGCGGCAATGCCGCCTCTTGCAGCGAGACACACGCATGAAGAGTTAGTAGACATTCCGATACTGGATAATGCGGCATTACCGCTCCTTGACAACAACTGGATGACGATGGAGTATGTAAATGGCGGGGACATGGACCTGCTTGCTGCGTATGTGGCATGGATAATGAAAGCAACAAAAGGCTTCGGTGTGAAAATCGTGAATCCAGGCGGAACAGAGATGTGGGGCTGGGGAAAGAACTGCAGTTTGAATGATACCGTGCCTACGTTCGAGGTTACACCGGCAGAGATAATAAAAGGTTTAGCAGAAGCGAATGAGAAGTTCGATATGCCTCACTCTATCCATGTGCATACGAACATGCTCGGTCATCCGGGAAACTTCGAGATAACAAAGGAGACTTATGACCTCGTGAAAGGCATAAAACCGGCGAAAGATCGGCAGGTTATGCATACCACTCATACACAGTTCCATTCTTACGGCGGTACGAACTGGGGTGATTTCGAGTCGAAGGCGGATGCAATTGCAGGTTATATAAACCAAAACGACCATGCGACTATTGACATCGGCTCTATAATCCTTGGAGATACAACGACAATGACCGCAGATGGCCCGATGGAATACAGTTTGTATCAGATAACGGGCCGGAAATGGACGAACCACGATGTCGAGCTTGAGACGGGTTCGGGAATAACACCGTTTTTGTATTCCGGTAAATCGCCGGTAAATACTATCCAGTGGGCAATAGGTATGGAATTAGCATTGCTGGTTGAAGACCCGTGGAAGATTGCGCTCACGACCGACCATCCAAATGCAGGACCGTTCATTGGGTATCCGATCCTTATTTCGATGCTGATGAGCAAGAAGAGGCGTGAAGAGTCGTCGGCGGATATGCACAAGGTAATATACGACAAGGCGCTGCTGCCTTCTATAGATCGTGAGTACGACTTAAATGAGATAGCGATAATAACGAGGGGTATGACTGCAAAGGCGTTGGGATTGCATGAGCACGGAAAAGGGCATCTTGGCGTTGGTGCTGACGGTGACGTTGCAATTTATGATATGACACCAGAAGAAACAGATGCGGGTAAGATACAGAAAGCGTTCTTGAACACGAAATACACGATAAAAGGCGGCCAAATTGTGGTAAAGGACGGCGAAGTGGTTGCGACACCTGCAGGAAAGACGTATTTCGTGACGCCGGAATGTGACGATAAGCTGACGGATGAGATGATGGTCAAGTTGAAGGATAAGTTCGATCATTACTATTCGGTGACCCTCAATAATTATCCTGTGCAGGACGCTTACGTACCGAATCCATATGAGATAAAGGCGCCCTGGAGGAGCTAATATAGGAAGGAGGAAAGAAAAAAAATGCAGACGATAAAATTGAAGTTAAAGAGTGAAGTTACGAGCGGAGTTGCGAAGATACCCGTTGAGGTGGATTCATTGACTCCGGATAAATTGTTTGGTAAGACGGAAGCGGAGATAAAGGCGGTTCAGGTCTGGTGGGGCAATAAAGAAGAGAATACGGGCGATCTGTTCGATGTGAGCGTAGATGGGACTGCCGGTAGTGCGGACGATGTGAAGATAGTGCTGGACGGCGATTTGTCTCGTGTGAAGCGGATAGGCGATGGTATGACCGCAGGCGAGATAGAGGCTAACGGTGATGTGGACATGCACTGCGGTGCGATGATGAACGGAGGTAAAATAACCGTAAAGGGTAATGCCGATTGCTGGGCCGGCCGTGAAATGCACGGTGGAGAACTGGTTATAGGAGGAGATGCTGCGGCTAACCTCTGTGCTATGTACCGGGGCGAGATGACTGGTATGACAGGCGGAAAGGTGACGGTTGGCGGCAATGCCGATGAGTGTGTCGGACAGTACATGGGTGGTGGCGAGATAGTGATAAAAGGCAATGCGAGAATGCTTGCGGGCTTGAACATGCACGGCGGTAAAATAGTGATAGAGGGCGATGCCGTTATGCCTGGTGCGGATATGACGAGTGGTGAGATAACGGTTAAGGGTACGGTGCAGGATATGATGCCTTCTTTTAAGTTGGAGGGTACGGAATCAATAGACGGTGCGGAATACAAGAAATATAGTGGCGATCTCGCAATGACTGCGAAGAAAGCAAAAGGAACACTGTACGTTAAGTGAGTGAAGTGAGGGAGGGGGTGTAAACCCTCTTTTTTTTATTTTTATTAAAACCACAAGATTACACAGATTTTCACGAGATATTAGGATAATATTGTATATCAAACTATTATGAAAAACAACAAAAAGAAGCGAGACGTTTTTCTCGATCACATACACCAACAATAACAAAATTAGCTGTTAAGGATAGTACATAAGAATGAGAATTAGCATACTTGAAGAACTGGCAAAAAAGGTTTTTCACTATTGAGAATGTCTCAAGTACGGCAAATATCCCAAAAGAGGTGCTATGGGTAATTCTTTCACGACTGGAGAAGAAGGGATGGATTGAACGCATAGAAAAAGGGAAATATATGATCATCCCGCTGGGTGCAGAAAAGGGAAAATACACGTTAAATGGATAAATTAGAACTTCAAGAGCGATTATTAAAAGGTGAAAATTATGACAAAATTCCGATCTCTAGAGCCTCGCTTGGTAGCCTTGACATAGACCATTTTAGAACGTTTCTGAAAAAGTATTTAGCTATTTCTCCTGAAGAAAGTTTAATTGAAAGTTATCTTGAGAATCTTAAACTTATTACACCTAATAAAAAGCCCACACTTGCTGGAATACTATTTTTTGGAGAAAATCCTCAACGATTTATTCCATATGCAAAGATTATAGCCGCTTATATCCCGGGCACGGACATCTCCATCCCCCCAGCGGATAAAAAAGATTTAGATGGTAAAATTTTAGATGTACTTGAGGACACATCAAGATTCTTGGGATTGTATATACGGGAAGAGCACCGAATAAAAGGTTTTGAACCAGAATTATATCCCGAAATACCTATGGCTGCTTTAAGAGAAGGAGTTGTAAATGCTATTGTTCATAGGGATTATACAATTAATGCACCAATAAGATTATTCATATTTAACGATAGAATAGAAATCAGAACGCCGGGGAAGTTACCTAATACCGTTACTGTAGCGAGTATGAAAATAGCGGGCTGTCATGTGCTCCGAAATCCGACCCTTTATAACCTACTCTATAAAGTTGGGATGGTAACAGATATTGGCAGTGGCGTTTATAGAATGATTAAAACGATAAAAGAGCAATTAAATAAAGACGTTATATTAACGCCAACCGAAACCGAGTTTATCGTATCTATTCCTCGAATTTGAAGAGATACAAATCATGAATTCTTTATTTATTGGTTCTTTGCTGCTAAACTCTATAACTGTCTTCCCACCAGTAGAATATACCGCCCTCAAAAACAGATTCTCTTCGGTCGCTTCAAGCCCGATATGATCCTTTATCATCCGCCAATTTTCAGGCACTTTTTCTGGCTTCTTTGCGTATAAAATCGTCCAGAAGTTGTGTGCGCATTTAAGGAGCATAGACCGTTCCAATTCAAAATCAAAAACATCAGATAGCAGAAGAGATAAAGCGAATCGAAAGTGTCCAATCAACAGTATGAAGTTACGTTAGCTCTCTTATACCACAGTCCATAGAATACCTGAAATGTCACCTATGGGAAATTGAAAGACGGTGAGGGGGAAAATGGTGCGATCAAATAATACTTTAATTTATATAATGGCGATATTCAAGTTCTCGTATACCTTAAATACTCCATCCCTCGTTCAAGAAAATTAATTATTGACGCAGATTAACGCAGAAGAAATCAAATCCGTGTAAATCTGCGTCATAAATAGTCATAAACTCTGCGCCATAACTCTGCGATCTCCGCGTTGATAAATCCCTGGGTTTTTTAGACTATGCCATTAAAATAATATATATTAAAAACTTTCTTTTCCTAAACCCTTCTTCAGTAAAGTAAAGGCTAAAAAAGCAGGAACCCCAAGACATGAGCGAAGAGATGATACTGCATCCGAGACCGAGCGCAATAGTAGCTGCGCTTTATACGCTCCGTGATTTAGATGTGGACGTTGCGATTCTGCATGGCCCACCGGGCTGCAGTTTCAAGCACAGCCGGCTGCTTGAAGAAGACGGTATGCATGTTTTAACCACTGCAATGAACGAGAGTAATTTCGTGTTCGGAGGACAGGAAGCGCTCGTGAGTGTACTGAAGAAGGCTGAAGCGATGTTCCAGCCGGAATTGATGGGCGTAGTGGGCACCTGTGCGAGCATGATCATCGGTGAAGACCTGTCTCAGACGATCGTGGACAGTGGCGTAGGCTGCAAGGTGATTGCGGTAGACGTGCATGCTGGCTACCGAGACAACACCGTAGGCGTTATCTTAACCTTAGAATCCGCATATAAAGCAGGTATAATCAGTAGTGATGAGTTTGAACGTCAGAAGAGAATGCTTGAAGCGGCAACGTTATTAGAAAAGGAAGTAGGAGCAGCAAGCAAAAGCTTTATCCCACCATCGAAAGGCGATTCTAAAATAGACGTTGCCCGGAGGCTGCTTGAGCTCATAGACGCGGGAAAAAAGGGCGTGTGCGTTTTAAATGCGAAGAAGGAGACGGCATTCATGTTCGCGGACATTTTAAGAGCTGTTAATAATGTCGCTGCGGCTTCGCAAATCGTTAATATCGCGAACCTTGATATAAACGTGGGCGTGAGAAAGATCCGAGGCTATTCGGCGATAATTCGTGACGAGTTAGCTGCGGACGGTATCACGATAGACCATATAATCGGCGGGTTGGATGAATATGGGGTTGCAGGCGATAAAGCTGCTGCTATTATCAAAGAGTTCTATTCAGATTATGACTTCGCAGTTTTATTAGGCATTCCGCATGGTGTGCCATTAGCGAAGTATAACATAAAAATGGAGATTTTCTCGGTTACTAACGGTCCAAGGACAATCGAGCCGTTAAAATGGCTTGGTCATGACTATGCAGTGCTTGAAATTGACCTTCATCCTAAGACGATGGGTGCTACTGGCATCATCCCTTCGGAATTCGGTGATACTATATTGAAGCTGAAAGAGTAATTTGACATTGTCAAATTAGTTGTGCGTTCCCTTACGCTAATACATGCACACCAACGATCATCGGATACGCGCCATATTCCAGTCGGTTACTGCCGTAATCTGTATACGTGAGTCCAATAGCAAGATAAGTGTCATTCTTCCTCAAGTATCTGAGCATTCGCCATCCATAAGTCCAGCGATGCGTCCTCT
>WSZT01000238.1 GCA_013139985.1 Candidatus Methanophagales archaeon | reverse complement strand
TCGACCGCGAGTTCTAGTATTGGTCTCGCTTCGCCAACTAACATCGCGGCATATAACACTCGCTCAATAGATAACTCATCGAACATTACCCTTGCCCCTTCGTTCTCGCCGCCGAGCATATTTTTCCCGGGTATTCGCACATCATCAAACCTGAGATACGAATTTACCGTGCCCGGAAACCCGCCCAGTAGCTTAAAATCACGCTTCACTTCAAAGCCCTTAGTGTCTGATTCCACAATGAACACGCTCATTCCTCTTGCTGGATCAACCACAGGATTTGTTATCGCCCATACTAAGAGGACATCCGCTTTACTACCATTTGTTATGTTCCTCTTCTCTCCACTTATCAGAGACTCATCACCTTTTCGCTCTGCGCTTGTCTTGATATGCATCACATCGCTTCCCGCTCCGGGCTCGGTTATCGCAATCGCACCGATCTTAGCACCGCTTTTCATTGCAGGCAGATATATACTCTTCTGCTCCTCGTTACCATATCGTGCGATCGTTGCGTATGCATAAGAGGAGGTGGAATGTATCCATGCGAGCGGCACGCAAGCAGCACCAAGTTCCTCTGCCAATATCGCTTCATATACCAATTTCCCCATGCCGCCATATTCTACCGGCAATACAGGCGCTAAGAAGCCGGCATCGCCAAGTTTACCGTAGAGTTCCCGCGGATAAAAATCCCGTTCATATATCTCACGCTCTATCTTCTTCGCATCCACGCCATCAAGGAACACTCTCAGCGATTCTCTGAATTCGTTCTCAGCCGCAGAGAAAAGGATCTCTTCTTTATTTTGCATCTTCTTTTTTTTTCACACGAATTTAGCAACAAGTTCGCCCCGTCTTACTCCTATATCATTCGCTATCGGTTCGCATTTCGCTCTGAAAAGGTATATTAACCGGCCGTTCAGCTCTAACTTCGATTCGAACTCCGATATTGATTCGTAGTTCCCCATCCCCTTCGCTATCACCAGATACCTATCATCGCTGAACACGTCCATGAACTCCCTCTCCGCTTCTTCTAATGAGACACCTATGTAGGCGCCACTTGGAATTATCTTACACCCCGCCTCGGAAGAAGAGATACCCGCTTCCTTCAGATCTTCTATCGTTGCATCGTTTATAACAGGTGCGCTCTTCGGCGACACAATCACCTCTTTACCCATTTTTATCAACTCCCTTATCACAAACACATCGAAAAATACCTCGCCTGCATTATCCGTTAGATATATCAACCGGTCTCGGCTATTTATAGCAGCTAAAATCACGCTCCTATCCCAATTAAGTTTCTCGTTTAAAGTCCGCAAGAAATCGCGCCTAAAAATTCCATCGCTGTATAAATACCCTTTTACGCCGTATTCCATTGAATTCGCCGCTGCCGCTATCCGTATCAACGCTTCTAGTTTATCTCTTGCCGCATTGTAAAATGTATACGCTTCTAAAAGCAACCCTTTTGCTACTTTGTTACTTCGCCGTTTTACCAATTCATGAGGGTCTTCCACGCCACTTTGCCTCTTTAATAATCTCTCCCTCGCGGTGCCAAAAAAAACAGGCGCGTTCAGTTCACCTTCGAGATGCTCAAAAAGGAAAGCAATAAAATCCCTCAGCACAAGTATCTTTTCTCTATCATCCTCAAATAGCATATCACACTCATATCTTGTCCTTTCTACCAAGCAAGGGATACAGTCCGATTTAAGCTTCATTTCCTGTTTGTTCAAACTTTAAAATGTGCCATCACAAATTTGAATACCTCATACAATAATAAATAAGATAGAAATAAACATTTAAGCTATAGTAAAAGAGGATAAAAAAGAGATAGTTTATAGGTTACAGATTAGAAGAAGAAGAAGGAGGAAAAAGGAAAAGATGGCAGAGAAAGAGCATATGAATCTGGCAATGATTGGGCATATTGACCACGGCAAGTCAACACTGTTGGGTCGGTTGCTAACAGAGGCAGGAGCGATAGATCCTCATGTAATAGAAGAGTACAGGAAAAAGGCAGCAGAGATAGGAAAAGCGACTTTCGAGTATGCCTGGGTGATGGATACTTTGGCGGATGAAAGGGAGAGGGGAATAACAATAGATGTTGCCCACCAAAGGTTTGATACTAAAAAGTATTATTATACGATTGTGGATTGCCCTGGACACAGGGATTTCGTAAAGAACATGATCACCGGGACATCACAGGCTGATGCAGCGGTGTTGGTAGTAGATGCTAAGGACGGTATAATGGCTCAGACGAAGGAGCACGTATTCTTATCCAGAACTTTGGGTGTGACTCAGTTGATCATAGCTATAAATAAAATGGACCGTGTGAATTACGATCAGAAGCGCTATGAGGAGTTAAAAAAGGAGCTACTAGCACTTCTAGGGCTGGTGGGCTACAAGGAGGAGCACGTCATCTTTATTCCCGTTTCCGCACTTGATGGTGTGAATCTAACGAAGAAGAGTGACAAAGAGACCTGGTTCGACGGGCCTACGCTTTTAGAAGCGTTAGACCTCATGAAAGTGCCGGATAAGCCTGTTAATCTTCCGCTTAGAATACCAGTGCAAGATGTATATACAATAACCGGTGTAGGGACCGTGCCTGTAGGGCGAGTGGAGACAGGAAAGATGAAGAAAGGAGACACCGTGATCTTCAACCCGCCTGCTGCGAAAGGAGAGGTGAAAACAATAGAGATGCACCATGAGGAGATCGAAGAAGCTATCCCCGGTGACAACATCGGCTGGAATGTTCGTGGAATAAGCAGGACAGAGATAAGGCGAGGTGATGTCTGTGGGCATGTGGATAACCCACCAACGATTGTTGATGAGTTCACGGCACAGATAGTTGTACTCCAGCATCCAAGTGCAATTACCGCTGGATATACCCCGGTTTTCCATACCCACACTGCGCAGGTCGCTGCTACGATACTAGAAATTACTAAGAAGATGGACCCTAAGACAGGAGCGACAGTGGAAGAAAACCCGGACTTTATAAAAGCGGGCGATGCCGCTATCATAAAAGTAAAACCGACAAGACCTTTAGTCATCGAGCGTGTAAAGGAGATACCACAGCTCGGCAGGTTTGCAGTCCGGGACATGGGGCAAACAGTTGCTGCAGGTATGGTAATAGACCTAAAGGAGAAATAAAGCAAGGCTAGCAGGAAGAGGGAACAAAATGAATCAAAAGGCACGGATAAAACTATCGAGTATAGACCATATGAAATTGGATGAGATATGCCATCAAGTAAAAAAGATCGTTGAGACCACTGGTGTTAGAATGTCTGGTCCCATTCCTCTTCCCACAAAGAAGCTGAAGGTTCCGTGTAGAAAAAGCCCGGATGGTGAAGGGTCCCCTACATGGGATCATTGGGAAATGCGCATACATAAGCGGTTGATAGACATAGAAGCAGATGAAAGAGCTCTGCGGCAACTTATGCGCATACCCATACCCAAAGATGTCCATATAGAGATCGTATTGAAAGGCTAAAATAGAAAGATATAAATGCTGGAAGTATCATATCTTGCATTTATAACATAAATGGAGGTAGTAATGTAAAATGAGCGTAGTACCAGATGAGGAAATAAAGGAAAAGGATGAAGAAATAGCTGTATTGGTAAAGGATATAGGCGATTTAGTAACTGAATTTAAAAGTGCAGCGGAAGAGGATCAGAGGACAGAACTGATAAATAAAATAACGGAAAAGGAGAAGGACTTGCGTGCCGTAAGGCAGAAAAAAGGACAATTTAAAGCAGTGCTAGCTAAACCCACAAAACTCTGGTAAATTCATTCTTAACTCACTTAAACAAAACAAAAAGAAGAAAAAAAATATTTTTTCTTTTCTATTTTATATTATTTTAGTAATTTCTCTGGCATTTTAGTCGTTTGTGCGTCCAATCCCACTTCTTTTTCGCTGAGTCCCATTGCGAGCCCAAGGAACTGCGTGGCGAATAGTATTGGGAAATTAAAGAATACGCCGAAAGCCTTCTCCATCTCCGCTTGACCTCTGTCAAGCTGCAAATGGCAGAACGCACAGGGATGAACCATGCAATCACAGCCTACTTCCATCGCACTCACCAGCTTCTGACGCATCCATTCCAGAGATTGAACTGAGTCAGCAGTTCGGTTTCCGCCACCAGCACCACAGCACATCAATTTGTCCTTATAATCTACGTCTTTTGCACCCGTTACCTTTACAAGATCCTCCAGGATATAGGGAGTTTCCGAAGACCCGTGTCCACGCACCTCTCGTGGTTTGAGGAAATGGCAGCCGTAATGCACCGCTACATTCACATCGTTCATCGGTTTCGTTATACGCTCCTTCAGCTTGTCCAAACCAATAAAGTCGTGAAGAACCACAATTGAATGGTTCACTTTTGTAGTCCCTTTAAATTCTCTACCAAATTCACCTAATATCTTATTGGTCTGCTCCTTTAACTTTGGATTCCCTTTCAGTAAATGGTCTGCTTCCTGAAGTGATCCGTAACAACCATTACACGTTACATATATTTCGAGATCCATCTCTTCCGCAATAGCGAGATTCCGCGCTGCTACCGGCAGCCACGTATGCATGTCAAAAGAGCCAAAGACTCCCGGCGCTGGACAGCACGACGCACCCACCATCTCCTTCGTCTCTATCCCAAACTCTTTAAATATCTTCTTCGTTGCCGCTTCTATCCCCGGATACCTGTTGGGCGTAATACAACCGAGGAAATAAGCATATTCCGTTGGATGTTCCGTCATTTTTTACCCCCTTTATCCATCCCTTTTAAGTTCATCGTGTCCCAATCAAAATCAATCATCGCGTCATAGCCCGTCGTCTTGAATATTGTCTGCACCTGCTCCAGTTGCTCTTTGTTTTGAGGATGTTGCGCAGTCGGCGGCTGCGACTCGAGACCTACCGCTTCCCTCAGTTCCATCTGAGCAGGACCGATCGGCACTGCATGACCTGTTTTTAGCACATAAACGCCAATCATCCTGTGTGGAACAGACATGTGCCCCTCCTTCGCCGCCAAGTTCCTTATTGTTCTTATTATGTCTGTCACTTTTACACCTTTTGGGCATCTTTCATAACAGGTGTAACAAGTTGAGCAGAACCACAATTCGGGGGCGTTAAAAATCTCCTCACGCATATCCACCAGAGCCATCTGCATTAGCTTTCTCGTCCTGAACGCCGTGTTCCTCCCGGAGGGACAGCCGCCAGTGCACTTACCGCATTGTACGCACTCCCTGAGCGTTTCTAAATGCTCCTTGCCAAAAACCTCTCCACCATAATCAATTATGTCTTCATATAACGTTCCCATTTGAGTATTCCTCCTTACATATTATTTACTAATCTTCCTTTTTATATGGGTTTGAGTTATCATTATAAATAATTTGCGCTTTTTTCATGATTTTTACACTTGCTCTATCTTCGCCTCATCCTTCTCTAAATCGTGTATGGCAACCGTTCTCCTTCTCGTGAGGTGCCCGCGGCATTCTCCGGGATTTATCATCAACGCTTTATCCTCTTTCTTCTCTATCTCCGCTTTATGTGTATACCCATATATCACCATATCATAAGCGCCCGATACAGCTAACGCCTCCACTATCTTTGGTTTATGCATCACAATTAGCTTCTTCCTGGCAAGTTCAAAGTCATGAGGGTCTTCATATAGCTCCCCTACCACTTTTTCTATTGCTTCGAGATCATCATGAGTATCTGCGATTATTCCCAGTTTCATTCATTCCTCTCCCATCTCTACCATAAATAAGTAATATTATACTTGTATAGTAATCGGATTTTAAAAAATAAGCAGATGGCATACTCATCCATAAAACGAAGCTACACCATCGTTGGCATAGATCCCGGTACCACGATAGGAGTTGCCATGCTCGACCTTGAGGGGAGACCAATAGACGTATTTAGCTCAAAGAATTATTCTGTCTCAGATGTGGTAGCACGGATAATATCGCTTGGAAAGCCTTTGATAGTCGCTTCTGACGTCACACCCACCCCTTCAATGGTAAAAAGGATAAGCAGCATCTTCTCCTCTCTTGTCCCGGAACTAGACGAATCCCTGTCACTGGAGGAGAAGATTGCACTGACGAAGGGAGCAGGCTATGAATATAAAAATGCACATGAGAGGGATGCTTTAGCTGCTTGTGTCAATGCATTAAAGCGGTATAAGAAGAAATTCTCGCAGGTGCAGAAGAAGACGCCGGCGGGAGTGGACGTGGAAGAGGTGAAGGCGCAGGTAGTTAAAGGTGTCTCTATAAGTGTGGCAATAGACAGATTAATTAGTGTAGATGGGGAAAATAAAGAGGTTGTAAAAGAGGAAAGGCTGGAAGAGAAAAAGAGCGATGACAAAAGCGAAACTGTCCTCAAATTACGCAGATTTATAAAGCAGAAAGAAGAGAAGATAGAGCTGTTAGAAGAGCTCATGACCTCTTTAAAGGCAATGGACGCTGAAAAAGAACTCAAAATAAGGGGACTAAACCACAAACTCGATTCTATGAGGTCTGAAGGGAGAAGGGAGATGGCCGTAATAGAAGAGATACGGCGGAGAGACAATAAGATAGTGCGGCTGAGAGAAGAATTAAAAGAAAAGGACGAGCTGAATGCAGAATTAAGGATACTCCTAGAAGAACTGAAAGGAAAGAGAGGAGTAAAGGGCGGGAAAAGGATAAAGCGGATAAAATCTTTCTCTCATGATGCAATCTTAGATGCACATCGGCGGTATGGGCTAAAAAAAGGTGACGTTGTATTCCTCGAGGACGGTAGTGGGGGCGGGGCAAGCACAGCGGAACTGTTAGCGAAGAAGGGTATTAGTGCGGTAATATATGGTAAAGAGTTATCGCATTTCGCCACTAATACGTTTCTTGTGTTTCGCATTCCCACTTTTTCTATTGATGATATACCTTTACTGCTAAAGGAAGAGAATGGCGATTTCGCCTTTGTGGACCAGCATTTGCTGAACGAGAAGATGAAGGAGTGGAAGGCAGGAAAGAAGAGAAAAGAGGTGATACTGTTCAAATAGACCCCTAATGTTTTTTGGTCTTTTACACGATTTTTGACAAAACCATATCATTATAATAAATAGAGGTGCATGGTATGTAATAGGAGTGGTGGAAAAGAATGATGATAAGCGTGAATGAATATGGGCTGGATGTATTTGAAGAGATGATGGACAACGCGGATGAGCTGCAGGTGGGCATAGAAGAGTTGGCTAACGGGACAACGATAATAGATGCCGGGGTGGAAGAAGAAGGGGGACTAGAAGCAGGGTTATACTTATCACGGATATGCATGGCAGACCTTGCGGATCTCAAATTCAGCAGCTTTGATCTCGGTGAAATGGTCGTGCCTGCGATAGAGATTACTACGGACCATCCGGTAATCGCCTGCATGGCATCGCAATTTGCGGGATGGCGGATAAGTGTGAATAAATTCTTCGGTATGGGTTCCGGACCCGCAAGAGCACTTTCACTCAATCCGAAAGAGTTATATAAGAAGATAGGGTATGAAGACGACGCAAATGAGGCAGTGTTGGTTTTGGAATCTGGCAGTATACCTGACGAAGAAGTGACGGAAGAAATAGCAAAGGCGTGCAGGGTGGAACCCGAAGACCTGTATATCGTGGTGGCGCCAACAGCATCCATTGCGGGCTCTGTGCAGATTTCTGCTAGAGGAGTGGAAACAGGCGTTCACAAGCTCGAGTCTTTAGGTTTTGACATAAACTGCATAGGACACGCTCATGGTATCATACCAATCGCACCTATTGTTGGTGATGATGTGAAGTGCATGGGTGCGACCAATGATTGTATCATCTACGGTAGTCGCATTTATTACGCGATAAAATACGATGATGTGGAAGATTTGAAGGGATACCTGAAGAAAGTGCCTTCGCAGATCTCAAAGGACTATGGGAAACCGTTCTACACAACATTTAAAAATGCGGGTTTCGACTTCTACAAGGTAGATGCAGCCATGTTTGCACCTGCGCAGATCACGGTAAACGAACTGAACAGCGGAAAGACATTTACAAGTGGGAAGATAAATAAAGAGGTGTTGCTGGAGTCTTTTGGTATTGAGGCACTATAAAATAAAATCCCGGCAATTTAGCCCAGTACCCACACAACCTTCCCCCTTTCTTCTTTACTTTTTATCTTACCGTGATATTTCATATTTTCTAATACCTCATTTAGAAGGTGATATGGCACGTAGAAGTCGAATTCTTCCGCCATAGCAGCTCTTATCTCTTCTATGCTCAGCTCGCCATTAGCAATCACCCGCCCCATTAAGTCCATCAAATCCTCATGAATGCTCCATATATATACCACCCATTTCCATTCTTTCATGAGCTCGCCATAGAAATCGGGAATGAACGAGGAGGTAGTTTTATGCTGTAATGTTGCAGTTCTTACCTCTTTTGCGCCCATAGAGTTAATATATTCAACAACAAGCTTTATGCTGTCACCGGTGTCAGTTATATCATCTGCTATTAATACTTGTTTATCCTTTAATTTCGCCCGTGCCGCATCGTCAAGCCCATATTTCAGTTCCGCGGTACCGGTAATTGTGGCCGTTACACCCCAGTGTTCCATCTTCAAGCTGAGCAGATCCTTAAGCAAGAAGAAATCGCAAAGTACACGAGCTAAGTACCAGCCGCCCCTTGCCACGCCAACTATAACATCAGGCTTGAATCCCGCTTCCTTTATCTCCTCTCTTACATCCTTGCAAAGATCATACGCATAGTTCCAATCAACAAGAATACAGCTAAATTTGTCTTGCATAATAAATATTTGTGCCTCCTATGCTTTAGGCAATAGGCATATGTTCTAAATAAAACAAACATACTTTAGTTATATAGAATAAAAATGGAAGAAAGAGAGGATTTGGAGAAGGATGAGTATCTTATAGCTTGCCTCAGAGAATTGGTCAAGATACCCACATATGTGCCGCCTGGAGAGAATTACGGAAAGATAGTGGATTGGCTTATACCAGTATTTGATGATTTAGGGTTTGAATGTGAACGGATAGAGATGCCAAAGGATGTTTACGAAGCAAGGCAGAAGAGTGCGGAGTTAAGCGGTGAGAGAGTGAACCTTCTCGCTACTAAAGATTGTGGTGCAAAAGAAAGTGTAGATATATACACGCATTTAGATGTGGTTCCCGCAGGTGAAGGTTGGAGCACGCCGCCTTTTGACCCTGTGATCAAAGACGGTAGGATATATGGGCGCGGTGTAGCGGACTCAAAGGGCAGTGTTGCATCGCTTTTAACTGCGTTACGTGAGATGAAAGAGCAGGACTTAAAAAGCAAGTATAATCTCAGGGTTGCATTGACCACGGATGAGGAGCTAGGGCTCTACTCCGGGTTGTGCTTCTTTGCTGATTATGGATTACTAAAAGGTGATTATTTACTCTGTATGGATGGCGATAATGAAGGTGTATGCATAGCAACGAACGGGGTAATGAATTGGGAGATGACGGTATATGGTAAATCCGCTCACAGCTCTATTCCTTTTTCAGGTGTGAATGCGATAGAAAAGGCAATGCTGGTGATAAGCGAGTTAAATGGCTTGAAAAGGCAGATAGAGAGTAGGGAATCGAAAGCACCCTGCGGGCCTATTATGAGAGAACTAACCGGGCAGGAGCACATAAAGCCGGTTTTTAACGTTACTATGATCTCTGGCGGTATAAAAGAGAATGTGATACCACCGAGCTGCACCTTAAGGGGTGATCGGAGATATATCCCGGAGGAAAAGGTAGAGGAAGTGATAACGGAGCTTGAGGATGCAGTAGAAAAGATAAAAGCAACGCAGGGGATAGGGATAGAGCTGCATTGTAAGCCTGGATTCCCACCTATGTTCGCCGAGCAAAGCGGTGAATGGACAAAGAGGGTGCAGGATGCGGTATCGGATGCATTTGGCGTTTATAAACCTATAATAGGAGTGCAAGGCGGTTTGGATGTTGCGTATGCAGTTCAAAGGACGAATCAGCCGGTTTGTGCTTTTGGCGTTGGCTGTTTCGTGGATTGTAACCCGCATGGCGCTGATGAAAACGTTGCAATATCGGATTTAGAGAATTATGTGCGGTTTTTGGTGGGGCTGTTGACATAAGGGAAGACACAAAAATCAACATACCTATGATAATAGTGTAATTTAAGGCTCTTCGCTGTTTTGTATGGGTAACTCAATATCCCTAATATCCGCTGAAGCAGATTACATGAGGGGCATGTTGAATGTTGAGCGTCCGTAGTTATCAAAATCTACAAGATTTCATAACCAAGAAATATCTTCGATAGGATAATCCTAAGTTTAGATTTTAAC
>WSZT01000159.1 GCA_013139985.1 Candidatus Methanophagales archaeon | reverse complement strand
CCACCGATAAAAAGGGGTACAGGTATAATAGGCTCAGGGGTAAAGGGTAGTACCTTCGGGTATTCAGTCAATTACTGTTGTGCCGTGGGTAGACTCAAAAGTCCAATTTCCTATGTCCACGCTTTTGTTGGAAGGGTTGTGAATGGTGACCCATTCATTACCTTCATCGCTTCCCGCCGGGTTTTGGTCGAAAGCGTATATTATTACATGTAAGGTGGCGGATGAAGTGGTTGCTAATGCTATCCCTGTGAATAGAAACACTAAAGCGATTCCAATTAGTATCCCTTGCTTTTTGATCATAACTTTTATTTGACTGCCTATAAATAAAATGTTACGATGCAAAATACCCAAAACATATATATTGATACTTGCTTCTTTCAGGGCTATCTATGGGGAAAATCCGATGAAAAAGAGAATGCAAAAGATATTCTTTCAAAGATAGAATCAAATGTTAGAAATAACCCTGAAATTAACGTCAAGATACCTTTTATCGTAGTTGGGGAATTGATAAATAACCTTATTCGAGAAAACTTTGAGCAAGGAGTTAGAGAAGAGATTATGTATAAGTTTTTTGAGCGACTGAAGGATTTGAAAGCAGATATTATTCCACCAAATAAATGCTGTTATGCTAAAGCTAAATTATTGATTGAGCGAGACCGTTATTTGGTTGAGCATGCTCCTACTGATACCCTTATAGTCTCATGTGCTCTTTGCGATATGGATTCAGCGTTTCTATTGACCGAAGATAGTTTGTTGTTGGTATCATATTCCCTGAAAGAGATTGAAAGAGCTATGAGAGAGGCAGGCAAAAGGAACCGACAATTGAAGATTACAAATGAGTTTTGAGTTTAAGTGTCAATCAGTCCAGCTATTTTTAACTCCTCAAATACTTGGTGTATCTTTTCTGGTTCAGTAGCACTCTTTATATCGCACGATGTGGATATAACTCGTTTTTTTAGTTCCGCACCACCGAATTTTTTCCGATACGTATCATAGACGGATAGGATAGTCGCAGCTATCTCAAGCCATTTGACATCCCTTCCCTCTATCACTTTCATGAACTTTTCGGTATTAAGCCCTCCAAGCTCTTTTGTATAGTCCTCGTCATATGATGAATAAAAGTCAGCTAATTTGTAATAGTCATCGGCAAGAGCTGGAGAATAGGGTCCCCTGAGATAGATACTATACGAATAGCCATGATTGAACCCAAAGAACTTAGAGATGAACACATACTTTTGTAGCATCAACCGGTGCTCAAATTTTTCAATATCGAAGCCAAACCCTGCTTCTCTTTCAAGGAATTTCATAAACGGCAATAAGTTTCCCATCATATCCCCTCCTTCATCGCTTCTTATTACTATAATAAAATTAGTAGCTTAAAAACTTTTCGATTTATTTATGATATGTGTGGAGGAGTCTTATTTTGCGAAATACTGGGGAATAGCGCTTTCATATACGGCCACAGGCGAAGCTAAAAAGGATAAGCAATAAGTCAATACCTATTCTTATCATAACTTACATGGGGCTGTGAATATGTGAGGCTGAAGCTAAATTCTTAGGTCCCACACCCCAAAGCTACTTCTTAGGACAGATATAACAAAGGTAGTTTATACGCGGTGAAACTCGCTTTTAGTTGTAACCACAAGATTACACGGATTTTCAGCGTTCTATAGGCTACAGCCCTAAAAGAGCGCATCCGCAAATCTCAACTTTTCAATAATCGCCTTTTGCTCTTTCGTGAGCGCAGAAATTTTGTCACGACTTTCGCCTCCCAAAATCAAGAGGACTTTTTCTTATTCTATCCTGTTCATCCAGACTATCTTCAATACCACTCCAACCCGCAACGCCTAAATGACACTTATACAATGCCAAAGCCAGCATAACATCTCGGAGCACATCCGGAAGATGCACAGTTGGTGGAAGACCACAATTCAATTCAATTCAATGCAAAAACGGCTAAACTCTATGGAAAATGAGAAAGCTTGTTGACACCTTCGATAAGAAGGCAGTGTCAGGAGCATAGCCTTATTTGTCAGCAGTTTAATAAAGTGAAGTGAGAGGTGTGTGGAAAATGAGATGGGTAAGGCGGAGATAAGGATTGTTACCGGAATGAAAGTTCATTTAATAGATGAAAAACTAAAAATTATAGGGGAGCATAAAGCTGCCCTCCCTCCTTAAGGGGTACTGGCCAAATGGCACAACATAAATTCGGGTGCATCCTCGACGGTATATTAAATTAAAGCATGCTTTTAGAAATTCACTCTAAGAAAAAACTTCTTTCCTTCTTTATGTTATCTCAACCCACTGTCTTTCTTCTTTGAGTATCTTACCACCTTTGATTTCCCAGACGGTATAATCGCTATCATCTTCCTCATTCATCGTGTGAATCTCACCTTCGTACCTTAGGTCTCTGAATAATTTTACTATTTCTACCGGTTCAAAGCCTTCACAATGCATCCCAAAAGTACCCAGGACTGGCT
Source organism: Candidatus Methanophagales archaeon (assembly GCA_013139985.1). Classification (GTDB taxonomy): domain Archaea; phylum Halobacteriota; class Syntropharchaeia; order Alkanophagales; family Methanospirareceae; genus Methanophaga. The sequence continues at coordinate 404 of WSZT01000159.1, read as the reverse complement.
CTGGTTTAAATCCTTTTTCTATTAGCTGTGTTATGAATTTTTTTGTTCTAGTTGGCTCATCACCTATCATAATCTCAAACAACTCGAAATCTTTTGTTAAATCTATGAATGTTCCAGCTCGTACCTCACTTAATACTTCATCCGTATCTTCTCCTTTTATTATTCTTTCACCTAAAGCATCTACCATTTCACTTATTATTTCGTCTATCCTTTTATTACCACTTGGTTCAACTGACTCCCCACTTAACTCGTCTAAAATCTTATCACTTAATTTATCTAACTTGTCCTCAAATTTTGTATATTTCTCTTCATCGCCTTCTAATTCCAAGTGTCCAAATTCCACATATATCTTTTTCATTATCAACCATTCTCAAAAGAGTCAACGACCCCGGACCAGAGGTCCG
>WSZT01000086.1 GCA_013139985.1 Candidatus Methanophagales archaeon | reverse complement strand
CCGATTACACAGATTTACACAAACCTTTTCTTAAAAAGAAAAGCTTTACCAAAAGAACATTTGTGTTTTTCTTTTAGCACAGGCTAAATTTTCTTTTTGTAAAAAAGAAAAAGTGTTGTGTTAATCTTGTAAAATCTCGTGGTTTTTTATGTAACTATACAAAAAAAATATTATTTGAAATGTAAAAAAATGAATGGAGAGGTGAAAGGAAAAAATGAATGATGAGGAAAATGGCGCGGAAGCAATTGTTAAGACATTGATTAAACACAAAATAACGCATACGTTTGGTATACCTGGTGTAGGTATCGGTCCTGCATTTGATGCTTTGTTGGAGCATCCAGAAGAAATAAGAAACATTCTTGTCAGGCATGAGCAAGGAGCAGCTCATGCCGCAGATGGTTTCGCAAGAGCAACGGGAAATCCAGGGGTTTGTATTGCCACCTCTGGTCCTGGTGCCAGTAATTTAGTAACTGGTATGTTAACCGCGTTCATGGATTCATCTCCCATCATAGCTATGGCAGGACAGGTTCCATTTAAATTAATTGGACACGAAGCATTTCAAGAAGCGGATATGGTAGATATAGCATTACATACCTGCAAGAAAGATTTTCAGATTACACATGCCGACGAAATATTTCCTGTATTCAATGAAGCATTTAGATTAGCCACAGATGGGAGACCCGGTCCTGTTTATATTGATCTGACAAAGGATGCACAAGAAGGGAAATGTACTGAAAGATTGCCAAAAAAAGTTCCGATGTCTGAACCAAGATTTGCCGGGCAACGCGAGGAATTAAAAAACGCTGCTTCTCTTTTATTACAGGCAGAGAGACCTGTTATGTTAGTTGGCGGAGGTGTTCTGTGGGCTAATGCAAGCGGGGAAGTGGCGAGTTTAGCAGACCACTTGAAAATCCCTGTTGCAAATACTCTAATGGGCTCAAGTGCATTTCCAGATAATCATCCTTTATCGCTTGGAATGGCAGGCATGTATGGAACAGAAATAGCAAACTATGCGATAGAGAATGCAGACCTTTTATTAGCTGTCGGGTGCCGATTTTCCAATAGAACCGCTGCTGAACCCGAAGAATTTGCAAAAGGAGCTATGGTGATACACATTGATGTAGACCCTACGGAAATAAACAGGAATAAAAAAGCCGATTTGGCTATTGTGGGTGACGCGAGAGTTGTTCTATCAGAATTACTAAAAACAATTGAATTGAAGCTCTTAAAATTAAAAAATACTGAGTTCAACTGGATAAAGCAATTAAAAGAATTGAGAGAGGGATATAGCGAAAAATTGGATTACGACACACATCCCATAGATTATAGAAGGGTGTTTTACGAGCTAAGGAAGTTTGTTAACGATGAAGACATTATTGTAACAGGTATTGGGTGCCACCAGATGATGGCTCAAAAGTTCATACCACGGAAATACCCGAGAACGTTTATTACAAGTGGTGGAGAAGGAACAATGGGTTTTGGGTTGCCAGCCGCAATAGGTGCCAAGGTTGCGAAACCAGATTCAGAAGTAATCAATATAGATGGTGATGGCTCATTTCAAATGACCCTGGAAGAGTTAGCCGTTCTTGCACAGGAAAACCTTAAGGTGATTACTGTCATCTGTAATAATCATTATTTAGGTATGGTCAGGCAATGGCAAAAAAACGTGTATGGAAGATACTCGTCTGTCTATCTTGGTGAAATTCCCGACTTCTCAAAAATCGCCGAGGCATACAGTTTAAACGGTATCAAAGTTAGCAGAACGTCAGAAATAGCAAGCGCACTGGAAAAAGCACGAAAAAGTACTATCTCTTCTGTCATTGACATCCATGTTAAACCAGAACAAGATTTTGGCGTGACTCATCAACTTGCAGTAGAACTACAAGATTCTAAAAGATTTTGAATGACCGCAGCACAGGATAAAAAAGGAGGGGTCAAGAAAATAAAATAAGAACCTTATAACCCCCTTCTCTAAAGCTTTTCTTTTTAAGAAAAGAGTTCTAGTGAAAATCTGTGTAATCTTGTGGTTAGCTAAACAAACACGTGGATTTTATTTTTCCGCCTTGTCCAGGTCCTGCTTAACATCGCGTTTGAAATCCTCGGTTAAATAATCGAGGCTCATCGGCAGTGAAAGCTCGAGCTTGCTGATAAACTGGACGCCAATGCGCACATTTCGCGGCCGGCATTCCAGCACATGACCTCCGTGGTTCCGATCGGAAGAGAGGAAATGCAAATGGAACCCGGGAACGCTCACAGATGGCACAAACTCCGGCGTGAAAAAGCCGGCAACTGTTCCTTCCACATCCGAGAATCTGAAGATAGACTGCTCCTTGGTTGCTTCAGCCAGTGGCCGATAATTTTCCTGCTTGGGAACAGAGCGGGCTTTGACGTGCGAAAACCAGCCATCAATCCTGATTGCGTAAAATATATTAGGTGAGGGAAGAAGGCTGTTGATGAAAGCAATAAAATCATCGTAATTCATTTCTGACGTAATCTCATCATGGCTCAGAGGCTTGTAGAACGTGACGCAGGCAAAAGGCGTTAAGACATCATCGCCGATTGCAACGACTTTCCCATCGGATGTAATCTGGTAAACATTTCCGTCAAGCATGACCATTTCACCGTCTAAATCGTTAAACGTGCCCAGACCGAAATCGCCGTGTTTTTTAATCTCGGCAAACGTAATATTCTCCTCATATATACCCTCGACCAGGGCATTTATCGGAGCACACAGGTAGATGCTGCTTTCTGGCACTGCGGCTTGTTTATTTATTGATTTTTCAATCATTTTTGATTGTAGACTAACTGTATCTTGCACTTTATAAAAGTTTCGGTTACTATCCCTTTTTGTATATATTTATTTGTCGAGAACCATAAATCGCATGGTTTCACTTGGTGACTACTCATACGGGATTTATCTCAAGCACTATGTATTTCTAATTCTGATGCTCTACCTCTTTGAATATTTAAGTGTGCCTACTGCATTTTGGCTCTATCTTTGTATTATCAATTGAATCTAAAAGAAGAGGGGAGATTAACGCAGTTTCTTTCAAGCGGAAGTCATTTGATTTACTGAAACCTTTTTTTGTTGCAACGTTTGATGTAAAGATATGGTAACACGGACATTGGTTACCCTGTACTTTACTATAATTGCTGCGATATTAGGGTTAAGTATTATTTCTCCTATATTGCCAACCATAGCAGAGGATCTTAGAGTCACTGGTGTTTGGATGGGCCTAATATTTTCAGGCTTTGCTATTTCCCGTACGATTATTATGCCGATTATGGGTGGATTATCAGATAAATATGGAAGAAAGATTTTCATCGCATCAGGGCTGTTGCTTCTTGCAGTGTTTTCCCTCCTTTATCTCCCAGGCCATAATGTCTATACGTTCACATGAGTACGATTATTGAATGGTCTGGCTGCAGGAATGATTACTCCCATTGCCATGGCATATGCAGGAGAGGTAGCCCAGGAAGGAAAAGAAGGCAGAGCTATGGGCACATTTAATCGCCGTAGTAATCGGTAGAAAGGTGGGGATTGGCTCATGGATGGGTATATTTAATACAACAAAAAGTCTCGGTGTAATAGTTGCTCCTTTAATCTCAGGTGTGATGATGGATTATTCAGGGATAAATTCTGTTTTCTATTTCGCAGGTATTCTATCTTTGGTATTTACTTTCATTGGTTGCTATTATGTTTGGAGATGGTCAAAAGGTCAATAAACAAGGATGACTTCTTTCTAAGCTATCGGCTTGCCGCATTTTCCTTTCTTTAACCCTTAGCAAAGTCTTTACCACGGTAAGGACGCCACACCCAGAAATAACTAGCGGCAAGGCCAATTAACGACAATGTCCCTATATAGGCTGCAACGGGCCATAGTGTATCGCTGATATGTACGTTCATTGTTACAATTGAAGTGAGGGCGGCTGTGCCAAATAGCACAACCGCTACCAGGGCTGCGGTAGGCGCTGCCACTTTCTTAAATTTTGTCAGAACGCCCGCATTTGCATTTGGGGAAACCAGCCCAGCAGAAAAACCATAAAGACTCAGGACCACAACAATGCTTGCCACCCCCGATACATTCAGAATCGCCAAAAGGGTACTGAAAACGGCAGTACAAAAAGCCAGCAGTATTCCGAGGAAAAGGATTTCTTCAAGATCTATCTTTTTAATGAGAAACCCGGCAACTATAAGACCGATTAGATACATACCAACGGTAGGGATGGCAAAGTAGGCGAAGGTATCTTCAGCGATTCCCAGTTGAGAGTGGTACCAAAAGGGCATCGCGGAATAGTAGCCGAGCAGCCCACCGGTCAAGGCGGCGTACGGAATGATATATCCCCAATAATGTGTGTTCCTTAGAATAGAAATATACGTTCCTATCAACTTGCGCGTGGTGACTACGCCTTCATCACCCGAACGAATGCGGGTTTCCGGAAGCCACCGAAAGGCGAAATAAAAATAAGCAACACAAAGAAGCAAGAAGAAAGCAAAAATCGCACGCCAGTCTATGTACGTCATCAAATAGCCACCCGTGATGGGGGCGACAGCAGGCATTATCGCGGCACAGCCGCTGATTACGCCCATTCGACGTGCGAGCTCTTTCCGCCCAAAGACATCGGTAAATAAAGTCCGTCCTATTGGCGAAGCAGCACCCATACCAACACCTTCCAATATTCGACCTATGAGGTACGAAGGAAGATTAAAGGAAGACATCGCTATTAACGTTCCGGTCATGGTGACAAAGAGACTGTAAAATAATGCTTGGCGGCAGCTTGTTTTCTGGACGATCCCTCCCCACACCGGTTGCGAGCAGGCAAAGAATATCAAGTAGAGAGAGACTGATAATTTCACGCCCGCCGTGCTATGAAACAGGTTTCCCAACGCCGGTAACGCAGGTAGAACTATCTTTATTGATGCCCAACTGAGGGGTATAAGCACAAGGACCAACCAAAAAACACGTCTACGCTCAGAAGCCGTAAATGCATCTCCGGTAGATTCTTCCTCGCGATTATTTGTTTCTTTGTTCATATTCTTTTAGTTGTAACTGATATTGAAATTGAAACATGATACAAATCTTTTTTACTATTAAATATTAGAGTCCATACACAAAGCAAGAAAGGAGGTATAAGAGGGAATGGAGATAACATCAGACAGAACAGATAATATCCTGACGATTTTGCTTAGTGGTCGGTTAGATGCATTTGGAGCAAAACAACTGGACGAGGCGCGTAAGAAATTTATTACTGATGATGATTCCGCAGTGGTCATAGACATGGTGAATGTCTCATATTTAAGCAGTGGCGGTATCAGAACGTTCCTAGCCATCGAGAAGATGCTTAAGAAGAGAGGCGGGGGGATTCGTATCTGTAACGTAAATCCATATCCGTTGAAGGTATTGGAGATGGCAGGATTTGATCAGTTCTTCTCGATCTATTCCTCGAAAGAAGATGCAATCAAAAGCTGTATCACTCTGGAGGGAATGAGAAGGTCGAAGGTAGATTGGGATCGCTTACCCAGATATAATAAGTTGGGAGCTCGATTCACAGTCTTTGAAGCCTCTCAAAAAGAAGCGGTATTAAAGGTCGCAGGTGACATCTCGAAAGTGCTATATGCTCGATTATGAGAGGAAGATATACGCTCGAGAAGGTTCTCTAAGACTGAGTACTCGATCGGCCTTGGTGCGTTGGGAATGAGCGTGAACGATTGTATGCCCTTTCTCGGTGAGATGATTACGATAGGTGGCACAATGGTCTGGCTGCCAACTGACGGTAATGATACACCCGACTTCCTGATTCCCAAGAGAGATACCGGTGACGTAACCATTCATCAACGATGAGATAAGAGGATATACAGAACATGTGAAGCGATACATACAGAACAATGCCACCCAGATCATACAACACTGTAAATTGGGCGATTTTTGTGGAATACTTTACAATTTCGTGGGAATAAAGGGCACAGATAGCGAAATTGGTTGTCTTGAAGACTATTATTTTTCACATACCGTTGAAGAGATTTTACCACTCTTTGACCAGCTTTTCCGCGTTGCACTCCGAACATGGTACGGGCAACCTAAATTGAAGGAAATCCGTCTCTACGAAGAATATAGCTCATTCGATCGTTATGATAATATAAAAGAGTATGTTCAAAGTCATTTTGACGTATCCGCAGATGAAGAGACGATCGAGCTACCGTTCGGGCTGGGGACATCCACCAATCCGCTCTATTTCATAGAGAATATCATTCAAAAGAGGAAATCAGAAACGGTAAGTGTATATGAGGCTTCGGTTCACGGCGACCTGAATATGAAGAATGTACTTATGGATGAAGACAATAATATGTGGTTGATCGATTTCTCGGAGACATGTCACTCCCACATAGTTAGAGACATCGCAAAGCTTGAAGCTGTGCTGAAGTTCGAGACCTTCGAGATAAATTCCGACGGAAAATTGTGTAAGGCAATAGAACTCGAGAAGATATTTCTGGCTGTGAATACTCTTTCCGAGATACCTCAGATACCCTCTACGCTGCGGGATCCGAAAGTTCTCAAGGCATTCTTATGTGTTCAGAAACTGAGGGAATATGCTAATGAGAATTTTGATTTACTTCTTTTTAAAGAATCCCATAAGAAGTAGTACCCATATCTTCGATTTTGACCTATTTTTAGGGTTTTTTCTCCCATTAACTGCACAATTTTCCATTTTTTCGATTTTTGTCGATAGCTACCGCTATCCTATACGACACCCTGCTTTTTGAGCGTACATAATTGATATATGTTAAATCCAAAAGCAGTAAAAATCATTTTGACGCTCACCCTTCGTACCGTGGTAACCATTACGTGTGATGCATTGAAAACCCTACTGATAACCGCATATTGCCTCTCTCCGGGAGATCTCTTTTTGGTAATTCTGATATTCCGCAACT
>WSZT01000103.1 GCA_013139985.1 Candidatus Methanophagales archaeon | reverse complement strand
ATATCCACAGAACTGGATGGATTGAACTTTTCTGTTGAAATGGAAACCGGCACTGGGAAAACATACGTATATCTCAGAACTATCTATGAATTGAATAAAATATACGGTTTCAAGAAATTTGTTATTGTTGTGCCTTCGATTGCCATACGCGAGGGCGTTTTGAAAAACCTTGAGATCACATTTGACCATTTTCAAAACCTTTACAGCAAGACACCAGTAAATTATTGGGTTTATGACTCAAAGCGGGTTTCAAACCTGAGAAACTTCGCCATTAATAACAATATCCAGATTCTTGTGATTAACATTGATTCGTTTGCCAAGGATGAAAACATAATCAACAGACCCAATGACAAGCTGACAGGTAAAAGACCGGTGGAGTTCATTCAGGCGACCAAACCCATCGTGATCGTGGATGAACCGCAGAACATGGAAACTGAGCTCAGGAAAAAAGCCATTGAAAACCTGAATCCCTTGTGTACTTTGCGTTATTCCGCAACCCACATTAACCGTTACAATATGGTTTACAGCCTGGATCCGGTAAAGGCTTATGATCTTGGGCTTGTTAAGCAGATCGAGGTAGATTCCATTGTAACGGAAAACGACTTCAATGATGCTTTTGTGTCACTTAAGAAAGTATATAATCCTGGGAAAAATAGTGTTGCTGCAAAAGTCAAGATAGATGTGAACACGAAGGAAAACGTAAAACGAAAAGTAGTCACGGCAAAACTTGGCGATGATTTATACGATCTTTCCAGTAAAAGAGAGATTTACAAAGACGGTTACATTATTAACGGCATTGATGTTGCGGATGGCTTTATCGAACTTTCAAATGGTGAGATGCTCTTTACAGGTGATACTTTCGGTGACATTACTGATGATGTTATGAAAGTACAAATAAAAAAGACGGTTGAAGAGCATTTCCTGAAAGAAAGAATATTTCAAAGTAAAGGGATAAAAGTTCTTTCTTTATTTTTTATTGATCGGGTCGCCAATTACCGCTCATACGGTTCAGACGGTACCCCCCTCAAGGGCAAGTTTGCAGAGTGGTTTGAAGAGGCGTACCAGGAAGTATCAGGCAAGGCGGCATACAAAGGGTTACTTCCATTCGAGCTGGATGAGATGCATAACGGTTACTTCTCTCAGGACAGGAAAGGCAGATGGAAAGATACAATGGGGAATTCAAGTGCGGATGATGATACATTCAAGCTGATAATGAAAAACAAAGAGCAACTTTTGGATGTTAGAGAGCCCCTGCGTTTTATCTTCAGCCATTCCGCCTTACGCGAGGGCTGGGACAATCCAAATGTCTTTCAGATATGCACATTGAATGAGACACATTCCGAATTGAAAAAAAGGCAGGAAATAGGACGGGGATTAAGGCTCCCGGTCAATATGTCCGGCAACCGAATACAAGATGCCACAATTAATCGCCTGACAGTGATTGCCAATGAATCCTACGATGACTTTGCCAAACAATTGCAGAGTGAAATTGAAGAGGATTGCGGAGTATCCTTCAAGGGACGTATCAAAGATAAACGCAAGAGAGGGATGGTAAAATACCGCAAAGGTTTTGAACTGGATGAAAAATTCAAGGACATCTGGGAAAAAATCAAGTATCACACATCCTACAAGGTGGACTACAAAACCAGTGAATTAATAAAAAAAGCAGCGGAAGCCGTTGAACAAATGTCAGCAATAAAAAAGGCATTAATAAAAACGACCAAAACAGCATTACAATTTGACGGATATGGTATTGTGGCTGATATTAAAGCTTCATATACGACTGCACTTGATGGAACGTTCAGGATACCCGATGCGCTCTTTTACATACAGGAACGGACAGAGTTGACCCGTTCAACTATTCTGGAAATACTTAACAGTTCAGGAAGACTTGGTGATATGCTGATTAACCCTCAACTGTTTCTGGACAACACTGTCGCAGCGATAAAAGAGGTTCTTTATGAATTAATGATTGACGGCATCAAGTATGAGAAGATTGGTTCGAGGGAGTATGAAATGCGTCTGTTTGAAGATTATGAGATTCATATTAATGACCTGACCTTTGATGTATCCAAACAGGATAAGACAATTTACAGTAATCTTGTTCCACTTGATTCCGAGGTGGAATATGATTTTGCCCGAGAATGTGAAAGCAGGGATGATATAGCGTTTTATTTCAAGTTGCCTTTCTGGTTTAAGATCAAAACACCTATCGGCGATTACAATCCGGACTGGGCATTGATCAAAAAGAATGAAAAGACCGTTTACTTCGTTGCTGAAACAAAATCAGTAGGACAGGAACTGAGAACAAGCGAAAAGAGAAAGATCAAATGCGGACATGCTCATTTTGAAGAGTTTGATGATGTAGAATATAGGCAGGTTGCTACTGTTGGAGAATTGGATTGATTCTCGCTTCCATCCGTTAAGAGTGACAGTTAGGACGGAGACAGGCACTTTTTTGAGACATGAGATGAATACTCCCCACAACGATCAGATAGCAGCAGATATGAGGTTTCGCTCTCGATGGTCGCTACACCAAAATTGCTTTCCCCTTGATCGAGCAACTACTCATATCCGCAAAGCGTTATGTGCAATTAGGCTGCTAAATGAGGTTGGATGGATAATACAAGGTGTATCCTCAAACCTCTCGCTTCCCAAACTCAAATGCACGCCTATTGACCTCCAGGAACTTCGCGGGTACCGATTCGCTGAGCGCTTCGATTAGCTCCTCTTCTCGTAGCGGAATATGCTCCGAGAGCGCACCCAACATCACGACATTCATCGCTTGTGGATTACCCGCATTGACAGCCAGCTTTGTCGCATCAATAGTTTTGAGTTTATTGCATATTCTTTGTAGCGGCGTAAGAATCTCTTCCAACGGTGGATACGTGAATTGACCTGTGGTCACAGTAGTCGGATGTACGGGATAGACGTTCACAAGCGCGATACCATCTGTAGACAAGTAATGTGCATACCGTAGCGCTTCCGCGGGCTCGAGCGCTAACAAGACGTCCGCACCACCCGCAGGCACCAGTGGACCGTATTCACAGCCTAACCGGATATGGTTCATCACACTACCGCCACGCTGTGCCATCCCGTGCGTCTCCGCACCCCTTACGGAATAGCCAGCCTTCAACGCCGCCTTGCCAATTATATTAGATAGCAGGATCACACCCTGACCGCCAACGCCAGCTAAAACGATGTCGCACACAGATGTTCTCATTCGATCACCTCGATAGCATTATTGGTGCAAATTTGGGCACAGACCCCGCACCCAGTGCAGAGCGCGTTGATTCGTGCATGGGCCTCATCGAACTCAATTGCAGGACAGCCAAACTCCACACATTTACGGCATCCTGTGCAGTTCTCTTTGTTAACCGTGAACGGTCTTCGCATTATACCTGACTTTCTCGCGATTATACTACAGGTCTGCTTTGCAACGACCACCGATAGACCCTGATACACCTTAGCACGTTTGAAGGTCTCGATTGTCGCGTTTAGGTCGTATGGGTCCACAGTCACGACAAAATCCGCCCCCAGCGCCTTCGCAACTGTCTCAGCCGATACTGCTTTTGTTCTATCGCCGGTTACGGTAAAGCCCGTTCCCGGATGTGGCTGATGCCCGGTCATCGCCGTAGTCGAATTGTCCAGTACCGTAACGGTTATTCTTGCATTATTGTATGCAGCATTAAGCAATCCCGGCAATCCAGTATGCAGGAAAGTCGAATCGCCAATGCTACAACATATATCCCGCTCTTCGCCCGCAAATCTGATCCCGCTGGCGAGTGTTATGCTCGCGCCCATACAGAGGCATGTATCTATAGTACCCATCCGAACGGCAAGTGTATAACAGCCTATATCACTTGGAAAGACGGCATCCTTACCGAAAGCTTTCTTCATGGCATAGTAGGTTGCTCTGTGGCTGCAGCCCGGACAGAGTGCGGGCGGTCTGGGCGGCAGGATCTCATCGGCTTCTTTCACTGATCTAACATCCAATAACGGCATAGCGGTCATACCTGCAATGGCATTTCTTACTAGAAGGGTATCCAATTCACCCACACGCGGAATGTGACCGGTCCTTTTGCCAAGGATCTCAAGGTCCGGATTGTGCTTCCTCGCTAATCGCTCCACGTATTCTTCCAGCACTGGCTCCAGCTCCTCGATCACCATCACCTTCGTGACATGCTCAAGAAGCTCCGAACACAAGCCATCTGGTGGTGGGAAAGTGCCGATACGGAGAATGGAAATATCCGCTTCCAATTGCTTTATCGCCTCCTCCGCGTATAGCCCCGATATTCCAGAGGCGATGACACCTATATCGCCCCGCAGCACAAGCCGATTCCAGGGCACATCCACCAGCGTGGCCCTAATCGCATCCTGTTTCTCGAGAAGCACTGTATGACGTGGCCGAGCATGTGCGGGAAGCATAACCCATCTGGCGGGGTCTTTTATAAATTCGGGATTCGTGCTCCTTCCTTTTATTTGGCCTACCACTACATCTGAACTAGCATGTGAGACTCGTGTGGTAGGCCGGAGAAGAACAGGTAACTCGAGCTCCTCTGAGAGCTCAAATGCATAGATGACCATATCTCTCGCCTCTTGCGGATCCGCAGGGTCCAGACATGGTATGCCGGCAAATTGGGCATACCGTCGTGAGTCCTGCTCGTTCTGCGATGAGTGGCAGAACGGATCATCTGCTACGCATACCACGAGCCCTCCCGTTACACCCGTGTATGCAAGTGTCATAAATGGGTCTGCAGCAACGTTTAGGCCAACGTGTTTCATTACGGAAACGGCTCGTGCTCCAGTCCAGGAAGCACCGATAGCTACTTCTAACGCGACCTTCTCATTTACCGACCATTCTACGTGTATGCCATACTTACTAGCGAAAGGCGCTAAGGCCTCTACGATCTCGGATGCCGGCGTCCCGGGATAACCGGTAACAACTCCCGTTCCCGCCTCGAGGATGCCTCTTGCAATCGCAACATTTCCAAGTAGATACTCTTTCATCACTATATCCTTTTGTAACTTATTTATGTACCATATAAATATTTATTAGTCTTGTTGCGCTTTTGTATTGTGAAGTTGCCTCCTACTCTGCCGACTTTTTATACCCTAAAAATAACGTGCTTACTCAGGCAATATCTGAGGATATTGCAACCCAACTTGAAGCGGATCGTGAGGTGGCATACACCGTGATTAGCACTGACGATGTCGCTGTTTCCGGTCGGGTTGTGACGGGTAATGGCGACACCGACGTCAAAGCCGTTACTGCTGCCGACGCGGAGGCCGATGAAGGCGTTACAGCAGATGACCGCGGTGATGAGGACAAGCCTGCTGATAAGTAGCGCTTTAGCTGCACGCGCTTCTGGATTCGAATATCAGAACTCCTATGTGGTCTTTCTGGTAAAAAAAAAACTCAGATCTGTCAATCCAAAAAGGTGACCCGGGGCATCAATCGTGATGCCCCAAATTTTTATTCTGAACGTAGTGGCTTAAATAGCAGAAATAAAAAAGAATTGAAAAGCTTTTATAACGCTATGACAAAAGTATAGTTTATGTCATAGGCACTCGTGCCTATGTGCAGGCCATGTACTTAAGTACGGGCCATATATATAATACAAAGGAAGAAAAAAATGAAGGGAAAAAATAACGTATTGAGAGAGATTTTAGGCATAGTAATAGCCTCTTTTTTGATGGCTATGGTGATGTCTGTTGGCTCTGCTACGGAGTTGCCGGCATCCAACTTCAGTCTGGAAGGGAACACATGGACACTTACCTCGTTCATAGCAGGAGAGGATGTGCAATCGCCACTCGTAAACACTACATTAACAACCTACTTTGAGAATGGAAGTATCAACGGTAGCGCAGGGTGTAACAACTACTTTGGAAGTTATACGGTTGATGGCAACGAGATCAATATCAGTAAGGCTCTGGGCTCAACAATGATGAATTGCGAGCCGGAAGAAGTAATGCAGCAGGAATACATGTACCTGGAAATGCTTGGTAACGTAACGACCTGCACAATAGAGGGAAACCAGCTCACCCTTAGTACTGATGACAACGTGTCTCTTGTGTACAATGCTACGGAGTCGCAAGTACCGGAATTCGACCTGGAGGGGAACACATGGACGCTCACCTCGTTCATAGCAGGAGAGGATGTGCAATCGCCACTCGTAAACACGACATTAACAACCTACTTTGAGAACGGAAGCATCAACGGTAGCGCAGGGTGTAACAACTACTTTGGAAGTTATACGGTTGATGGCAACGAGATCAATATCAGTAAGGCTCTGGGCACAACAAGGATGTATTGCGAGCCGGAAGAAGTAATGCAGCAGGAATACATGTACCTGGAAATGCTTGGTAACGTAACGACCTGCGCAATAGAGGGAAACCAGCTCACCCTTAGCACTGATGACAACGTGACTCTTGTGTACCAGGGGGACAATTAGCATAGGTGCGTCAGTATATCGCAAAGAGACATGTATGTAATCTCGTCAATTGATGAGTTCGGATAGCGAGAGAGAGAGATATATATATAAGGTGTATGCAGATGCAATGAAACTTTTTTTTTCATTGCATATTTTTCATTTCATAGGATATGCTTGTTGCTAAAAAAAATAAAAGCATATGCTTTTAAAACTTTTTGAAAGAAAGGGTTTTTTTAGTCCTTTGACACCATTACCTCTGTTGCTTTTATCACCGCTTCTACTTTATCGCCTTCTTTCAAGCCAAGCTCTTCCACCGCCTCTTTTGTTATCATCGCAGTGATGACAGAGGGCTTAGTGATCTCGATTTTCACGGTAGATGCAACTTCGCCTTTCTCTATCGCCTTTACAACACCAGCCATCCTATTCCTTGCGCTTATTGGCATTTTTATCACCTGTGTTCTATATACCCCGCTCTCTTTAAGTACTTCAATACGATAAAAGCGAAAAGCTTTTATGCCGAGCGGTATGATTTTGCATATCGAGGGGGTGATATGGAAACAAAAGAAGCCATCAGCATGGGCCTGGTGGGTGCCGTTGCAAGGGGTGTGATAGACGAGCTTCCGTCCATATAAATCAAGAGCACTGCCGGGGGATGTGGCACATGCATTGATGCCTGTCCCGTTGATGCAATAGAACTGGAGGGCGTAAGGGAACCACAAATAATAAGTTACAAGAACGGTATCTAACATTTTCCAAGGATTTTTAAGACATAGATTAACGCTGATTAACACAGATTTAAAGTAGCGTCTGTGTAAATCTGTGAAATCGGTGTCTATGATAATTATCAAAAATAAGGGGTAAACTATTTACTGGGAGTTCCCTTAAAGTGCGGCCGGGTTACGATGTACTTGAACTCATAGCGGAGCTAAACGCATATACTAAATGCGCGGTAATTGCAAATCGAGGATTACTGTAAGATGGCGATTACAATGACGAGGCGGGATGATCCCAACGGGGTGCGCAGTATTTTAGACCCGAAGAAGACGCTAAAAGATACTGTTTCGTTGTCCCCCATCTTTTGGTAATTTCGTCCTGAGAATATCCTTCGTTCCTGAGTTTCAACACATCCATCTGC
>WSZT01000154.1 GCA_013139985.1 Candidatus Methanophagales archaeon | reverse complement strand
GGCTATGTCACTGCAAACAATCTACAATCTCGTGGATGCCATTTGGGTTTCTGGTCTTGGTGCAAACGCGCTCGCAGCAATTGGTTTCGTCTTCCCCTTCTTCTTTCTGGCTATTGGACTGTCAAATGGGTTAGGTGTAGGTGCCGGGTCTGCCATATCACGTAGGATCGGTGCCCGAGATAAGCTGGGTGCAGACAACGTGGCCGTTCATACACTCATTATGATGTTGTTTCTCACTGTTCTTTTTACCATACCGTTTTATGTCTTTACTGACGAGCTATTTGTTCTGATAGGTGCTGGTAAGACGGCGGATATGGCAATAGCCTATGCTCATGTTATCTTCGCCGGCAGTATTTTCATATTTTTCACTAACGTAGCAAATGCGATACTGCGTGGTGAAGGTGACGCCCGGCGAGCCATGTACGCTATGGCATTGGGTGCAGGACTGAATATTATCCTGGACCCGATTTTCATCTACTCTTTTGGTCTAGGAGTTGCAGGTGCTGCCTGGGCCACACTCATATCGCTGGCCATTACATCAATTATCATGCTAAACTGGCTGCTTTTCAAAAAGGATACGTACGTATCATTCAAGTTCACTGGGTTCCAATTCGATAAAGAGATAGTTAAGGATATTTTCAGGGTTGGTCTGCCAGCTTCCGTGATGCAGCTCTCTATGTCGTTGACTATGGTGATACTGAATCTCATAATAGTAATGGTAGGAAATACGGATGGAGTGGCAGTATATTCCACGGGGTGGCGGGTGGCAACAATAGCAATATTGCCGCTTATGGGTATCGCTACTGCCGTTGTATCGGTGACCGGAGCTGCTTTTGGTGCGCACGCATATGAAAAGGTAAGTATTGCACATCTCTATGCAACAAAGGTGGGTCTCGTGATAGAGACAGTTATAGGTGTGGCAACCTTCATTCTTGCACCTCAGATCGCTATGATATTCACATATTCCGCGGGGGCGGCACATTTAGCTCCTGAGCTGATACTGTTTTTCAGGATAATCAGTCTTTTTTACCCATCGGTATCATTTGGTATGCTCTCTTCTTCGCTCTTTCAAGGAACAGGGAAAGGGATGTACGCACTGGCAGTCACGCTTTTGCGTACGCTAATCCTAACGCCGTTATTTGCTGTTCTTTTCGCTTTCAACCTTGAACTGGGGCTGGTTGGCGTGTGGTGGGGTTTAGTTGCAGCAAATATCATAGGTCCCGCAGTAGCGTTCACATGGGCGAGGCTGTATATAAGGCAGTTAACAAGAAAGAATAAATTTTGATAATCGGACGCAGATGAACGCAGATAATCAGGATTTTAAATATTTTAATGGTTTAGTTGACGGGGGAGAATATTTGATACTTTGAGGAAATTGTTTTCTGCGTAAATCCGTGTAAATCTGCGTCCTAAACTAAATTAAATTTATATGTAGAAGTTATACTTTGGATACAACGAAAAAGTTCACATCCCGCTCCAGAACACAAGAATAATAAGATAGCTACCGTAAACAGCAGCTAATACAACTGCCTCTTTCTTACCTAAACTTCGTCTGAAGATGATTATGCCTAAGAAGACGAAGACGGATAATAAGAGATAGAACGCAGATAGTCCTATGTTGCCCTGAATATAAGTTACCGTAACGAAACTGAAAGGCAAACCTATCCCGGCCAGGAGATCGAAAATATTGCTGCCAAGTGCGTTAGAAACGGCTAAGCTTCCCATACCCTTCCTTGACGCATCCACCGACACGAAAAGGTCGGGTATTGAGGTTGCAATCGCAATAATAATCAAGCTAAAGAGCGATTGCGATAACCCAAAAGTATCAGTAATATACACTGTTGACTTAACCATTATATCCGCAGTCACAGCTATACCTGCAACACCTATACAGGTATAAAGAATCGCTTTTCGTGTTGATACATACTTAAACTCCTCTTTGGGTACGAACTTCCCTTTAATCGCATCCTTAAAAAGCCAGATGAAATAGACGATATAAAGCAAAAACCAGGATAAAGCCTCCCATTGTGTCAAAACGCCATCCATGATCGTCACTACCGTAACAATCACAACGAGGAGATAAAATGCCCCGTCCCGTTTGAGCACTTTCTCATCGAGAACGCATTTTCGCACCCAGAAGGAGAATGCAACCAATAAGGTGATATTAAAGATGGCCGAGCCGACTATTGTCCCTAGACCTATAACCGGATGCTCCTCAACAACGGAGAAGACGGACACAGCCATTTCCGGTGCACTGCTCACCATAGCAGCTACAGAAGCGCCTGCAACTGATTCCGGCACGTTGAATCGTTTAGCAAGAGAGCCTAAACCACTCACAAAGAGACCCGTTAGATAGAAAAACGCTATAAAACAGATTACAAGAGCAACAATCCGTAATTCTAACTCGTAGCTCAATCTCTTCACCCACCCCCCTGTTTTAGCTTGTACATCCTTGTTTGTTATGCTATATAAGGTAATAGTCTTTGTATTTGAACTAGGGGAATAAAAATGATAGAATTATTGACAAATCCGGACAAATTTTTTGAGGCAAAGATGGGGGAGGAAGTGAGTCTGAAGATACCAGCGCTTATCGTTTTGATTATTGGTATAATCAGTGGTATAGGCGCTTATTTTATGGGCGGATTAACTGCTGAAATGCTCAGCGGAACACTTCCACCTGAGGCACAAGGGTTTCTTTCGTTCATACCTATTAGCACTGCTATCACCGCAGTGATAGTTTCATTCATCATCTGGGTTGTCTTTGCCGCTATATTCTTCGGCATATCCTACACATTCAAAGGCGAGGGGAAATTCAAGCGAACACTTGAATTCGTTGGATACGGTTACATCCCAATGATAATTAGCGGCATAATAGGTGCTATATTCATCTACTATATCGTTTCGACCGCTCATATTCCAGTAGTAACAGACCCGGCAAAGATGGCGGGAGCATTTGAACCACTAATGAAAAGCCCAATGATGCAGCTTTCATATGCAATCAGTATTCTCTTCATGCTGTGGAGTGCGAACATCTGGGTGTTCGGGCTGAAACATGCGAGGAATCTAACGACGAAGAACGCATTGATTGCCGTTGCTATTCCAGTGGCTGCTTACGTTCTGTGGACGATCTACCAGATGGGGGTGATGTGAATGCGAAAAACAATCCATTCGCTTATTTTTTTGTTCTTATTCGTTGCATTTGCAGTATCAAGTGTCAGCACAGTTAGTTCAGTAACAGGAGAGCAGAAATCTTCTGTTATGATCACAGGTTATCAAGTGAATCCGGAAGTGCCGATGTGCAATGATTTGGGTACGGTAACCGTGACAGTGAAGAACATGGAACCGAAAAGCGTAAACATAAATGAGGTACAGATGTTAAGTCAGGGGATCAAAGTGCTGAGCGATTCGTACTTTAACCCTGGTAGTTTAGGACCTGGTGGAGCTCTAAGCCTCACGTTCACTATAAAGGCGACTTGTCCAGACGGCATTTATTATCCAAAAGTAATAGTAAATGGTGAAGGCGCCCAGAGCATAAGATATTCCTTTCCGGTGACTGTGGACAGTTCCCCTTTGACCATCGGCGTTAAGGACGTTCCGGAAGATATTTTTAGAGGCGAACGAGCGAAGATCGAACTCGTTGTCGGTAATTCCAGACCAAATAACGTCACAGCCGTGAAGATCGTTACCGAGGATAAAGACGTGATGCCCTCGGAAGTCTTCTTAGGCACGCTATCGGCAGACGACTCAGAAGTTGCCACTTTTTATTTCACACCACAAGTGAAGGGCGATTGTGTCCTGAACTTCAAGTTGCAATTCAAAAACGGCGATAACTACCATTATACCGATTTGAGCGTGCCTTTGAATGTCACAGAGAGCAAAAAGCGCGCGGAGCTCATCCTCACCGGTATCGAAGTGGAATCCATGCCCGGGATGAATGTGTATAAGATCACAGGCGACATAAACAATGCGGGCTTAGAAGCGGCAAATAGCGTGGTTATGAAGGTGGGTGATGCAGAAGGCATAGAGGCAATGCAGCCATATAAAGCCTATTTCGTGGGCTTGCTCAATGCGGACGATTTCAGCAGTTTCGAACTCAATGTAAAGGTAGAAGGGAATGAAACGCAGGTGCCGCTTATCATTGAATACAAAGATGAAGATGGTATTCTGTCCTCGGAGCATGAATACATCTCGATAGAAAGTACTCAGAAGATCGTAAGTACAGGAGAATTGCCAGTTCCGATGATTGCAGTGGTTATTGTGATTGCAATAGTAGTCATTGGTATGATTGCGTATTCATGGAAGAAGAGATGAATGTGGTGGAGCTTGTAGAGGTAACAAAAGTATATGAGCTTCCTCGCGGGAGCGTCAAAGCACTTGATAACGTGACGGCAAGCATAGAAGCCGGCGAGTTCATTTCTGTTATGGGCCCTTCCGGCTCGGGAAAGACAACTTTCCTCAACATCATCGGGTGTTTGGACACGCCGACAGGCGGTAAGGTGGCTATCGGCGGTGAAAACATCAATGGACTGGATGATGAAGCGTTGACTAAGATAAGGCGTGATAAAATAGGATTCATATTTCAGCAGTTTAACCTTATAGCCACATTAACTGCACTTGAGAACATTGAGTACCCGATGATATTAAAGGGCGTGAACGAGCACGAGGAAAAGAGCAAGGAGCTCGTGAGCTCTGTTGGATTGGAGGAGGCACTGGGCGAGAACAAACCAAACGAGCTTTCAGGAGGCGAGCAGCAGCGTGTTGCTATTGCTCGTGCACTGGCAAATGACCCTGATATAATTCTTGCCGATGAGCCTACCGGGAATCTTGACTCGAAGACGAGTAAAGACATTATGCAGCTCCTGAAAGATACGAACGAGCGCGGAAAGACAATCATCATAGTTACGCATGACCCGCAGGTTGCTTCGTATACGAAACGCACATTCCGGCTTGTTGATGGGAGGATAGACAGTGATGGCGTATTTCTATAAGACCATGAGATTACACAAGATAAAATGATCTTCTTCGAGTTCGCAAAACGGAACCTCGCAAGGCATAAGTTCAGGTCGGTGCTCGCCATCATAGGGATTGTGATAGGCGTGCTGGCAATAACAGCACTGGGTATCCTCGGAAACAGTGTTCAGCTCGCCGTCTCTGAGCAGTTGTGCATGATAGGAAATGAGCTCGTAGTCTACCCATATGGCGAAGAAGCGATTTCTGATGATAATTTCGAGAAGATCGAGAAAGTAGCAGAGGCTATCCCGGTACAGTCAATGGGGGATAAGGCAACACTAAACGGTGAGTCAACGTTTGTTATGGTCTATGGTATGCGTAGCGAGGACATCCCGAAACTGCTGGAGAAAGAGGCGGGGCAGTTTCTTAAACACGGCTCCCTAAACTGTATGGTCGGCTCTAGACTCGCGGACAATTATGAACTCCGGGTAGGGGAACGGGCAGCGCTACAAAGTCAGAAGCCAAGGATCGTGGGTATCTTGGCGGAAAGAGGAGTAGGGTTCGACATAAATCCGGATAATGCCATCATTGTCTCTGATAAGATGTTCGACTCGATGTATAATACCACAGGCTACAACTCGGTGATTGTGAAGGTGGAAAAGATAGAGGACGTAGAAGGCGCAAAGGAGGAGATTGAAGCGCGATTGAACAAGAAAGAGGAAGTTGTAATGGTGATGGAGCTGAAGATGATTGTGGAAGGTATAAAGGGACTGTTCAATACGATCTCCATATTCCTGCTTGGCATTGGCGCTATTTCACTTGTGGTTGCGGGTGTGAGCATCCTTAACGTAATGATGATGTCCACGGTGGAGCGAACGAAGGAGATAGGGGTGATGCGTGCAATAGGGACGTCAAAACGTGAGATACTGCGGATGTTCCTCTTTGAATCGTTGATCCTGGGCGCGATAGGCGGCGTAATAGGTGCGATTCTGGGCTTCGGTACTGGTTTCTTAGTGGACGTCTTGATATTACATGAAGCGTCATATCTGTTTGCTCCTTCAAGCATCCTGTATGTATTCGTTGGTATTGCGTTCGGAGTAGGAACGAGCGTGCTAAGCGGGCTTTATCCGGCATGGCGCGCTTCTAACTTGAAGCCGATAGAGGCACTGAGGTATGAATAAAAGCAAAAAACAGTCTTATTTATACTTTAAGTCCCATTAATGCTTTTTGGGTAATTTGGAACCATTTACACACTTGTTTAAGTATCAGGACATCGGTAAGGCCATTGAATCTATTGAGTTCACTGACGGCGATTGGATGATTCAATGAGGATAGACCGCCGCCGGAAGAGTCTTTTTCCTAAAGTTTGGTTGAAGTCCGCTATCGTGAACATGCTAAATGCTGAACAATCGTCGAAATGGCGTGGAATGAGTCCTGCGAGCATGGAAAATATTGCTTTGTTTGGTCCTGCTTAATTGCGGAACATATCGAAATATTAGTAAATGATGAAAATGTCCGATCGAGAGAATTTTCACACTATAAAGGTAGGTAGCGGGAGGCAATTATTGATCCTACAGTTTTGCTGTAATATAAGTTTATTTGTTTAATAGATATTTTATAAAATATGAACATCCTCGACGAAATAGTGACTGAAATATTCAGGCATGACAAAGAATTAGCACCATTATTAACATCGATACTCAAACAGAAACTTGGTATTAGCATAGGTGAATTCAGTGAAAGATCGGGCATTCCTGCAAGTACGCTTTACAAAATCATCTCCGGCGAGCGGGACCCGAACTTGCGTACATTCAGGAGGATACTATTTACGATAAAGGAGCTAGAAAGTGGCCATGTAAAGAAGGAGAAGAATTTTATCGCTATTGTTTGCTCGCGCGGATGTTTGGAAGTATTAGAAAAAACGACAACAAAAGTCGGGACAGATATTTTTGACCTAAAGGAATATGCAGTTACGAGCATTGAAGAAGCGATAATAGCAGCAATAAAAGCAGAACGGGACGGTGCATCCGCACTTGTATGTGCACCCATTGTCAGTTCAACAGTTGAAAAGGTGGTTAGTATCCCAGTAGCAACGATAAGGCCAATATCAAGTGTTGCTCGTGCTGTTGAACTAGTTGCGAAGAAAGTGACTTAAACCAAAAACTTTATCCCTCTCTAAGAGAATGACACGCTGAAATTTGGGATAATTTATTATCGTCTGCTCCATATGTAGATACTTATTATGAGTAACAATAAAAAGAAGCTAAAGCGCAAAGATACTTTGACTAGCGACGCAAAGAAGATGCCGCGCAAAGCGTACGAGCGCGAGCTTGCCAAATTGGAGATAGAGCTAGTCAAGCTCCAGGGTTGGATCCAACACAAGGGCTTAAAAATTGTGGTGCTATTTGAGGGGATTGATTCCGCCGGAAAAGGCGGCACCATCAAACGCATCACTTACCGGCTCAACCCACGTGTTGCCCGTATAGTTGCGCTGCCAACGCCAACCGATAAAGAAAAGACACAATGGTATTTCCAACACTATATCCCTCATTTACCTTCGGCGGGTGAGATGGTGCTGTTCGACCGGAGCTGGTATAACCGGGCTGGAGTAGAAAAAGTGATGGGTTTCTGCACGGAAGAAGAACACCTTGAATTTATGAGCACCGTCAACGGATATGAAATGGGTCTAGTTCGCTCGGGGATTACACTGATCAAGTATTGGCTGGACATCAGCGGTGAAACCCAGGAAGCGCGCTTCGAGCAGCGCATTCACGACCCGCGCCGTCGTTGGAAGCTGAGCACGATGGACCTGGAGGCACGCACCAGATGGGTGGCCTACTCAAAAGCGCGTGATTTGATGCTGACGCACACTAGCACTCCACACGCACCCTGGTATATTGTCGATGCCAATATCAAACGCCATGCCCGTCTGAACGTCATCTCCCACTTGCTCAGTTTGATCCCATACGAGGATTTAACGCCCGAACAGATAGAGCTACCCCCTCGTCAGGAAGCTGGTGATTACCAGCACCCGGATTTATCCCAGTACAACTTTGTCCCGAAAGTTTATCCATGACACACAAAAAAACAAACAAAAAACTTATCATGGAGACTTGTTATTCCTTGTCGTTCTCAGGCAGCGTTTTCCGTGATGCGACGCGACAAAAGCGTCTACACCGTCTCGAGTAGTTTCGTAGATGTGATCAGCTCCAATCGCATCTTCAACCCCCATCCTACGCATCTTGTCTCGCAGTGGGTCCCTCACGTGGGAGAGGAATATAACAATATTTTTGCTGTTCAGCTCCGTGTTCAGCTTTATCAGCCGATCTGCGCCTGTAATGTCAATATCGTTCATGGCTTCTACGTCAATCAAAACAGTTTTCACTGGTTCTTGGGCTTTGGCAATAAAGCGCTTCACTTCACTAGCAAAAAAGTTGCAATTGAAGAATATTAGTCGGGCATCAAAGCGGAAGATAAGCAGCCCGGGGATCGTTTTTGCATCTCTTCGTCGCTGGATGTCGCGGTAATAGGTCCTCTCACCGGGGACTCTACCCAAAACGGCTGTGCCCGGGTGGCTTGCCTTCTTGATCAACACCAGAAGTGAGAGGACGACTCCCAGACCTACGCCCTGCAACACGCCGAGGGTAAGCACACCAAAGAAACAGATCATGCCCAGCACAAACTCTGTACGACTGAGTTTCAGTTCTTTCTTGAGTTTTGCAGTTTGATCAAGACCAAACATCGCCACGATCACGATGGCCGCCAGTGTCGCTTCTGGCAGGTTGGTAAATAGCGGCATTAGAAAAACTAATGTCAAAATCGCCAGGATGCCGCTGACGATATGGCTGATCTGAGTTTTCCCACCCGCCCCCATAGCTACCGATGTCTTTGACAGGCTGCCGGCAGCAACAAATCCCGCGCTTAAGCCCGCGCCTAGATTAGCAGCGCCTAGGGCAACCAACTCCTGATCGGGATAGATTTTACCACCCCCACTCGAGACAGCGCTTTTGGCGGCGCCAAGCGTCTCTATGTAGCCGAGCAGAACTATCGCTAGAGCACCGGGAATAATAGTCATATATTCTGTTAGGCTCACGTCTGGCAAACTCATGGGCGGCATGCCCATGCTAAGCGTACCAATCACGTCAACGCCATTAGCTGTCAGGTCCAGGGTGTAAACCAGTACAATGGAAATAATAATTGTCATGAGTGCAGCCGGCAATTTCGACACATACCGCCCGATAGCAAAGATTAACACGAGGCTGCCAACACCGAGTGCCAGCGTTGTTAGGTTGGCATCGGGCAGCGCCTGGATAATTGCCCAGAGTTTATCAAAGAAATCGTCACCACCGCCTTCAATGCCAAACAGCTTGGGCACCTGACCTATGATTGTGACCATGACAACCCCCTCGAGAAAACCGGACATCACCGGGATCGAGATAAAGTTGGCTATCCATCCCATCCGCAGTATTCCAAACACTATGAAGAATATCCCGACCGCTATCGCCATCGCCGATGTTAGTGCCAGATACTCAGCCGCACCAACAGCAGCCACTGCGCCAACGGCACTGGCGGAAATCAGCGCCACCGCCGAATCTGGCCCCACAACCAGCGTGCGTGACGTGCCGAAAACGGCATAAAGAAACAGTGGTAGGGGGAGGGTATATAGGCCCATTATCGGGGGCACCCCGGCAATCCCGGCATAAGCCATTGCCTGCGGTACAAGCACCGCCCAGATGGTCAGTCCGGAAATGAGATCGTAGCGCAGCCATGAGGGTTTGTACTCTGGCAGCCATGTCAGTATCGGCAGGTACCGGCGGAGCAGTTTCTTATAGCCAGTTGAACTTGTTTCGTTACTCATAGATGGCGATAGCGAAAAATATGTGCTGATTACGTGTTGGCTGATAAGTAATATATTTGTAAACACAAAAAAGAAATACAAAAAACTTAATAACGTTAGAAATAATGGTATTACTGATGATAGAAGTAGAAACAAAGCTTAAGATAAACAATATAAAACGCATGATAGAACGGATAAGTGGACTTAAGGGGGAGTACAAGGGCGAAAAGACAGAGCTGGATCTTTATTTTGACCATCCCGATATACGGATTTTCAGGAGTGGAAGTGCTCTTCGGGTTAGGGATGCAAATGGGGTGTGCCTGCTAACTTACAAAGGCCCTAAAAAAGATGATGAGACGACAAGCCGGGAGGAAATAGAGATAGGGATAGAATCAGCCAGAGAAATGCGAAAAATACTCGCTGAACTTGGTTTTTATGTGCTATGTGAGGTAAAGAAACAGAGGAAGACGTACCTTCTTGGTGATTTAATTGTAACACTGGATGAAGTGGAGGGCTTAGGCGAATTCATAGAAGTAGAAGGAAAAGCAAGCAACGATGCGGAATACAAAGAGAAGAAGAATGAGATTTTTATGCTTCTTAATGAGCTCAAACTTTCATCCGAGGTGATAAGCAAAAAATCATACCTGGAGATGATCCTTGATGAGAAAAGGTTAAACTATACTTAGGAGAATATGGGACATTATGAGTGATAGTGTTGATAGCATGGAACAGATCGTTGCCTTAGAAGAGGAGACGAAACTGCTCGATGATCCCGCACTCTATATTAACAGAGAACTGAGCTGGCTAAAAGTGAATGAACGGATCTTTGAGGAGGTAAATGACCGAACACACCCGCTTTTCGAGCGGCTTAAGTTCCTTGCTATATGCGGTGGCAACCTCGATGAATTTTTTATGGTGCGGGTTTCTGGCTTGAAGCAGCAGTTGTTACAAGGCGCTCTCAAAGCACCACCCGATGGCATGACACCACAGGAACAGCTTGCTGCCATAAGAATCGCGGTTAAAAAGCTTCTGAAGCGATACTCAAAATGCTGGAAGGCAGAGCTAATTCCGGAGTTATTGAACGAAGGAATAGTGATTAAAAAGGTTGAAGACCTTGATAAAAATCAACGCAATTTTATCAGAAGCTACTTTGATGCTTCTATCTTTCCGACACTTACGCCTCTTGCTATGGATTTTGCACACCCATTCCCTTTCATCTCAAATCTCAGCATCAACCTTGCTGTTATCGTCCGTGATCACGAGAACGATGAGAAGTATGCTCGGGTTAAGATACCTACTGATCTCTTTCCAAGACTGATTGAGATACCGGACAGGAGAAAAAAATCTAAGAACAAAATCGAACGGAAAAGAGAGCGTAATTTTGTCTTCATAGAGGACATCATTGCATCCGAGATAGATAAGTTATTTCCAGGCTTGGAGATTATTGCCTCCTACTCATTCAGGATAACGAGAAATGCAGAGATAACGGTATCAAATGATCTTGCACCAGATCTTCTAACCGCTATGGTGGTAGGTATAGAGGCAAGGAGGATCGGTTTTCCTATAAGGCTAGAGCTCGATAGATCGATGCCGGCGGATTTGAAGGACCTCTTTATTTGCAACCTCGGGCTTACTGACGATCTTGTATATGAGGTTAATATGCCACTATCGAACATGGATTTCTGGCAGTTTCTTGATATTGATAGACCCGATCTTAAGGATACTCCCTTTTTACCATACATCCCTCCTGCTTTTTGTGTGGGTCAAGACATCTTTTCTGCGATAGAAAAGCGAGATTGGATCTTTTATTACCCCTATGATAGTTTCAATGTGTTAGTGAACCTGCTTAACCAGGCAGCAGAAGACCCGGATGTTTTAGCTATTAAAACCACGATCTACCGAATCGATAAAAAATCACCTGTTATAGATGCACTACTGCGTGCAAGAGTGAACGGTAAAGATGTGGCGGTACTTGTAGAGTTGAAGGCGAAATTTGATGAGGAGGCAAATATACATTGGGCAAAGGTCCTGGAGGAAGAGGGCGTACACGTGGTTTATGGGCTTGAGGACCTCAAGGTGCATTCAAAGATACTTCTTATCGTGAGAAAACATGGTGATAAGATCATGCGTTATTCGCTTGTAAGTACCGGAAACCTCAATGCAGTTACTTCAACAATCTACGCGGACCTCGTTTATCTAACCTGCAATCTCGAGGTCGGAGCAGAACTTACCGAGCTCTTCAACTTCCTCACCGGATATTCACAGACGTGTGACTATAAACGTCTCGTGGTTGCTCCGGCGACGCTCAGAAAAGAGGTTATAAAACGTATCGGCAGGGAGGTAGAGGCACATAAATTGACAGGAGATGGATACATAGCCGTAAAACTCAACGGTCTTGTTGATAAGGGCATAATTCAAGCGCTCTATCGAGCTTCTATAGCGGGTGTGAAAATCGAACTCAACGTGCGTGGTCTGTGTGCTCTGAGACCGGGTCTAAAAGGCGTGAGTGAAAATATAACGGTAACTTCGATAATTGGGCGATTCCTTGAACATGCAAGGATATATTACTTCAGAAACGGAGGTGATGATAATCTGTTGATAGGCAGTGCTGACATGATGCCAAGAAACATCAAGAGAAGGATAGAAGTACTCCTTGTCGTGCCCGATCCTAAACTAAAAGGAATAATAATCGAGGATATGCTGAATGTTCACCTGAAGGATAACGTAAAAGCAAGAAGGCTTTTATCTGATGGTACGTATGAGCGCATAACT
Source organism: Candidatus Methanophagales archaeon (assembly GCA_013139985.1). Classification (GTDB taxonomy): domain Archaea; phylum Halobacteriota; class Syntropharchaeia; order Alkanophagales; family Methanospirareceae; genus Methanophaga. Next base: position 4,767 of record WSZT01000154.1, on the reverse strand, counting down.
CCTGCTCCTAAAGAGGAGCGTTTGAACTCGCAGACATGGTTGATAGATAACAGAGGAATCTGGCATGGTGACGCATGATTTTCAAGAGGGAAGATAGAAATGGAGAAGAGGATATTTTTTACGCTGCTTGAAGACATGATTCACCAGGATCTGATCCAGACGGTATCGGAATCCTACCAGTTTGCACATGACCCGCCCACCACCATGAGAAAGCGCTATTTTGATTCTTTTGACTGGTTACTCTACAAGGAGAACTTCGTTCTTTTGAAGCAGGACGATACAATTTACCTTGAGGACCTAAAATCATTTGAAGTGGTAGCAGAATGCCATTGGCGGCATAAGGAAGAGGCACGGTTCTGGTGGGACTTTCCTGATTGTGAGCTGAAGACGAAGTTGAAGGACTGCCTGGATGTCAGGGCACTTCTACCCTTTTTATCCTTTGTGCAGAGGAGCGAAAAGCTCCATATCCTGAACAATGATGAAAAAACGGTACTGCGGGTCTATCTAGATGAGCTCAATCTAAACGGAGATGTCTCCTCTACAGAAACCATCCGCACCGTTACGTTGGACCCGGTCCGAGGATATGAGAATGAGTTTCGTGGTTTTCATCAGTTTTTAGGGCGGCTCAAAGTGGCTGAGCCATGTGAGAATCTATTTGATCTGATGCTCAAGCAGACCAGAAGAAAACCCGGAGACTACAGCTCCAAAGTTAAGGTCGCCCTCACGAGAGATATGGGCGGTAGTGCAGCCACAAGGAAGATCCTGATCTACCTGTTAAACGTCATGAAACAGAACGAGGATGGAGTCATCAGAGATATAGACACCGAGTTTCTCCACGACTTCCGGGTATCTGGACGTCGAACACGCTCTGCTCTGACCCAGATAAAAGACGTGTTTCCAGATGCAGAACTCGATCGATTCAAGCAGGATTTCCGGGTACTTGGGCAGTATTCTAACAAACTAAGAGACTTGGACGTGTACCTACACAATAAGGAGTTTTATCTCTTAATGCTGCCCGAAAATCTCAGATCTGGTCTCGATCCGTTTTTCATGGATTTGGAGAAAGAACGTGAAAACGAGCTCGGAAAATTTGTTGAAGTGCTGCGCTCCGATTTTTACCGGCAGCTTGTCAGCGACTGGGACGCATTCCTCGTTTCTGATGCGGCACATGAGGCTGTCAGAACGCCCATAAACGCAGAAGAACCCGTGATAACGCTTGCCAGAACGTTCATCTGGCGACGGTACAAAAGGATCATGAAGGATGGAGCGAAGATGGATAACAACTCGCCGGATGAGAAACTTCACCGCCTGCGGATACAGTGCAAGAAACTGCGTTATCTCATGGAGTTCTTCGCCTCTCTATTCCCCGCGGATGAGATCACACTTCTGACAAAGCAACTGAAGCAATTTCAGGACAACCTGGGCGAGTTTAACGACCTTTCGGTTCAGCGGAGTACCTTGATAGAGTACCTTGATACGATCGTGCCCGAATCAGATCGTGCTATACTCGTTGCGGCTGCAATCGGTGGTCTGATCACGAATCTGAACATGAGACAGCAGCACGTGCGGGCTGAGTTCTCAGATCAGTTCCTGCTTTTCAGTCAAAAGAAGAATACAAAACTCGTTAAACAGCTTTTTAAAGATGATGACGCATCAATCACAAAGGAGGGATATTAAAATGACGATTCTGGCATTATACAGCATAAAAGGCGGAGTCGGGAAAACGGCTGCCGCGGTCAACCTTGCATACTTCTCTTCTCGTGACAGGTTCAAGACATTGCTCTGCGATCTGGATCCACAGGGCTCGGCCTCGTACTACTTCCGGATACGTGCACCCAAGAAGTTCAATTCTAAGACTCTGTTAAAAGGTGGCAAGAAGGTTGACAGAGCCATACGCGGGAGCGATTACGAGAACCTAGACCTCCTTCCGTCTGACTTTTCCTACCGAAAGCTCGACCTCGCACTCGGCAACAGGGCACGTTCTAAGAAGTGGCTCAAAGAGCTGTTAACTCCCTTTGAAGATGAGTACGACTTCATATTCCTTGACTGTCCACCAAACATCACTCTGCTCTCAGAGAATGTCTTTTTTGCCGCTGACTATATCATCCTGCCGTTTGTCCCCACCCCCCTTTCTCAGCTTACCTATGAGCAGTTGCTGAAGTTCTTCGATAAATCCAAACTTGACCAAACCAGGATCATCCCGTTCTTTTCCATGGTGGAACAACAGAAAAAGATACACAAGGACGTCATCAGGGAGATGGAAGAAAACGGGCATTTCTTGAAATGCCAGGTTCCCTACGCCGCGGACATCGAGAAGATGGGTATTTACCGTCAGCCGATTGCCTGCACGCAGCCATCCACAAAAGCCACGTCTTCTTTCGAAGAACTCTGGAACGAGCTAAAGGGGATTATCCGTAGAACTTAGATTGGAGGTGAAAGGAACGTGAAAAAGGACGAGAACGAGCATAAAGAAATCAAACCTTTAATCATATCTGCAGGAGAACACCAAAAAATCGCGATCATCGCAGATGTACACGCAAACCTCCATGCATTAAATACCGTGATGGATGATGCAAGAGGGCGTGGCGTAGAGCTCTTTTTAAACGCGGGCGATTTTCTTGGATATGGCGCATTTCCTGATGAGGTGGTTCAGAAACTATCATCAGAGAATGTCCTTAGCATTATCGGTAACTATGATTTGAAGGTGCTAAGAAAAGAGAAAAAGAAGAAAGGAGGTAAGATCAAGAAGCAGAAGCAGATCTCTTTTGATTTCGCAGGTGAAAACCTATCCGAAACGTCGATTCGATTTCTTTGCTCGTTGGATCGTGAGATGAGAATCCGTATAGGCGATAAATCTCTGTTGATGGTACATGGAAGCCCGGAATCGGAAGAAGAGCCACTCACACCTTCCACTTCGGAAGAGCGACTGAGCGAGCTCGCTTCTGTTGCCGGTGCAGACATTGTTATTATTGGGCATTCGCATCGTCAGTTCAAACGAGAAGTGGACGGTGTTACGTTCATAAACCCAGGAAGTGTTGGAAGGCCAGATGATGGAGACCGGAGGGCTAATTATGCTATCCTAAATACCAACTCCTTTTACGTCGATTTTATTAAGCTTGATTACGATGTAGAAGGAGCAGCAGATTCGATACGAGCTAGTTGGCTCCCAGAGAACTTTGCACAGATGCTTCTGCGTGGTGTTTCGCTTGATACTATCTTTGAAGATGAGGAGGCTAAGATGAAAAAGAGCGGTAAAAAAGAAGAGGGGTATGAAAAGAGAGTGGAGCAGATACGAGAGATTGCCAGAAAGTATGATCCGGATCCGGAGCATTCTGATACTGTTAGAAGGTTGGCACTTGAACTCTTTGATAAACTGAGCGATTTGCATTCACTGGGTGAAGAGGAACGCTACTGGCTGGAATGTGCCGCAATTCTACACGACATCGGCTGGTCTCAGGGTCCAAAAGGACACCACAAATCCTCTCTGAAACTTATACTAAACGAGCAGGAATTTCCGTTCACTTCTGATGAGCGGTACCTAATAGGCAGTATCGCGCGATACCATCGGAAAGCAAATCCAAAGAACAGTCATTTTCATTTTGCAGCTCTCAGCCCGAAAAACAAAGCGAAAGTTAGAGTCCTCGCATCATTTATACGAATTGCTGACGGTCTGGATGCGTCGCATTCCGCAGTCGTTACAGATTTCAATCTGAAAATAGAATCCGATAGCGTTACACTGGACTGTTTTGTCTCAGATGATACGAGCCTTGAGAGCGAGTCGATCCTCAAAAAGAAAGACCTATTCGAGAGTGTTGTCAGGAGAAAACTTATCGTACAATGGCGTCAGAAGAATTGAGATTGTCGCAGTTGCAACATCAGCAACAAGAGAAGCGAAAAACTGGGTTGTATTTCTTGAAGAGCTGAGAAAGACAGGTTTAGACGTGAAGGTTATATCAGGGAAAGAAGAAGCACGTCTCATATACCTCGGCATCTCAAGCGGAGTGCACATAGCACATAAAAAAACGATCTTCATCGACATCGGTGGTGGCAGTACAGAGGTAGTAACCGGGGATCAATTCCAATACCATGATCTGGACACCCTAGAGCTTGGTGCCATCAGACTAAGCAGAATGTTTCTCTCAGATAGTGATGAAAGCCAGGTATCGTTGTTTGTCTACGAAAAGATGAAACGATACACCAAGAATAAGATGCTGAGGACAATAGAGCGCATGAATCGCGATGAAATAGAGCTTGCTATTTGGAGCTCTGGCACAATCATCAATTTAGCAGAGATTGCAAGAAAGATGTACAAAAAAGGAGGCTCAAAAAGAGATCTTGTACTTGAGCGGAGAGATCTAAAGGCGGTTATTTCTATACTATGCTCACTTACGCTCGATGAGAGAAAAGAGGTTCCTGGTATCAACACTGATCGGACAGACATAATCATCGGGGGTGCGGTGATCCTTGAGACATTGATGGAAGAATTTGCCCTCAACGAGATTGTAGTCAGCAACAGGGGTCTTCGTCATGGTATGCTCATAGATTATTTACAAAGGCATGGAGAAAACCTCCAATTGGAAAAGATGTCGGTCAGAGAAAAGAGTGTTCTCAGACTTGGAAGGACATGTAACATCAACGAAGACCACGCAAATACCGTTGCCTCTCTCGCACTCCAGCTCTTTGACAGTTCCTCTAAGATTAAACTGCATAACTTAGGCGATTCTGAGAGGGAACTGCTGAAATATTCGGCCCTACTTCACGATACCG
>WSZT01000100.1 GCA_013139985.1 Candidatus Methanophagales archaeon | reverse complement strand
AAGTAAAACTTGAGGAAGTGCCAAGTGATATGAGGACTCGTATAGACCTTTACGGTAAGAGCTTTAACTGGATAACCCGTAAGGATGCTACCAACGCTGGTGATACGGTAACCCTTGAAATAGACATTGATCAGCCAGGCTGGTACTACATAGGAATTAGTGATATTGAGGGACAAGCACACAACGTGGAATACGCATTTAAAGTACTTTTAGTATAACTTTGGGCTAATGCAGAAGGTGCAATACGAAACAGATCCCGGAAGTGGTTGCTTTCGCAGCCACTTCACTTTTTTTCTTAGCATAGTCTTTTTTGGCAGGTAATGCGAAAATTGCCCACGTTAAAAGTGCTGATAGCCCCGTATTTCCACTTTCTCTTTCTCTTCCCCCGTTTTAAAATAAATTCCTTCCTCCTGTGGCACTATTTTCCCAATAACGCTCATTCTCACGTCTTTTATCAGTTTACTCATTACTTGTTCATTCTCTAATGCACTAGCATCAATAGTAAAAAGTAATTCATAATCACCACCGGAATAATACGCAAGCTCTCTGAGTTCACGCTTTGATAGTCTCAAGTCTCTTCTTATCTCATCGCTCAATACAGGCACTTTATCTTCATACAGTTCCACACCAACAGAGCTCCTTTTTGCTATCTCGGCTAATGAAAGAGCGAGACCATCGCTTATATCAATCATGGAAGTAGCCAGGCCCGAATTTGCGATAGTGATGCCTTCGTTTATCCTCGGCACTGGTTGAAAAAGTGCCTTTTTTACTGCCACGTCCACATCTCCCGGCGCTTTTAGCTCGCCTCTCAGCAGCTTCAATGCGAGAGCGGCATTACCAAGCGAACCAGTCACGCATATTAAGTCCCCCACTTTAGCTCCGGCTCGCCTTACCGGCCGGTCTGCAAATCCAAAACAGGTACCGGTTAATATGAGCTCTTTGCTCATCGTTATGTCTCCGCCTACTACTGCGGTATTGTAAGTGGCAGCGCATTCCTCTATCCCCGCTACCAGCTCATCCAAAAATGATGTCTCGGTCTGTGCCGGAATGCCCATAGCAATAGTAAAAGCAAAAGGGTATGCACCCATCGCAGCGACATCGCTTAAGTTCACAGCTACGATACTCCAACCTATTTGGAACGGTGAAATGCCGTGAGGGAAATGGGTTGATTCTTGAAGTGTATCGGTAGTAATTACAAGATGCTTGAACCTATTTCTTACTTTTTCTATATCTATAACAGCGCAATCGTCATCGCCCGCCCCCACAGTCACCATTTCTCGATCTACACGAAACTTTTCCACTATTCTTTCTATTAATCCTATTTCGCCAAGTTCCTCTATTTTCATTGTTAATTAATTAATTTCCTTAGATTGTAAGTATATTACATACGAAAAGAGAATTGGGTATTCTAGGCTATGCTATGGAAGAGATACTGAGAAGATTCGGCCGCGGGGAAATAGGTATAGAGGAAGCGAGTAAGGAACTGAAGTTAGAGAGTATAAGGAAGATAAGGGATTTTGCACGGATAGATATAAACAGGTCGTATAGGACGGGCATACCCGAGATAATCTTTGCAGAGGGTAAAAGCAATAATGAAGTGGCTGATATAGCGATTGCAGTTGCATCGGAAAAGGGCTTTGCGTTGATTAGCCGGGTGCGCGAGGCCGAGATGATAAAGAAGCGTGTGGTGGCAGAAACAAAGGAGCTTGATGTTGACTATAATGCAATTTCGAGTACGATAGTAGTAAAGAAGCGAGGATACGAGTTTGAAAGGCGCGTAAAAATAGGGTTAATCGCGGCTGGAACTGCCGATATACCTGTTGCTGAGGAAGCGAGAGTTGTTGCCGAAGTGTGTGGTTGTGAGGTGATAAAGACCTACGATGTAGGTATCGCGGGCATACACAGATTGGCCTCACCTCTTGAGGCGATTGTAAATGAAGATGTGGTAGCGATAATCGTGGTGGCAGGTATGGAAGGGGCATTGCCTTCCGTAGTAGCAAGCCTGGTGAACGTGCCCGTGATTGGCGTTCCAACATCAGTGGGCTATGGGCTTGGAGGTAAAGGAATAGCAGCACTTCTTTCCATGCTCCAGAGCTGCTCGCCAGGACTAGCAGTAGTGAACATCGACAATGGAGTTGGAGCAGCTACCATTGCGGCAAAGATGTGTGTCAGACGAAAGGAAGAATCACCGAATATAATTAAAAATGAAGGCTGTATGACAATCGAAGAAAATATCGGATATTCATTCGTGGACAAGAGCATCTTAAATCGCGCATTGACACGTAAAGCATATGCACTAGAGCAAAGGCAACGAAACCAGGCTTGTGAAGACCAGGAGATATTCCGGACGCTTGGAGATGCAGTCCTAAAAGCGGTATTAGTAGATTTATTGATAAAATCGGGTTGCAAGACGCGAGATGAGATAACAAGAAAGAAAATAGAACTTGAGAGAGAGGAATCACTTGCAAAAATCGGTCGCGAGCTTGGAATTGGAGAATCTATTATGCTGGGAGTCGGTGAGAAGAAACAAAGGGCAAATGAAGAGCCTTATGTTCTCGCCGAGACGTTTGAAGCGGTGATTGGTGCGATTTATCTTGATGGCGGCTACGATACAGCAGAGAAGATTATTACTATTTTATTTAAAACAAAATCGTAGTAGAAGTGCTTTTTTATGTGATGGAAAACAGACGCAAAGATATAAATAAGCGAGTAAAAAGCTTCTACAACCCGCCACACCTGCTATTGAAGCAAGCAGTAGCGATTGTGCTATATGCTATGCTCTCAGGCTGGAATAAAAAGGCTTTTCTTCTTTGGACGAGCCAGTTAAAGAACCTAATCCATGCAGGTGCAGGCGCGAAACAGATTTCTTGCTTCGGTCTGAGTCCACATGTGGTATGGGAAATGACCGGCAGGTGTAACCTGGACTGCATCCATTGTCATGCGTTCGGTGGAGAGGCATCTTATGATGAACTAACAGAAGAAGAAGGGCGGGCATTGATAGATCAGGTAGCAGCGTTAGACATCCGGTCATTTGTATTCACGGGAGGCGAGCCTTTGCTACGCGAAGACATTTTTGATTTGATCGCATACGCAAAGTCAATTGGGTTCAGCGTCTTTATAGCGACAAATGGAACGCTGATAACGAAAGAAGTAGCGAAATTGCTGCGCAAATATAACGTTGGGGTGGTAATAGGGTTGGACGGTATGAATCCCGAGATACATGATTCCATAAGGGGTGTCAAAGGTGCGTTCGATGCCGTGATTGAAGGGATAGAGAATTGCACTGCGGAAAATCTATATTTACATCTGAATATAGTTGCAACCAGGCGGAATTTCAATGAAATCGAACGAATCATAGATTATGGAGATAGAATAGGCGTATATTCTTATTTCATCTATAATTTCGTTCCTTTTGGCAGGGGCGAAGAGATTAGAGATTATGCACTCAGTAGAAATGAGTTCAAAGCGCTTCTGGACTTGATTCTCGCGAAACAGCGTGAACTACGAGCAATATTGATTCCTGTTGCAGCACCGGAATACTGGGCTTACGTGCTTCAAAGTCGGGGTATTCACACTAAGCGAATAATAAATTTCTTTGGTCGGTTCTTCGGTGGTTGTTTAGCAGGTAAGGGTATGATGTATATCAAGCCTAATGGGGATGTGTGGGCATGCCCTTTCCTTCCGGCCAATGTAGGAAATGTAAGGAAGGACAGAATTGACATGATTTGGAGGGCTCTAGAAAAGATTAAGTTCTCAAAGGGAGAATGTAATGGCTGTGGATATGCGAAGGTATGTGGTGGCTGTAAGGCGAGAATTGGGGATTGGGACTGTCCTTTGAGGGATTGTTAATTGCAAAATGCACGGTACAAATAGAGAAATTGTGAAGATACAAGACCCTAATGTATTTAAATACTCAATAACTTAGATAACTAACTAATAGGACTAAATGTTTAAAGCGAGGTATCAGATATGGATCCCATGAGTATAGGAATATTGATTGTTGTCATTTTACTGGTTGTAGAAGTAGTAGTGATGTTGCTATTATTAAAAGTGGACAAAATGCTTCTTCTTTTGCCGGTCATCGGTGTGATATTAGCCGTTATCGCCTTAGTGTTGAATGTGAAGCAGGATCTGATTCCTTTAGCTGATCCCGCCCCCTTTATTGTGGTATGTGTTATGATAGCGGCAAGCATCATATTGGGCTTATTTGGCCTTGCGGTATGGTTTAAGGGCGAAAGTGAAGCAAGACGGCTTGTTACTAGCGAGAAGAGCATTGATAGTGCGGTCTCCGGGATAGAAAGCGATGTACGTGGTGGCGGGATGGAACTAGAGCATTTCGATGACGAGATGGGCGAGATCAAATCAAAAGTGGACGATTACGAATCGCGAGAGAAGGAGGTATGATAGTAGATAGATGGGGACGGGGGAAGACACAGTAAATAGGATTGCCATTGGAATTGGTGGGCAGGGAAGCAGCATCGTTAATAATATATTGAGAACACTCAAGCACAAAACAGGTAAAGCGCCAAAGAATGAGGAGTTTTTAATTATTGATACTGACCCGGCATCTGCAAACGCATGCAGCGAAATAGAAGAGCGGAAAAAGATAATACTCAACCGGCCGGATAAGATACTAATGAAAAATACTAATCGGTGGCTGCCCGACCCTTATCTGACCGCTGCGGGTGCTGGCTGTGGCCAACACCGTATTTATGGCAGAGCGATGTATAACGTGCATAGAGAACGGATATTCAGTGCGATAGGCGCGGCGGCTGCTGAATTGAGGAATAGAACAGGCGGGCGGGACTTTTTAATACTTATGGTCTGTGCATTCGGTGGTGGGACAGGATCAAGTATGCTCTTAGACATTGCAATAGACATACGCGATTGGATCTCGAAGCAGTTTGGCGCGGATCCGGTGATGTTTGGGATCGGCATACTACCATCGAGTAAGGAATCGGTGCTTCCAACAGGTAATGCACTCGGTACGCTGAAAGAACTTCATGCCCTTATGTCCCATACCGAGGACCTCATAATAGACGACAAGAATTATTCTAATCCATTCAAATTGTTCTTCCTTTTGGGTAGAGACCTTCAAGGGCAGAACAGGGATGAGGAATTAGAAAGGGCGATAACACGGTTCCTTCTTGATCTTGGTTTTATGCCCGGTGGTGCGGTTGAGACAAAGGGTAAGTGGCTGGACCTAAATGATCTCCAGAATAGAGCAAGGGGTTATGAAGACCGGTTTGATACATTGGGCTACTACGAATGTGTATTCCCAACGGAGAAGTTGTTCTTATTTTATGACATTGAGGATGAGATACCACGGGTCCGGCAGAAATTGGTTGAGATTGAGGCACGACTATCGGACATAAGGGGTAAGACAGAATCCGGTAGGTCGGAATTGGAGCGGTTCGAGGGTAGGATAAAGGATATTCGGCGAGAAATTAATGCTTATGAAACAAAGACCGGTATGTTCCATCATGTAAACAAAGCGGGAATCAGCGATGCCAAATCGAAACTCGATAGAGCGAAGAGGAAAGCAGCGGAATTAAAAGAAGAGGTCTTCGATCTCGATATAAGGGTGAGCGATACCGAAGAGCGGAAGATAGCATCGGAAAGGAATTTAGAGCGGCTTGGAGCGCTTAAGAACAAGATCCTGCGAGAGCTTACCACGCCTTTGAATACGAGGACCTACCATCCAATAGCGATAGCAGAAGAGGAGATAACGAGCTTAAAGAAGGACAGAGAGGATCTAAAGAATCTTTCGTTCTTAGCCATTATGAGAAAGCTCGACCGAGAAGACGAGTACTTCCGGTGGACGCATTCGCCGATTAATGATGGCGACATCATATTCAATCCACTGGTAAACTATCGGCATTCTATAGATAACGTCATGGCATCAAAATATATAGACATACTTCATGATTACGGGTTTCTGTCACTGGATGCGGAAGGGAATGTAGTGAATGAGGAGGAGAAGTTTGGACATCTAATTACAGTGTTAAGTTCGAGAGGGGACAATTTCGATGATGCACGGCTGGGCGGCGGAGCTTTTAAGAGCATGGTGACCGAGCGATTTGCAAAAGACGCGGACGTTCTGAAACTGGATGCGCCAGCACGAGCACACAGCTTTGGCATTTACACGCTCATGATTGGGCTTCAGCCTTGGGCACCGGGGCCCGGACTTCCACCAAGACTGCGTGAATTAGAATGGCTTGAAAAAGCGTATAATGAAAGTGACTTCACCAAACTACAGCGGCACCATTCGCTCTTCTACGGTACGCCAAAACCGTTCTCGGAGATCACTGGAATACCCTATTCCCCTGGTGCAGACGAGAAGAACAGGGATACCGTAACAGAATACTGGAAGAATTATGAGATTATAGAGTCCAAAGCTTTATGGAATAACGTCCCCATTGTGCTGGCACAAAGCTTGAAGATGTTCGATGATTTGCTGACCGGCATGGATATAGCGGAGAACATAAAGAATCTGAAAGTACCGGATAGCTTCTCGATCGCAGGTCTCACGGTATTGGTCCAGGGGCTTGAAAACGCGAGTAGAAGCATGGAAAAAGTAGGACTATGGACAAAGGGTGCGGGTAAGGGATTTGCACAGTTGAAAACGGAATTTGAGGTTTTAATCACGAAATTAAAAGGTGCCGGGGCGACAGTGGCGGATAAAGCCGAGAAGATAGTAAAAATGATAGACGATTCAGCAAGGAATATGGAGATATTAACTGAGAGGATAGATGACCTGTCAAATAGATTCGGCGAGGATATTAATTTGGTACTTGACCGGGCAATGGAGTTCATTAGCGGGATACCTTCTGAAGAGACCTCTTCAAGTGTGATAAGGCATATAACAAAGGCAGAGTCAGAGGTTTCAAAGATACGGGAGACTAGTATGAAAGTAGTAAGAGGGATGAAAGATATGGGGGAACCACTTGCAATGATCTTAGCCACTTTAAGAGAGCTAAAACGGGTGACGGAAACGTCAGAAGCAGAAGGCACGGGAGAAGCAGCACAAGTAGAAGCGGTAACGGGAAAAGATGAAGAGCTACCTGATTTATCTCTATCATTAGAGCGGGAAGAAGAATGAAAGTGAAAGGGTTATTTTCCATTTTATTGGTTATACTACTTTTATCAACTCTTTTAGCCATTGGGAATGCATCTGCGGATGATGTGCTAAAGCTAGATGAGCGGAGATCATATGTTACTAATTTAGTGACCGGGGAAGAAAGGAGAACATATGCGGAGTTTTTAGATACTGACCAATTTGAAGGCGATGAACTAGAATTCCGTATATATGTAGATAAGACCGGGGTCCCGATTCCAGATAATTACGTCTTAGAGCTGAGGACAAATCTGGATAAGCCACGAGATTGGAAGTTCGGCGATGAAATCTCTCATACTGCAAGCCAGATTGTTTGGCAGGGTAAGTATGAGCATGCTTATCCATTCCCATCTCCGATTATACTAACAGGTGTGGTTCCAGAGCCGATAAGACAAGTAAAAGAGCCAGGGTTCGAGAAATACAACATAGAGGGGATAGGAAAAGAGGAGGTATATGTAGAACTAACCGTTGGCACGTCACGAGATGGTGCGACATTAGAGACGATACAGCAAAAATTGAGTCCGTCCATGGTCTTCTATTCTACGGACAGAGGTATTCAAGACGCGGAACGAAAGATAAATGCTAGTTTAGGGGCTGCAAATGCCAAAGTGGGCGGAACAACAAAGATGGAACAGGATATAATAGGGCTATATGAAGGTGGGCATCCGGGTTGGGCATCTAAACTGGCAGAGGATTATAGTGAACTCGCTAGTACGATAGAAGCACCGCCAATTGCACTCTATGTCATCATATCTATTATATTGGGCTTGATATTGGGTTCTGCGTTTGTATATGTGTATGTTTCGAGAGGCGGAGGTAAAGGGGTGGATATAAGCCTGATTTCATCTGAATTGGATGATACATCAGAGCGGATAACGGAGAAATCGAGTTCGATAAATGCGCTATCGACCAAATTTGCACGCAGTGAGGATGCGGAAAAGCGAACTATGGCAAGAGAGCTGGTACGGCTAAGAGCGAGTTTGAATGAGATCTCAAATGAGATAAGAACCATTTCTGATAAGATTCGGGGTGCAAAATAAAGCTTTTTGCTTGCTTGCTTGCTTGTAAGCAAAAAGCTTTAGTAAAGATTCGTAAGTTCTCCTAACTCATATCTTGTCGCTCGCCATTTTTTTTAGCACTTATCTTATATCCCATACTTAAGTAATAGCATATTATGGTATATTATGGTATATTATGGAAAACAATTTAATCTTCGTCAAGTTAGGTGGTTCTTTAATTACCGAAAAAAGTGTGCCGGCAACATTAAAGTATAGTATTCTAAAACGGATTGTGAAAGAGCTAAAAGAAGTGGTTGATAGAGAACGGGATTTGAATTTACTCATTGGACATGGTGGTGGCTCGTTTCCGCATCCAATAGCCAAAGCATTTAGAACCGCAGAGGGTTTTATACAGGCGGACAGCGTAAGAGGCTTTGCAATGTGCCAAAATGCCGCATCAACATTGAATCGAGTAGTCGTGGATTTGATGACCGATTATGGGCTCAATGCGGTATCTATCCAACCTTCGGCATGCTGCATAGCAAGAGATGGCGAGATAGTCGATTTTTTTATCAGACCGATAGAAGAATGTATGAGTAAAGGTTTAATCCCCGTTGTCTTTGGTGATTGCGTATTTGATGCAGCAAAAGGCTGCACAATTATATCTACGGAACAAATTTTCACGTACTTAAGCGGATCTTTACGGCCCTCCAGGGTTCTGCTCTTTGGATTAGTTGATGGTGTTTATACTTCGGACCCACAGCGAGATGAGAGCGCGAGCTTAATACCTAAAATCGAGATAGAGAAATACACTACTGTTGAATCGTACCTTGGCAGTTCATATTCGGTTGATGTTACGGGAGGGATGACAACAAAAGTAAAGGACTTGATCAAGATAGCAAAGATGGGCATTGAATGTGAGATCCTTAGCGGAAAATCAGGAAATATATTGAGGGCGTTGGCTGGGGAGAGAGGGTTGGGTACTATTATCGAGTAAATAACGATACTAATTATATAGGGGGATGCACAAACAAAGTACTAAGGAGCGATGAGGAAGAAAATAACCTTTGGGGATTTAGCAAGTATATTGGAGAACTATGATATAGTAGAGTTGGAGGATGTGAAGATAGAGGGAGATATGGAAGTCGAATTATCACAGAGTGGCGCAATACCTCCTCCGTTGATCCAAGTACTGCAGTCGATGCTAAATGAGGTGGATAAACAAGTTGAAGCAACTCTTTCGACCCGAAAGTCGTTGATCCAGATGCTGCAGCCAGTGCACTATGTAGAAGAGAAGAAGGTAGCGGTCTTAGAGCGCGCGAAATTTGAGGTTGCGAAAGCGGCGTGGACCGGAAAGATAGAAGAAGTAACTATCGGTGCTACCTCCGCTGATGGCGGCACAAGGGAGAGTACGGTAACAATAGGCGGTGAGAAATCATTGCCGTTTTACAATTTCGATTTCCAAATGCCCTATCCGCCAGTAATATCTGTCGATTGCTTTGACCTGCCTATTCCACTTGCGAAGGCAGTGCGGGGTTTTTATGAAGATGTGATGGAAGACCCAGCAGAATGGGCGAAGAAGAATGTACGTGAATTCGGCGCGGACATGGTTACGATTCATCTGATAAGCACGGACCCAACGATAAAGGACACATCGGCGAAGGAAGCAGCGAAGACCGTAGAGGACGTGCTGCAAGCGGTAAAAGTCCCGATTGTCATTGGGGGGTCAGGTAATCCGGATAAAGACCCGGCGGTGCTGGAGGCTGCGGCTGAAGCTGCCGCGGGTGAGCGATGCCTAATCGCCTCTGCAAACCTGAACATGGACTACGAGCGAATAGCAAAAGCAGCAAAGGATAATGGGCATGTTATCCTCTCGTGGACTCAATTAGACATAAACGCACAGAAGACATTGAACAGGTATCTATTCAAATTAGGTGTGCCGAGGGAGGATATAGTGATAGACCCGACAACTGCTGCGCTTGGTTATGGCTTAGACTATGCATTCACGAATATAGAACGGATGAGGATAGCAGCATTAAAGGGCGATACCGATTTGGCGTTCCCAATCTCTTGCGGAGTGACAAATGCGTGGGGTGCGCGCGAATCATGGATGAAGGGTTCACCACTTGCTGAGGATTCCGATTGGGGACCTGCAGCGTATAGAGGCCCGTTATATGAGATTATTACCGGCTTGACACTGGGTATCGCAGGTGGAGACATGTTTATGATGATGCACCCAAAGGCTGCTACTGCGGTTAAGCGCGTAACGCAAATGCTGTTCGGTGCGGATACGGATGGTGCGAAAGAAGTGAATGTTGATGACTGGGTAACGTGGGAGGCAAACAAATGAAGCTAAGTAGTCCAATGGATGCCTGGAAATATCTTCCGGGAACGAATTGCAAAGAATGTGGCGAGAAGACATGCCTGGCTTTTGCATCGCTACTGTTAGAACGGAATAAGAAATTGGAGGATTGTAAACCTCTTTTTGAACCTAAATACGCATCGAAAGCGAAAGAGCTAGCGGAGTTATTAGCGCCCGAGATAAGAGAAGTTGCGATAGGAGTAGGTGCGAGAGCGAGTAAAATAGGTGGCGAAGACATCATGCACCGGCACGAACTCACATTCTATGACCGTACGTCGCTTGCTTATGACGTTTGGGACACAATGGCCGAGCCGGAATTGCGGGAACGGGTAAGAAGGATAACAAAGTGGCGTAAATTTTACGTTGGTGAATTTTTAACTTTAGATGTAATTGCTGTACGTTCAGTATCAAGCGAAGCCAAAACATTTGCCAGGTGCGTGAAGTGCGTGGCAGAAGAGACAGATATGCCACTAATTTTATGTTCGTTCGATGCGAAAGTGCTAGAAGCAGGATTGAAAGAGGTTTCAGATAGGAATCCATTGTTATATGCTGCGGACAAGACCAACTGGCAGGCGATTATGGCACTTGCGAAGCGGTATAACGTTCCCGTTACGCTCTTTTCACTGGATCTCGATACGTTAAATAGCCTTGCCACGACTTTCGCTGCTGCGGGCATTGACGACCTCATATTGGACCCCGGGACATATCCGACAGGAGAAGGGCTTGCAGATACATTCTCCAGGTTCGTGAGGATACGGCGTGCGGGAATAGTAGATGGGAATAAGAGTATTGCATATCCTCTAATGGCTGTACCTATGACCGCATGGATGACAAATGGTAATCAAGACGCTTTGGATGCTTCGTATTGGGAAGCGATTATAGCAGACACGTTAATCCTGCGATACGCGGATATAATGATTTTGCATTCGATAGAGCCACATTCGCTGATTACTGAGCGCACACTCGTTGCGAATATATATACCGATCCAAGGCGTCCGGTAAGTGTGGACCCCGGCCTGAGGGAGGTAGGGAGTCCCACAGACAAATCGCCTCTTTTTATCACTACTAATTTCGCATTGACCTACTATACAGTGGAGAGCGACCTGAGTTCTAGCAAAATTGATTGCTATTTGATGGTGGTGGATGCAGACGGGCTGGGCGTTGAAGCTGCTGTTGCTGGCGGGCAGCTTACTGCAGATATGATCAAAGACACAGTGGCATCGTATGATGCGGAAAAGAAGGTAGCACATAAGACACTGGTGTTACCAGGCCTTGCGGCAAGGATTTCGGGAGAGACGGAAGATGCTACTGGCTGGTCGGTCCTTGTGGGTCCACGGGACAGTGGACGGATTCCGGGCTGGATGACCGATAACTGGCCACCGAAAACCGTTTCTTAAAAAGATTTATTAAAAGCTTTACCAAAAGGATTACAAACATTTAAATCAAATGTTCTTTTAACATGACATGGGCGATCTGGATAACAGGCTTACCGGGTAGTGGCAAGTCAGTAATAGCAGATAAAGTGGGGACGATCATGCAAGTGCAAGTGCTTGAACTTGATGAGATACGTAAATTTATCACGCCGAAGCCTTCGTATTCGGACGATGAGCGCGAGATAGTGTATGCTTCGCTAGTCTATATGGCGAAAATCATGGTGACAAGTGGCATTCCGGTTATCATAGATGCTACTGCAAATCGGAGGCGATACCGGGATAGAGCTCGAGCGGCTATACCCAATTTCGCAGAGGTGTACGTGAAGTGCTCTTTAGAGACGTGTATGGAGCGAGAACGGGACAGGAAAGCGAAATATGCGCCTACCGGCATATATAAAGAGTCGAAGAAGGACGGTGCGACGGTGCCGGGTGTGAACGTACCATATGAAGAGCCGTGGAATCCCGAGGTTGTAGTGGATAGTGGGCGGATGGGTGTGAAAGCGTGTGCGGCGAAAGTGGTGGAATACATTATAATGCAGGGCTGGAGTGCGGAAGAGAAGCGGTAAAGGATTAATTGAGCGGAAGACGTTACTGGGTTAAAAAAATGAAAACCTTAGTAACTGGCTGTGCAGGTTTCATAGGATGCCACCTGGTGGATAAGCTGTTAGAGCAGGGCTACGAAGTACTTGGAATATATTTTTTCACCGATTATTACACCAGAGAGCTAAAAGAAACGAATCTATCGAACGCTTTGAAGAACAACAATTTCAAACTAATTGAAGAAGATATTTTGGAGATGGATAAATTCCCTGATGTGGACTACGTATTCCATTTAGCAGCACAAGCAGGTGTAAGGGCATCTTAGGGCAAGAGCTTTAAGATATACACGAGGAACAATGTAGAAGCAAGCCAAAAACTATTGAAATTCTATAAACGCAAAATATAAAAAAGTTCGTTTATGCATCGTCTTCATCAGTTTACGGCGATGCGAAACTGCCGATGAGAGAGGATACTTTGTTAAAGCCCGTTTCGCCTTATGGTGTTACGAAATTAGCAGGTGAGAACTTGTGTTATCTCTATTGGAAGAATTACAACGTTCCAACTGTTTCATTAAGATATTTTACGGTTTAGGGATCGAGACAGAGACCAGATATGGCGATACACAAGTTTGTTAGAGCAATCATAAACGAAGAAGAAATAGCCGTTTTCGGTGATGGAACGCAGACGAGGGATTTTACTTATGTTGATGATGCTGTTAAAGCGAAGTAATCTATTGGGTATGATTAAGATGAAAAAAATCACATAGCATGCAAAAACACTTCCCAAAAGACATTGACATTGATCTCGTACTCGTAATCCTCTTCACTCTTTTATGCATACCCTTTGTTCTCATCCCATCCCTTAACGAAATGGTGGTAAGAATTATTTTTGGTCTTCCCTTAGTCCTCTTCCTACCAGGCTACGCATTAATCGCCGCCTTATTCATACGGAAAGACGATTTAGATGGGATCGAACGAATTGCACTCAGCTTTGGATCGAGCATTGCAATTACGCCTTTATTGGGCTTGGAATTGAACTACACCCCGTTTGGAATACGATTAACACAGATACTTATCGTTCTATCAGTATTCACAGTTTCGTTTGCTATCGGCGCTTATGTAAGAAGAAGCAGGATTCCAGAAGAAGATAGATTTGTGGTTGCATTTGGTTCCGCAAACCATGGAGAATTTTGAAAAACCCCCTTGAAGAAGATAGTTGAAAGATCCTATAGCCGGCGGAAGCTGATGAAATGAATCATGAGAAGAAAGATGCATAAATTGAGCTTTAAAGCGCTAAAAGCGGGCACAATCGAAAAAGTCAGTGATTTTTTAATTTTTCATCCATCGTACCCCACATTTTCATCCTGTTCGCAAATAGTAAACCACCATAAAGTGATCCCTCATTGACTTCCTGTCAAAAATCCACATT